>CADEFD010000144.1 GCA_902826515.1 uncultured Acidobacteriota bacterium
GCCAAGGTGGCCGGCACCGAGAAGGGCGTGACCGAACCGAGCGCCACCTTCAGCACCTGCTTCGGCGCGCCGTTCCTGCCGATGAACCCGAACGTCTACTCGAAGATGCTCGGCGAGAAGATCGCGAAGCACGACGCCAAGGTGTGGCTCGTGAACACCGGCTGGACCGGCGGCCCCTACGGCGTCGGCTCGCGGATGAAGATCGCCTACACCCGCGCCATGATCCGCGCCGCCCTCTCGGGCGCGCTCGACAGCGTGGGCTTCGAGCGGCATCCGGTGTTCAACGTGGACGTGCCGACGAGTTGTCCCGACGTGCCGGCGAGCGTGCTCAATCCGCGCGGCACCTGGGCCGACGGCGCCGCCTACGACGCCCAGGCGCAGAAGCTGGCGCAGATGTTCGTCGACAACTTCAGGACGTTCGCGGCCGACGTCGACGCCGCCGTGGTCGCGGCCGGCCCGCGAGTGTGAGTCTCACCGCGTCACGTGTGGCCCTCGAGCCCGTCATCGGGCTCGAGATTCACGCGCAGCTCCAGACCGCGACCAAGATCTTCTGCGGGTGCCCGGCGCGCTTCGGCGAGACGGCCAATCACGATGTCTGCCCGGTGTGCCTCGGCATGCCGGGCGCGCTGCCGGTGCTGAACGGCGCGGCGGTCGACCTGGCGGTCGCCGCCGCACTCGCCTTCGGCTGCACCGTGCAGGAGACGTCGATCTTCGCGCGGAAGAACTACTTCTATCCCGACCTGCCGAAGGGGTATCAGATCTCGCAGTACGAACGCCCGATCGCGACCGGCGGCCATGTCACCATCCAGGTGGACGGCGGCACCCGCGCGATCCGCCTGACGCGCATCCACATGGAAGAGGATGCCGGCAAGTCGGTGCACGACGGCTTCGCCGACTCGGATCGGCGCACCTACCTCGACTACAACCGCGCCGGCGTCCCCCTCATCGAGATCGTGAGCGAGCCGGAACTGCGCACGCCGAACGAAGCCGCGCACTATTTCGAGAGCGTGCGGCGCCTGCTCGTCTGGATCGGCGCCAACGACGGCAACATGGAAGAGGGGAGTCTGCGCTGCGACGCCAACGTCTCGGTGCGGCCGCGCGGGGTCACGACGCTCGGCACCAAGGTCGAGGTCAAGAACCTGAACTCGTTCCGCTATCTGCAGAAGGCGCTCGAATACGAGATCGCGCGCCAGACCGACTGCGTCGCCCACGGCGAGCGCATCGTGCAGGAGACGCGGCTCTTCGACTCGGCGCTCGGGCGCACGTTCTCGATGCGCAGCAAGGAAGAGGCGCACGACTATCGCTACTTCCCCGAACCGGATCTCCCGCCGGTGACCGTCTCCGAGGCGCGGCGCGCCCGCGTGGCCGCGGCCATGCCCGAACTGCCCGACGATCGCAGCGCGCGGTTCGTGCGCGACTACCGGCTGCCCGAGTACGACGCCGGCGTGCTGACCGAATCGCGCGGCCTCGCCGACTACTTCGAGAAGGTGGCGGCGGCCTGCGGGAATCCGAAGGCGGCGAGCAACTGGGTGATGGGCGAGGTGCTGCGCGTGCTCAAGGCGCGTGAGGCCGCGATTGCCGAGGTAGCGGTGACCGCCGAGGCGCTCGGCGCGCTCATCCGGCTCATCGACGGCGGCACCATCAGCACCACCGTGGCGAAGGGCGTCTTCGAGCAGATGTACGGCACCGGCCAGGACGCGGCGGCAATCGTCGAGACGCAGGGCCTGGCGCAGGTCTCGGACGACGGCGCGCTGCACACAATCGTGCAGCAGATCGTGGCCGCGCAGCCTGATGCCGTCGCGCAGTACCGCGGCGGCAAGAAGGCCACCTTCGGCTTCCTCGTGGGCGAAGCGATGCGGGCCTCGGGCGGCAAGGCCGATCCGAAACGCCTCACGCAGCTCCTGCGGACCACGCTCGACGCGTAGGTTTCGGTCGGCGCGCGGCGCCCGCCCTGCTACTATGTCCGCGTCGGCGGCGCGAGGTTCGCGCCGCCCGCGCGACTTCCCGTGATCGAACTCCACAACGTCACCAAGATCTACGGCACCGACGTCACCGCGCTCGACCGGCTGACGTTCACGGTCGACAAAGGCGAGTTCGTGTTCCTCACCGGACCGAGCGGCGCCGGCAAGTCCACGCTGCTGCGGCTGCTGCTGCGGCAGGAGGTGCCTACCGAGGGCACGCTCACCGTGGGCGGACGCGAGCTGGCCACGCTCTCGACGCGTGAGGTGCAGGCGTATCGCCGCTCGCTCGGGGTCGTCTTCCAGGACTTCAAGCTCATCCCCACGAAGACCGTCTTCGACAACGTCGCCTTCGTGATGCGCGTGCTCGGCGTGCCGGTCGAGCAGCAGCGGCGCCGCACCTACCAGGTGCTGAAGGGTGTCGGCCTGCAGCATCGCGCGCTGGCCTATCCACCGGAACTCTCGGGCGGCGAGCAGCAGCGCATCGCCATCGCCCGCGCGCTCGTGAACGAGCCGCAGGTCGTGCTCGCCGATGAGCCGACCGGCAACCTCGATCCGGACCTGTCGCTCGAGATCATGGACGTGTTCCGCGACATCAACGCGGCCGGCACCACCGTACTCGTCGCCACGCACGATCGCGCGCTCATCGCCCACGTCGGCCGCCGCGTGCTGCACCTCGAATCGACGCGCGGCGCGAGGGCCGAGGCATGAGGGCGCTCGCCTACGCGTGGCAGGAAGCGGTGGCCAGCCTGGCCCGCGCCCGCTGGACGCTGCTGCTCTCGATTGCGACGATCGCCGTCGCCTTTGCCATGCTCGGCGCGTTCCGCGTCGTCTCGGGCACCGTGGAGCGGGTGGCGGGCGGCTGGTCGGAAGCGGCCGAGGTGTCCGTGTACCTCGACGATGTCGTGACCGAAGCGGAGCAGGCCGCCATCCGGCAGGTGATCGACCGGAGCGGCGTGACGAGCGGAGTCACGCTCGTTTCGAAGGAGCAGGCGCTGGCGCGTTTCGGCGCCGAGTTCCCGGAACTGGGCGACGTGACCGCGTCGCTCGACGCCAATCCGTTCCCGGCCTCCTTCGAGGTCCGCCTCTCGGAAGCCGGCATGGCCGGCGGGGCCGATGCGCTGGCGGCGAGTCTCGCGGCGCTGCCCGGGGTGGCCGACGTGCGGTTCGATCGCCAGTGGCTGTCGCGGCTCATCGCCGTCATCACGGCGCTGCGCACGGCCGGCTGGATCGCGGCCCTCGCCCTCGTGCTCGGCGCCGCCACCACGGTCGTGGCGGTGGTCCGGCTGTCGTTCGAGGCGCGCCGCGAGGAAATCGGCATCATGGCGCTCGTCGGGGCCCCGGTGGCCTTCATCCGCGGCCCGTTCGTGGTCGAGGGCGCCATCCAGGGCGCGCTCGGCGCGCTGGCGGCCCTGGGCGGGTTGTCGCTGCTCGGCCGCGCGCTCACCCGGGCGCTCGGTCCGCTCGCCGCGGCGCTCGGCAACGACGCCCTCCGGCCGCTCCTGTGGACCGACATCGCCGGGCTGCTCGCGGGCGGCGCGCTGGTCGGGGCGGCGGCGGGGCTCCTCGCCACCTGGAAGTGGGATCCGCAGGGACCGCTGGCCCGTTGACAGGTGCCGGGGCCCGTCCTACACTCGGAGACAAGCTGACTGAATGCACAGGACCCGAGGCCCCATGCCGCATTTCCTGAGCGCGCGCCCCCTCCAGGCTATCCCCGTCCTTTCTCTCATCGATTTCTACCGGGAAGAGTTCGTCAAGCACCAGGAATGCCTGGATGCCCAGCGCGAATATTTCTCGGAACACGCCATCCGGTCCGTTGAAGTGGCCCTCTGCCGCATCATCTCGGAGATCGACGCGCTCTCGCACAAGGCCGACGCCGACGAAGTCGTCGCCCGCCTGCTGAAGGAGTTCGACGTCGTCACCAGGCTGTCGGCGTGGACCGACCCGCTCCGCATCAACTAGCCGCGTTGCGCGGCCGTCGTCGCGCCGACGCGCTCGCCATCGCCCTCGGCGGTGTCGAGGCGGTGTCGCCGCGCGTACTCATGCCGCGCGTGGCCGACGCCATGCGGGCGTCGGCGCCGCGAGGTGATGGGCGCCTCCATGTCGTGGCGGTCGGAAAGGCGGCGGCCGGCATGTTCGAGGCCTTCGCCGCGGCGCCGCCCGGGCCGATCGCGCAGGGTCTCGTCATCGCCCCGCACCGTCCGGACGGATGGACGGCACCGTGGGCGTTCGTCGAAGCCGGACACCCGTTCGCCACGCCGGGCAGCGAGCAGGGAGCCCGCCTGGCACTCGACCTGGCGGCCCGCGTGCCGGCCGACGGCTGTCTGGTGTGCCTGCTCTCGGGCGGCGCGAGCGCGCTCATGGCCGCGCCGATCGACGGCATGACGCTCGCGGTGAAACAGCAGGCCGTCGCGCACGTGATGAAGGGCGGTGCCGACATCACGGCGCTCAACGCCGTGCGGAAACACCTGTCGCGCGTGAAGGGCGGGCGGCTTGCCGCGGCCTGTCCCGGCACCGTCGTGACCTTTGCCATTTCGGATGTCATCGGCGACGACCTGAGCGTGATTGGCTCGGGCCCGTGTGTGCCGGACGGGTCCACGTGGGCCGATGCCGTGGCGGCGGTCGAACATCACGGCGGCTGGGACGGCCTGCCGGATGACGTGCGCGCGGTGCTCGATGCCGGGCGGCGCGGCGCGCTCCCGGACACCCCGAAGCCCGGCGACGCTCGGCTGCTGCGAGCCACGGCCGAGGTCATCGGCGGACGGCGCCAGGCGATGGCCGGGGCAGCGGTGGCGGCCGTCGATCGCGGCTACACGCCGATCGTAATCGAGGCCCCGCTGACCGGCGAGGCGCGGCTCGCGGCCGCGGCGTGGTGGCAGGCGGCTCTGGCGGCGAGTGCGGCGGCCGGGCGGCCGGTCGCGGTCATCACGAGCGGCGAGACGACGGTGCGCGTGCGCGGCGGCGGACGCGGCGGCCGCAATCAGGAGTTCGCGCTGGCGCTCGCGGACGTGCTGGCGGCGCACGACGCGTCCACCGTGGTCGCGTCGATCGGCACCGATGGCATCGACGGGCCCACCGATGCGGCTGGCGCCATCGTGGACACGGCGTCGGCGGCGCGGGCCGCCACGGCCGGGCTCGCTGCCGGACGCGCGCTCGACGACAACGACAGTTATCCGTGGCTCGCGGCCACCGGCGATCTCGTGCGGATCGGCCCGACCGGCACCAACGTCGGCGACTTGCAGGTGCTCCTCACCGGTCCGGCCTGATACGCTTGGGCCGCGGCCTCCCGTGCCGCGCCCGTGCCCGTGCCTGCGTTCGATCGTCACCACCTCCTGGAACAGCTTCGTGCTGCTGCCGGTCCGCCGGCCACGGCGCGTGATCTGGCCCGCCAGCTCGCCATCCCGCGCGAGCTGCAGGCGACGTTCCGCCGTGAGCTCAAGGCCCTCGTGGCCGACGGCGCGCTCGTCGTCGTGCGCGGGAACCGCTACACCCTGCCCGACCGCGTGCACGACGTCAGCGGCCGCCTGCAGGGGCATGCCAGCGGCATCGCCTTCGTGATTCCCGACGGCGGCGGCGCCGACGTCTTCATTCCCGCGTCGCGCCGCGGCGGCGCCATGCACGGCGATCGGGTGGTCGCGCGCGTCGAGTCGGGCCGCGACGCCGAACGCCTCGAAGGCCGCATCCTCGAGGTGCAGGAGCGCCGCAGCGCCCGCATCGTCGGCCAGTTGCGGCGCGACCGCCGCGGCGTGGCGCTCGTGCGTCCCTTCGACGCCCGGCTCGACACCGACATCCGCGTGCCCGCCGACACGCTGCTCGAAGCGGCCGACGGCGACATGGTCACGGTCGAGATCACGCGCTGGCCCGGTCCGACCGCGGATGCCGCCGGCCGCATCGTGGAGGTGCTCGGGCCGCTCGACGACCCCGGCGTCGACACCGAGGTGGTGCTGCGTAAACACGGCATCCCCGACGACCACGCGCCCGACGCGGTGGCCGAAGCGCGGGCCCGCGATGCCGCCGTCCATCCGCACGAGATCGCCGGCCGCACCGATTTCCGCGGCGAGGTCGTCGTGACGATCGACGGCGAACACGCCCGCGATTTCGACGACGCCATTTCGATCGCGCGGCGGCCGAACGGGCACTACTGGCTCGGCGTGCACATCGCCGACGTCGCCCACTACGTGCGCGAGGGCAGCGCGCTCGACCTCGACGGCTTCGAGCGCGGCACGTCGGTCTACTTCCCGGAACGGGCCGTGCACATGTTCCCGCACGAGCTCGCCACCGGCGTCTGCAGCCTGAATCCGCACGTCGACCGGCTCGTCCAGAGCTGCCTGATGGAGGTCAACCGCGAGGGCGAGGTGGTGCGCTACGAGCTGCACGACGGCGTCATCCACAGCCGCGCGCGCATGACCTACACCGCCGTCAACGGCATCGTCTTCGAGCGCGATCCCGGCCTGCGCGAGACCTATCGCGACCTCGTACCCACCTTCGAGCTGATGCACGAGCTCTTCGCGGTGCTGAACGGACGCCGCCGGCGGCGCGGGTCGATCGACTTCGACCTGCCGGAGGCGGAGGTGCGCGTGGACGCCGATGGCGCCATTTCCGACATCGTCGCCGCCGAGCGCAACGTCGCGCACCGGCTCATCGAGGAGTTCATGCTCTTGGCCAACGAGACCGTGGCCGCGCACCTCGAAGCGAAGGGGATGCCGTCGCTCTATCGCGTGCACGAAGCGCCGGAGCCGGTGCGGGTGCTCGAGTTCGAGGACTTCGTGTCGTCGCTCGGCGTGAGCCTCGATGCCGCGCCCGGCGGCGTGCATCCGCGCGACTTCCAGCGCCTCGTCGATCGCATCAAGGGCACGCCGGAGGAGCGGCCGATCGCGTTCCTGATGCTGCGCACGATGCAGAAGGCCCGCTACGACGCGCAGAACCTCGGGCACTTCGGGCTCGCCGCGCACACCTATACCCACTTCACGTCGCCCATCCGGCGTTATCCGGACCTCGTCGTACATCGCGTCCTGCGTGAACTGCGGCACGGCGCGGCCGACGACGAGCGGCGCGCCGAGCTCGAGGAGGCCCTGCCGGAAGTGGCGCAGCACACGTCGGCCATGGAGCGGCGGGCGCAGGAAGCCGAACGCGAGCTCCTGCAGTGGAAGAAGGTCCGCTTCATGACCGACAAGGTGGGCGAGGTGTTCGCCGGGTACATCACCGGCGTCACCGCGTTCGGCCTGTTCGTGCAGATGACGGACCACTTCGTCGAAGGGCTGGTGCACGTCTCGACGCTGGCCGATGACTTCTACCGCTACGACGAGCAGGCGCGGGTGCTCTTCGGCGAACGCACGCAGCGGATCTTCCGGCTCGGCGACACCGTACGCGTGCAGGTGCTGCGCGTGGACATGGACCGCCGCCAGGTGGAACTCGGGATTGCCGAAGTGCTCGACACCGTGCGCCGCGACGAACGCGCGCGCGGGCCGCGCCGCAGTCAGGCGGCGCCGAAGCATGGACGTCCCGCGCCGCCGCGGACCGGGAAGCGCCGTCGCGACGGCCGCCGCGAGCGGAGCGCGTCGAAGAAGGGGCGCCGCTGATGCGCACGATCGTCGTCGGCACGGCCGGACACATCGATCACGGCAAGAGCGCGCTCGTGATGGCGCTGACCGGCACCGACCCCGACCGCCTCAAGGAGGAGAAGGCGCGCGGCATCACCATCGAGCTCGGCTTCGCGCACGCGCCGGTCGCCGATGACGTGATGGCGTCGTTCGTGGATGTGCCCGGCCACGAACGGTTCGTGCGCGCGATGCTGGCCGGCGTCGGCGGCATCGACCTCGTGCTGCTCGTCGTCGCCGCCGACGAATCGGTGATGCCGCAGACGCGCGAACACTTCGACATCTGCCGGCTGCTCGGCGTGGGCCGCGGCCTCGTGGTCGTGACCAAGACCGACGCCGCGGAGACCGGCATGACGGCGCTCGTGATGGAGGAGGTCCGCGAACTGGTCGCCGGGTCGTTCCTCGAGGACGCGCCGATCGTGCCGGTGTCGGCGCACACGGGGGACGGGCTCGATGTGCTGCGCCGCGCGATTGCGACGCTGGCGCGGGCGGTGCCGGCGCGCAACGACCGCGGCGCGGCGCGCCTGCCGGTGGATCGTGCGTTCACGATGAAAGGATTCGGCACCGTCGTGACCGGCACGCTGGTGCAGGGCACACTCGCGGTCGATGACGAGCTGTCGCTCCTGCCGGCGGAACGGATCGTGAAAGTGCGGGGGCTCCACATGCACGGCGGCGCGCGTCCGCGCGTCTCGGCGGGGAAGCGCGTGGCCGTCAATCTCGCGGGGCTGGAGGTGGCCGACGTGCCGCGCGGCAGCGTGCTCGCATCGCCCGGGGCGCTGGCCGTGACGCGGCGCGCCGATGCGCACCTCACGATGTTGCCCGGCGCGACGCTCAGGCACGGGGCGCGCGTCCGCGTCCATCAGGGCACGGCGGAACTGCTGGCGCGGGTGGCGGTGGCCGGCAGCGCCGGCCTGGTGGCGGCTGGCGGCGAGGCGGATGTGCGCCTCAGGTTCGAGACGCCGGCGGTGCTGACGCGCGGCGACCGCCTCATCGTGCGCAGTTACTCGCCACTCGTGACCGTGGGCGGCGGCGTGGTACTCGATCCGCTGCCGCCGCGGCCGGGCGTGCGCACCACGCGCGGGGTGGCCCGCATGGCGGCGCTCGCCGTGCTGCCAGACCTCCTCGCCGATCGCGCGTCGGCGACGCGCGTGCTCGTGGCGTCGGCCGGCGCGGCCGGGGTGACGGTGCAGGAGCTGTCGCGGCGCCTGGGCGCGACGCGCGCCGAGGTCGTGGCCGTGGTCGATCGGCTCGTGAGCGCCGGCGCGGCCGTGCGTGGCGGCGACTGGGTGGTCGATGCCGCGGCCCTCGAGCGGCCGATTGCGACCATGCTCGCAGGGCTGGCCGACTTCCACCGCGCGCAGCCGCTCGCTCCGGGACTCGGCCTCGAAGACGCGCGCGGCCGGTGGTTCCGCGTGGTGCCGCCGGCGGTCGTGGACGGCATCGTGGCGTCACTCGTCGCCGCCGGCCGAATCGTGGCCACCGACACGCTGGCGCTCACCGCGCACCGCGTGTCGCTCTCGGCCGAGGACCAGGCGACCCACGCCTGGCTGGATCAGCGGTTTCGGGAGGCCGGGCTGGCGCCGCCAGACGCGGGAGCGTTGCCGGGGGAGGCGCGGCGGCCGGCGGCCGCGGTCGAGACGCTCGTGCAACTGCTCGTCAAGGCGAAGACGCTCGTGCGCGTCGACACGCTCATCTTCCACGCGGTCGTGCTCGAGGGTCTGAAGGCAGAGATACGCGCGCGGAAAGCGGCCGCGCCCGACGGGCGGGCGACCGTGGACGTGAAGACCTTCAAGGACACCTACAACGTCACGCGCAAGTACGCGATCCCGTTGCTGGAGTATCTGGATAGGGAGCGGGTGACACGCCGCGTGGGCGACGCGCGCATCGTGCTGTGACACCGCCGGACGGCGGTGCCGGCGGGCCTTACTTCGGGCTTTCGTCCTTGATGCCGGACTTGAAGTTCTTGATGCCGGCGCCGATGCCACGGCCGAGTTCCGGCAGGCGGTTGGCGCCGAAGATCAGGATGACGATCGCCAGGATGATGAGCATCTCCGGCAGACCGAGGGGACCGATGAGAGCAAGTGCGTGCGTGGCCATGCCCCCGATTCTAGCACCGGTCGCGAGCACGGGTGGGAGGATGCGCCCGCCAGCCGCCCGGCGGCGTCAAAAGAGGAAAGGACGCCGAGCGGATCGCGGCGCGCGTCGATTGCCCTTGTCTCCGGCGAGAAGCGTCGGTCAGAATTGGGGCACGCGCCGCCCGTCCCTTCGCTGACCGCGCATGTCCGAACCACAGAGCACGGCCGCCACCGCTACCCGGGGGTCCGCCCGTCACACGCACATCCTGCTCGATCGACCGCACGATGTGTCGTTCGACTTCGAGCAGCAGCGCATGGGCGGGGCCTTTGGCGCGTCCGTGGCCTCGCACGTCGCGATGGTGGTCCTCGTGTTCCTGGCCATCCGCTACATGCCGCGGCCGCAGGTGGCCGAGTTCATTCCCGAACGCCTGCCCGACGACATCGTCTGGATTGCCGAAGAAGGCCCCGGCGGCGGCGGCGGTGGCGGCGGCGACAACTCGCCAGAGCCGCCCAAGGCGGTCGAGCTGCCGGGCAAGGAAAAGGTCAGCGTGCCGGTGGCGGTCGAACCCGAGCCGGTCAAGGAAGAGCCGAAGCAGGAAGAGCCGCCGCAGGAAACGCTCATCCCGGCCGTGCAGACGGCCGCGGCCCCCGTCGAAGCGCCGGGTGCGATCATGGCCGAGTCGCCGTCGTCCACCTCGGCCGGCAGCGGGTCGGGCGGTGGCGGCGGCACGGGCACCGGCGGCGGCTCCGGTTCCGGGGACGGCGTCGGGCTCGGGCCCGGGAACACCCGCGGCGTCGGCGGTGGCGAGTACGACATCGGCAACGGCGTGAGCTCGCCGCGGCTGCTGCGCGAGATCAAGCCCGTCTACACTGCCGAAGCGATGCGCGCCAAGGTGCAGGGCGTGGTGCAGTTGCGCGCGGTGGTCCTGCCCGACGGTTCGGTCGGCCGCGTCGAAGTGCTGAAGTCGCTCGACTCGGTGTTCGGCCTCGACCAGGAAGCCATCAAGGCGGCGCGCCAGTGGCGCTTCGCGCCGGGCATGCGCCTGGG
This sequence comes from uncultured Acidobacteriota bacterium, assembly GCA_902826515.1. Taxonomy (GTDB): domain Bacteria; phylum Acidobacteriota; class Vicinamibacteria; order Vicinamibacterales; family UBA2999; genus CADEFD01. The sequence goes on from CADEFD010000144.1 coordinate 10,679, forward strand.
CGAGCCGGTGGCCGTGCGCGTCGTGCTCGAGCTGTCGTTCACCCTGCGGTGACGCGGAGAGGTGTCGTGAATCGATCGGTGCAGCTGCTGGCCCTCGTCGCTCTCGGTGCGGGCATCCTCGGTGCGACGGCCTGCGAGGCGACGGGCCGGGCGGCGCCCGCGCCGCCGGCCGCCGCGTCCGTCCCGGCGGTGGAGCAGCGGGTCGGCACCGAACGGCTGCGCGTGCAGATTGTCCAGACCTATCCGCACGATCCGAATGCGTTCACTCAGGGCCTCGTGCTCGCCGGCGGGCGGCTCTTCGAGAGCACCGGCCTCGAAGGGCGCTCGAGCCTGCGTGAGGTGGACCTCGCCACCGGCCGCGTGCTGCGCCGTCTCGACGTGCCGGCGCCGGTCTTCGCGGAAGGGCTTGCCCTCGTCGGCACGCGCCTCTTCCAGATCACCTGGAAACACGAGACCGTCTACACCTACGACCGCGACACCTTCAAGAAGGGCCCGACGTTTCCGTACAGCGGCGAAGGCTGGGGGCTCTGCCACAACGGCCAGGAACTCGTGATGAGCGACGGCAGCGCCCGGCTCACGTTCCGCGGTCCCGAGACGTTCCGCGCGATGCGCGAAGTGGTCGTGCGCGAGGGTGGGCAGCCGGTCGACCAGCTGAACGAACTCGAGTGTGTCGGCCCGCATGTCTACGCCAACGTGTGGATGACGGACCGGATCGTCCGCATCGATCCGAAGACCGGCGCCGTCACGGCGACGATCGACGCCTCGAATCTGCTGCCCGCCGCCGAACGTTATGGCACCGACGTGCTGAACGGCATCGCGCACGATCCGTCGAACGACACGTTCCTCATCACCGGCAAGCTCTGGCCCAGACTCTTCCGCGTGCGCTTCGTGCGCTGACCTGCATGGCCGCGCGCGGCGGTCACGGAGACCCCATGCGCCACACCATCTGGCTGCTCCTCGCGGTGCTCACGACGACGGCGCGGACCGCGGCCGCGCAGGCGCCTTTTCCGGCGCCCATCGAGCACGACTTCGTCGCGCGTGACGTGCGGTTCGACAGCGGCGACGTCGCGGCGGAGATCCGCCTGCACTACCGCACGATCGGCCAGCCGCGGAAGGACGCCGATGGCGTCGTGCGCAATGCGGTGCTCATCCTGCACGGCACGGGCGGCAGCGGCGCCGGTTTCGTGGCGCCAGGGTACGCGGGCCTGCTCTTCGGCGCGGGCCAGCTGCTCGACGCCGAACGGTATTTCATCATCCTGCCCGACAACGTGGGCCACGGGCAGTCGAGCAAGCCGAGCGACGGGCTGCGCATGCGCTTCCCGCGTTATCGCTATGCCGACATGGTGCGGCTCCAGCACCGGCTCGTCACCGAGGGGCTGGGCCTGACGAAGCTCCGGCTGGTCATGGGCACGTCGATGGGCGCGATGCACGCCTGGATGTGGGGCTATCGCTATCCGTCCTTCGCCGACGGGCTCGTGCCGCTCGCGAGCAACCCGGTCGAAATCGCCGGCCGCAACCGCGTCTGGCGCAAGCTGCTGGTCGACGCCATCGTGAACGACCCGACCTGGCGCGGCGGGGAATACACCGAACCGCCGAAAGGCATGGCCAACGCGCTCGGGTTCCTGCTCATCGCGACGAGCACGCCGCGTTTGTGGCAGAAGGACTTCGCCACTGCCGCCGCGGCCGATCGCTGGCTCGCCGACCAGATCGCCGCGCGCACGAAGACCACCGACGCGAACGACACGATCTACCACTTCCGCGCGTCGGAAGACTACGACCCGTCGCCGCACCTGGCGGCCATCACGGCGCCGCTGCTCGCCATCAACTCGGCCGACGACTTCGTGAATCCGCCGGAGCTGCCCATGATGCAGGCGCTCATCGGCAGGGTGGCGAAAGGGAGGTTCGTGCTGATTCCCGCAAGTGACGACACCCGCGGGCACGGCACGCACTCACGGCCGACTGTGTTCGGCCCTTATCTCGCCGAGTTCCTGAAGGCGCTGGACCAGCAGTAGCGGGGCTCGGGTCCCGGGGCTGGGGGTTCGGGAGGAACCCGGAGCGTCACGCGTACAACAAAAACGGCCCGGCGGATGAATCCGCCGGGCCGTCGCAGTTCTGAACCCGAGCCCGAGTTCCGGGACCCGAGCCCCGGTTCTTAGTACATCCCGCCCATGCCGCCGCCACCGGGCATCGCCGGGGCTTCCTTCTTGTCCTCGGGGATCTCCGAGACAAGCGCTTCGGTTGTCAGCAGCAGGCTGGCGATCGACGAGGCGTTCTGCAGGGCATTGCGGACGACCTTGGCCGGGTCGATGACGCCGGCCTTGACGAGGTCTTCGTAGACGTCGGTGGCCGCGTTGAAGCCCTCGTCGCCCTTGCCTTCCTTCACCTTGGCCACGACGATCGAACCTTCGTGGCCGGCGTTGGTGGCAATCCAGCGGCAGGGTTCTTCGATGGCGCGCTTGATGATCGCGACACCGACCGCCTGGTCACCTTCGAGCTTGAGACCCTCGAGCGCCTTGCTGGCGCGGATGAGGGCCACGCCGCCGCCGGGCACGATGCCCTCTTCGACGGCCGCCTTGGTGGCGTGCA
>CADEFD010000145.1 GCA_902826515.1 uncultured Acidobacteriota bacterium
CAGCAGTGGCTGTATCTGGCCGACGGCACCAACCACAAGGTGTGGATCCTGCGCCGCAGCACCATGGAAGTGGTGGGCGAGTTCGGCCGCGGCGGCCGTCAGCTCGGCCAGTTCCTGCGCCCGCACGGCATGAGCATCGACTCGAAGGGCAACCTCATCGTGGGTGAGGCGTCCACGGGCCGGCGCGTGCAGCGTTTCCTCGTCAAGGGCGGCCGGTAACCACCCCTGCGCATGCGGACGCCGACCAGCGCCCTCACCGTCGCCCTCGTGGCGGCGCTCGTCACCCAGACGATCGCCGCGCCGGGAGACGCCGGGCCCTACTGCGCCGTCGACACGGCGGGGCGGTCGGTGCAGGTCGTGCGTCCGGGGCCTGGTGACCCGGTGCTCGACGACGTGAACTGGTTTGCGCGTCCGGTACCCAATGCGGCCGGCCATCACATCGTCGCGGTGGCCAGCCACAACCTCAACTATCTGTACGACCTGACGTCGGGGACGCGTGTGCGCATCCCCGACACGTCAGACGCCGTGGCGACCCCGGATGGCCGCTTCATCACGGTGCCGTCGCATTACACGGCCACCCACACGGTCAACTTCTACGACGCGGCGACCCTGCTGGCGCGGCTGGCGGAGGGCCGGGACGCGGCTGACGTGCCGCCGGTGTACGCGCACGCGCACCCCGACGTCTACGACGTCTACTACCAGTCGGTCGGCATCGTCTCGACGCGCACCGAGGGCCAGCGCGAGACCACCGTGTACCGCATGATGTTCTCGGGTTCGACGAAGCCGGCGCCGCCTGGCTTCCGTATCGTCGACTACACGGTGACGCGCGAGCGCGGCGCGGTCACCGTCGCGCCGACGACGCCGATGCGGCTGTGCCCCCAGATCACGCGCGATCTGGCCACGCCGTTCATCTCGAAGGACGGCCGCTACGTGGCCGCGCACGACGACAGCAGGACCGACCGGCCGGCGTCCCTCAAGATCTTCGAGATCCTGGCCACCGATCCGGCGGGCCAGACTTCCACCTGCGCCGAGCGCGTGGATTTCGGCTTTGCGGCCGGCAAGGCCGACTTCAGCTTCGATGGGAAGCAGCTGACGTTCCACATCAGCAAACACGACTACCTGACGCCGTTCGTCAGCGGCGGCATCGCCGCGCCGGCCATCACCGACGTCGTCGTGGTCGATCTCGTGCACGATGCCGCGGGCCGGCTGACCGGCGCCGGCGGTCTGTCGCGCGTCACCACGTCGACGACTGAAGGGGTGGGCCACTACTTCCCGGCATTCCTGCCCGATGGCGCGCTGTTCTTCCTGTCGAACCTCGCGCCGAAGAACAGCGACGCGCCGAAGCGGTTCGAACTGCGCGTCGTCGATGCGGCCCGCGAGCGCCGGCACGCGCAACTCTTCACGTCACCGGCCAGGCGCGAGCTGGCGGAGGCGATCGGCGAGTTGTGGCGTCAGAGCTGCTCGCCGGCCCTCACGCCGTTCCGGCCGCAGGAAGCGGTGTGGGCGTTTGCCAGCCTGTCGCCCACGCAGTGCCGGCAACTGGTGGACGAGCGCTGGAAGCCGGCGACCGACGCCCGGAAGGCCGCCCTGCTCGCCGCCTGCGACGCCCGCTGATTCCTCACCGGCGCGCCGCCACCATGCGATCGAGGAAGGCGCCGTATTCGTCGGCGCTGTGGTATCCCGGCCACGCATCGCCGACGATGCGTCCGTGCGCGAATACCAGAATCGATGGCGCGTGCAGATGCACGTCGCGGAACGACAGCTCCACCGAGTCGGCGATGCGGAGCGCGTCACGCGGCAGTCCGCCGCGGGCGAGCGACGCCTGCGCGAAGGCGCGGTCGGCGCCAGGCTCGAGCATCGCGTGCAGGGTGAGGCCGCGGGCGGCCGCGGCCGCGGCGATCGCCCGGTAGCCATCGACCGACAGCGGCATATGCGGCGACCAGACGTAGACCACGCCGGCGCGGCCCGACGACACCAACGCCGTGAGGTCGGCGTCGGTGAAGCGTGGCGTGGCGGCCGCCGGCCGCGCCCTTTCCTCGCGGCGCGCGACACACCCCTCCGTCCATGCGAGTCGGGTGACGCGCGTGGGCGACACCCGGAGCAGCACCGGCGCCGGCCCGCGGCTCTCGGTCACCCAGGTGCCGATGAGGCGGGTCGGCCAGTGCCGCGTCGTGGTGGCCGCCTGGTCGCGCGGCTCTCCTGCGGCTCCCCACGCTCGCAATTGCCGGCTCACCGCCGCGGCGCACGGGCCGGGAAAGGCTTCCTGTCCGGCCGCCGGAGTTCCTGAGCCCAGGCTCGTCAGCAGTCCGGCCAGCAGGGCCGCCCGCCCTCTCATGCGTCGAGCACCTCGCGCACCTTGTGCGTGAGCGCCTGCAGGGAATACGGCTTGGCGATGAACTGCACGCCGGCGGCGAGCACGCCGTGGTGGGCGATGGCGTTCTCGGCGTAGCCGGAGCTGAACAGGATGCGCACGGCCGGGTGGCCGTGGCGCACCCGTTCGGCGAGTTCGCGGCCGCCGATGCCAGGCATCATCACGTCGGTGAGCAGCAGCCGCACCCGCGGACCCTCCCGCCCGAGCAGCGCGAGCGCCTCGCCGCCATCGGCGGCAACCAGCACCTCGTAGCCGGCGAAGGTCAGCGCACGTTTCAGGACGCTGCGGATGTCCGCATCGTCGTCCACGACCAGCACCGTTTCGCTGCCCGGCTCGACCGCCCGCGGCTGCGGCACGAGCGGCTCCGGCGTGCCGGCCGACAGCGGCAGGTAGATCGCAAACGTCGTGCCGGCGCCGGGCGCGCTGCGCACGACGATGTCGCCGCCGCTCTGCTGCACGACGCCGTGCGCCATCGACAGCCCCAGGCCGGTGCCGCGGCCCACGTCCTTGGTCGTGAAGAACGGCTCGAAGATCCGCTGGCGCACGTCGTCGCTCATGCCGGTGCCGGTGTCGGTCACGGTGAGCTGCGCGTAGCGGCCGGGGGCGAGAGCGGTGCCCGGGTCGCCGGCGTCGAGCGTCGCCACGGCCACGGCAATCGTGACGGTGCCGCCGTCGGGCATGGCATCGCGGGCGTTGATCGCCACGTTGAGCACGACCTGTTCGAGATTGCCGCGGTCGGCGCGTACGGTGACGGCGGCGGCGGCTGGCTGCAGGTCGAGCACCACCTGGTCGCCCACCACCCGGCGCAGCATCGGCGCGAGGGCACTCACCACCTCGTTCAGATCGAAGGTCGCCGGCTGCAGGATCTGCTGGCGCGAGAACGCGAGCAACTGCGCCGTGAGGCGGGCCGCGCGGGTGCTGGCGCCGCGAATCGTCTGCAGCGCCTCGAGCAGCGGATCGCCGTCGTGCAGGTCGGCCATCGCGAGTTCCGCGGAACTCGTCACGACCGTCAGCACGTTGTTGAAGTCGTGGGCGATGCCGCCGGCCAGATGGCCCACCACCTCCATCTTCTGCGACTGCAGCACGCGCGCTTCGAGACGCCGCCGCTCGGTGATGTCCTGGATCGTCGCAAGCGCGCAGGGCTGGCCCTGGACGTTCACGAGCGTACAGCTCAGGAGCGCCCAGAAGACCTCGCCGTTCTTGCGCGCGAGCTGCAGCTCGACCCCTGACACGAGGCCGGTCGCGATGAGCTGGCGCGCCGCCGCCCGACGCTCGTCCTCATCGGCCCAGAAGCCGAGTTCCATCGTGGTGCGGCCGAGCACCTCGTCGCGCGTGTAGCCGAACGTGCGCAGGCCCACTTCGTTCATCTCGGCGACGCGGCTCGCCGCCATGTCGACGAGCGTCACGATGACCGGACTCTTGTCGAAGAGGGCGCGGAAGCGCGTTTCGCTCTCGTGCAGATCTTCGAGCATACGTTTGCGATCGGTGATGTCGCTGATCGTGCCGAGCATGCGCAGCGGCGTGCCGTCGGCGGCGCGGTCGACCACCTTGCCCTGATCGAGGAACCAGCGGTACTCGCCCGTCTTCATGCGCAGGCGGACCTCGAGTTCCTTGGTCGGCAGGCGTCCCGAGAGATGCTGGTCCTGCACCGACTGCACGCGCGCCGCGTCGTCCGGATGCACGTGGGCCCAGAACGTCTCGACCCGCTGCGCCAATTCTTCCGGCGCGTAGCCGAGCAGCCGCGCCCAGACCGGACTGAAGTAGACGCCGCCGCTCGTCAGGTCGAAGTCCCACAGGCCGTCGTTGGTGGCGTCGAGCGTCAGTGCGAGCCGCGCCTCGCTGGCCTTGAGGGCGCTCGTCCGGGCCTCGACCAGCGCCTCGAGGTTCTGGTTGAGGTCGCGGAGGCGCTGCTCGGCGATGCGGCGCCGTGATTCCTCCGCCGCGGCCTGGAGGGTGGCGGCAGCGGCCGTGAGGAACGCGGCGTCATCGTCGGTCCACGGCCCGGGCGCGCGCTCGCAGCTCAGCACGCCGCCCACGTGTCCGGCGCTGCCGAGCGGCACGTCGATACGGGCGGCTCCGGGCGAGAACGCGAGCGGGGTGCCCGCGGCCGGCTCGAAGCCGGCGGCCGCGGACGTGCCGTCGCTGCTGAGGCGGCCGCTGGTGGCGATGGCCGTGAGATAGCGGCGCAGCGGCGCCAGGGGCACGCTGGTGTCGCCCGCGGGTCCGGGCGCGCCGCTTGTCGCCGCAAGCGTGGCGGCACCGCGTTCATGATCGAACTGGAACACCCGGGCGCGGGTGAGGGCGAGCACCGTGACGACCTCGCGCGTGACGCCGGCGACCAGGCTGTCGGGCGTGGTCTGCTCCGCCTGCCAGAGCCGGGCGAACGCCGCCTGGAAGATGGCAATCGCGCCGGCGCGCGCGGCCGCCGCCTGTCGCAGCCCGAACGTCTCGAGGTAGCGCCGGTGGATGCGCACCCCGTTCAGGGTCATGTAGACCAGGAAGAGCGCCAGCATGGCGCCGATGGTGGCGTGCACACGGCCGCCCTCGAGCAGCATGCGCAGGCTCCACGGGGCGACCGCCAGGACGAGCACGAGCAGGCCGGCCACGAGGTCGAAGGCGGCGGTGTTGAGGGCGCTGGCGGTCACGCCGGCGACCACGAAGGCGAGGACCGCCCGGTCGGTCGTGTCCACGGCGGAAAAGACCGCCAGACTCGCCGCCGCCCAGGCGGCGCCGTGCAGGGCGAACGTGATCCGGAAGCGGCGGACCCAGCCCTCCGGGGTATGGCGGGCCGGGGCGCGATGCCAGGCGCGCGCGAGCAGCACGCGAAAGCCGAACGGTGCCCCGAGGCTGGCGAGCCAGATCGTGAGGGTCGAGGCCGGCAGCACGGGCGCATACGCCAGTGCCAGGAAGACCAGCACGACCAGCATCCCGGCCGCCGCCAGATTCACGTAACTGGCGTGCGCGAGCGCCTGATCGCGCGTGAGCGCTTCAGCGTCGACCCGGGGGGGCGGGGCCATGGCGCGCCTAGAATCGCACGGCCTACGCATGAGGTCGAGGCCTTTGCGCGGCGGGGACGGTCCGCGGGGAATTCCCCCAACGCGTCGGGACGCGTCATCCGCGACTGCGGAGCGCTTCGCCATCGTGCAGGCCTGGTCCGGCACGCCTTTCGCAGTGGGAGCGGCCATCGACGAATTCAGGGAGGCTGACCATGCGGACACTGCTCTTCGGCGCGACACTCGTAACGGCGTTCCTTCTGCCCGTGGGTCAGGCCTCGGCGCAGTGCTGCGGCGGTGGCGCGACTCCGGCCATGGATCACGCCGCTCACGGCGCGCCGGCCCAGCCCGCTGCCCCGGCGCCGGCGATGAAGGCCGGCTGCTGCGCGTCGCATGCGATGGCCGCGCCCGAGACGCCCGCCGCGCCGATGGCCTGCTGCAAGCACGGCGGCGGCATGGCGATGCCCGCCGACGACCCGTTGGTCGCGATGGCTGGCCTGGGCCTTCTCAGTGCGCAGCCCGTGAAATACATCGACGCCGTGTTCCGCGATCCCGTGCGTGTGGCGAACACCGTGCTGATGGGCCGCTACGTCATCGAACATGACGACGAGCGCATGGCCCGCGGCGAGCCCTGCACCTACATCTACGAGGCCGACGATCTCCGCGCGCCGGTCGTGACGTTCCACTGCGAACACCTCGAGCGGCCGGCGGCGGATACCGCCACGCTGGTGCTCGGCCCGTCGATCAACCCCGCGGTGAAGACGCTCAGGGAATTCCAGTTCGGCGGCGAGACCGCCTCGCACGGCGTGCCCGTTCGCTGAGACCAACCCACGGTTCCACCAGGGGCCGGCACGGGCCGGCCCCGCACCTCGCACGTTTCCTTCTCGACCAGCCCCCACCGCGCCCTCCCCGGGCGCACCACTGGAGCCGCCGATGCGGCTCCAGCCCGCATGTACAATGCGCGCCATGCGCAGGCCCGTGATGTGTGCCCGTCTCCTCGCCGCCGTGATCGCGGCGCTCGCCGTCGTCTCCCTCGGGGCGCAGCAGCGGGCGCCCGGCCTCGAGTCGATCCGCCAGGAGGATCTGCGCGCCGACCTCTTCTTCCTCGCCGGCGATGCGATGCGCGGCCGCCTCACCGATACGGTGGAGAACGTCGCCACTGCCGACTACATCCGCGCACGCTTCGAGCGGGCCGGTCTGAAGCCGGCGGCGGGCGGATCGTATTTTCAGAACTACCACTTGATGACGGCCACGCTCGGCGAGGGCAACGGCCTCGAGGTCGCGGGCGCCAGCGGCGTGACCCAGCGCTTCACGCACGGCCAGGAGTTCTATCCGCAGCGCTTCAGCGCGACCGGCACGGCGGCCGGCCCGGTGGTGTTCGCCGGCTTCGGCATCACGGCACCCACGCTGGGCCACGACGACTATGCCGGTGACGTCAGCGGCAAGATCGTCCTCATCCTGGACCACGAGCCAGGCGAACGCGATCCGAAGAGCCCGTTCGACGGCGTCGTCACGTCCGAGCCGTCCACCCCCTGGCGCAAGGCGCTGGCCGCGCAGACGCGCGGCGCCGTCGGCGTGCTCTTCGTGGCCGACGTGCACAACCACCCGGCGCCGGTGAACCTCGAGCAGGCGGCGCGCAACGTGTGGCCGGCGACCCCGCCGCATCTCAAGACCTACACGCTGGCAGCCTGGGCCGATCGCCTGCACATCCCGGCGGCGCAGATCTCGCCGGCCCTCGCCGAGTCGCTCGTGGCCGGCACGGGGAAGACACTGGCCGCGCTCTCCGCCGCGGCCGAGGCCGGACGCGGCCAGGCGCCGATGGCGTTGCCGGGCGCCCGCGTCGCGCTCACGACGAGCGTCGTGCGCCACACCATTCCCGATCGCAACGTCGTCGGGCTCATCGAGGGCAGCGATCCGGCGCTCAAGGACCAGTGGGTGCTCGTGACCGCCCACTTCGATCACAACGGCACCGACGGCACGCAGATCTTCAACGGCGCCGACGACAACGGCTCAGGCACGGTGGCGCTGCTCGAGATCGCCGACGCCTACGCCGAGGCGGCGAAGGCCGGACGACGGCCGAAACGCAGCGTGCTCTTCGCGGCGTGGAACTCCGAGGAACGCGGGCTGCTCGGCGCCTGGGCCTACACCGAGGCGCCGCTCGCACCGCTTGCCTCGATCGTGGCCGTGCTCAACATGGACATGGTCGGGCGCAACGAGGAAGTGCAGGCGGGCGGCGGACCGCGCTTCAACGGCCTCGAGGTACAGACCGCCGAGTCGAACGCCAACACCCTCAACATGATGGGCGCGTCACGCGCCCCTGAGGTGGCCGCGGCGATGCAGGCGGCGAATGCCGGCATCGGCCTGTCGCTCCTGCCGCGCTACGAGAACAACGCCTCGAACCTCGTGCGGCGCAGCGACCAGTGGCCGTTCCTGCAGCGCGGCGTGCCGGCGCTCGGCTTCATGACCGGGCTGCATCCCGACTACCACACCGTGTACGACCGGCCCGAGAAGATCAACTATCCGAAGATGGAGAAGATCGCGCGGCTCGTGTATCAGGCGAGCTGGGACTTGGCCAACGCTGCCGGACGTCCCGCGCACGCGAAGGAGATCGTCCGGTGACGGCGCGACGTCGCGCGATCGCGGGCATGCTCGGAATGCTCGCCACGCTTGTGACCGGAGCGGCCGCCCCCGCGTGGGCGCATCCCGGGCACGGCACGATGGCGCTCGTCGGCACGCTCGCCACGGTGAGCGCCGACGTGGTGATGCTCGACGTGCGTGATGTGGCGTCGGGGGTCGTGACGCGCGTGCGCGTGGGCATCGGCACCGACACGAAGCTGCGGTTGAAGAAAGAGACACTCGCCTCGCTCACGCCGTGGCTCGGCGCGTCGGTCGTGGCGACGGTGGACTACGAGGACGGCCCGGACGGCCAGACCGTCTACCACGCCACGAAGATCCAGGTGACGCCGCCGAAGACGAAGCGGTAGGGCTCAGTCCACGCGCAGCGCCTGCACCGGATCGAGGCGGGCCGCCCGCCAGGCCGGCGCGGCACACGCGGCAAGCGTCGTGGCCGCGAGCAGCACGGTGGTGGCGGCAAACGCCCCGGGATCGAGTGCGCTCACGCCGAGCAACTGGCTCTCGAAGAGACGCGTGACACCCGCCGCCCCCGCAAGGCCAAGGACGATGCCGAGCGCGGCGAGGCCGAGCCCCTGCGAGACCACAAGCCGCGCGACGTCTGCCTTCGTGGCGCCGAGCGACATCCGCACGCCGATCTCGCGCGTGCGCGCCGCCACACTCTGCGCGATGACGCCGTAGAGCCCGAGCGCGGCCAGCAGCGCCGCCGTGGCGCCGAACACGGCCAGCAGCGTGGCCGCCATCTCGAGCAGGAAGAACGAGAACGCGATGTGCTGCGCCAGCGTCTGCACGTCGAAGAGCGGCACGCCGGGCGCCACGCGGGCCAGCGTCTGCCGCACGGCCGCGACGATGGCCTCGGGGTCGCCGCTCGTGCGCAGGAACACCCGCATCGACGTGCGATAGGCCTGATCGATCGGCACATACATGAAGGGCGTGGCCGGCTCGCTCAGGCTCGCGTACTTCGCGTCGTGCGCGATGCCAATCACCTCCGCCCAGCGCTCGCCGATCTTCACGCGCCCGCCGATCGCGGTTCGGCCCGGCCAGAACCGGCGCGCCATGGTGGTGTTCACGATGACGACCGGCGGGGCGTCGGCGGCGTCGCGGGCGGAGACGTCGCGGCCTTCGACGAGCGGCAGGCGCAGGGCATCGAAGTAGCCCGGGCCGATCGACGCGTAGTAGGTCGTCATCTCTTCGCCGGGTGCCGGCGTGTAGCCCTCGACCTGCACGGTGCGGTCGCTGCTGTCGAGCGACGTCAGGGGCAGACGCTGGCCGACGGCAACGGCCTCCACACCGGGAAGCTCAGCCAGTGCCGCGGTGACGGTGCGATACGTGGCCAGGCCGCGCGCGGGTTCGAGGGTGGCGCTGCCGAGGTCGATGACGCCCACGAGCCCTTGTCGAGCCGAGAAGCCGAGGTCCACGCGATCGGCCACGACGAGCGTGCGCAGGAACAATCCGGCGCTCACGAGCAGCACGAGCGCCAGGGCCACCTGCGCCACGATGAGGCCCTGACGCAGCCGGCCTCGGCGGGCGCTGCCGCCCATCGCGGCGCCGTCCTTGAGCGGCGCGACGAGATCGGCCCGCGACGCCTGCAGTCCGGGCAGCAGGCCGAGCAGCAGCCCGGCCGCGAGGCTCACGGCCGACGAGAAGAGCAGCACGCGGAGGTTCAGGCCGGCATCGATGGCGATCGGGATCGGCAGCGGCGGAATGAACGCGTAGAGCAGGTTGCCGCTCCACACGGTGACGACGGCGGCGAGTGCGCCGGCCGTGACCGCAAGCAGCGTCGTTTCGGCGACGAGCAGCCGCACGACCTGCCAGCGACTCGCGCCGAGCGACACCCGCACGGCGAGTTCGCGGCGGCGGCCGCTGGCCCGCGCCAGCAGCAGCCCGGCCATGTTCGCGCAGACGAGCGCGAGCAGCACCGCGACCACGCCGCCGAGCACGGCCATCACCGGCAGCAGTTGCGCGGTGCCGCCCGAGGGCTGGCGCCAGAGCGGGAAGAGCCGCATGCCGCGGTTGCTGTTCACGTCGGGATACGCCGTGGCGAGTTGCCGGGCGACGACATCGAGCCCGGCCTGCGCCTCGGGCATCGAGGCGCCTGGCGCGAGACGCACCAATGTGGACATCCACGCCGATCCGCGGGCGGTCAGCCGGTCTGCCGGCATCAGCGTGCCGAGCATCGCCACCGGGATGAACAGATCGAGGCCGATGAGCGCCTGCGGGCCGTGGAAGCCGGGCGGCGTGACGCCGATGATGGTGAAGGTCTGGTCCTTGAGGACGAGCGTCGTGCCGACGATGTCCGGCCGGCCGCCGTACCGCCGCTGCCACGCGCTATGGGTCAGCACGACCACAGGATGCCCGCCGGGCACGCGGTCGTCCTCCGGCGTGAACACGCGGCCGATCGCGGCGCCCACACCCAGCGTCTCGAAGAGATTGCCCGAGACTACGGCGCCCCACACGCGTTCGGTGCCGTCGTCGGTCCGGACGCCGAGCGCGCCCGCGCTGAACGCCGCGACGCTTCGGACGCCCGGGACGGTCGCATCGCGCAGGTCCACGTAGTTCGGATACGACAGGCTGATGTTGTTGCGCGCGCGCTCGGTGCCGTAGAGCGCCACGAGCGACCGCGCGTCGGCGATGCCAGGGAGCGGATGGAGCAGCGTGGCGTCGATCCAGCTGAAGATCACACTGTTGGCGCCGATGCCGAGGGCCAGCGTGACGACGGCGATGGCCGTGAAGCCGGGCCGTCCGGCCAGCCCGCGGGCGGCGTGTCTCAGATCGTGCAGGAACATGGGTCCTCCTCCTCCGCGAAGCCGCAGCCAGCCGGCGTGCCACACCGCGCCGGCGGCGCGGCCGACCAGGGCGCGGCCCGTGCGCGTGTTCATGAGACCCGCCCGTTCGAGCGCGTCGCACCGGTGCCACAGATCCGCGCGCCACTGCCGGCGCCACTGGTCGCGCGCGGCGGAGGGCGCGAGCCAGGCGCCGAGCGCGACGACCGCGAACGCGAGGCGGCGCAGCCACGACACCCTCACGGACGCCGTCCGGCGGGACGGGGCCCGCGAATGCCGAACGCGTCAAGGGACACCGGCTGGAACGTGCGGTGTTTCCGCAGCGCCTCGTCGAGGGCCCGGGCGCCGTCGGCCGTGAGCTGGAAGTAGCGTCTGGCGGGGCGGCCTTCAGCCTGCGCGGTGGCGGCGTGTTCCCAGGACGACTTCAAATAGCCGAGATCTTCCAGGCGATCGAGGGCGGGGTAGACCGACCCCGCCGTGAGGCCGGTGGCGTCCACGACATCGAAGCCGAAGCGGTAACCCGCGGCGACGGCGTGGAGCACGGCGACGGTGCCGAAGCTGAGTGTGCCGGTGCCCATGCGGCAGGAGACGGGGCTTGGCTATATCGAGTTCCAATATAGCCACCGTTCGTCCCAGGCATCGGCGGCGGCCGGCCGGACCATTTCGACGCGGCGCCGGCGGCCGGACCAAGTATGCTCTCCCGGTCAGCGCCGCCTGCGCCCCCTCCGATCCCCATGAGCACACCGTCTGCGTCGTCCCGGCCCGCGCCCACCGCCGAAGCCCAGCTCGTGAAGGGCATCGGCCTCTGGGGCGCCACCCTCCTCGTCATCGGCAACGTCATCGGCTCGGGGATCTTCCTGACCACCGGCGGCATGGTGGCCGAACTCCCGTCCACCACGCTCGTGCTTGCGGCCTGGGTGGCCGGCGGCCTGCTGGCGATGGCCGGCGGCCTCACGTATGCCGAGATGGGCTCGATGTATCCGCGCTCGGGCGGGCTCTACGTCTACCTGAGCGAGGCCTACGGGCCGGCGTGGGGCTTCCTCTTCGGCTGGGCGTGTTTCCTCGTCATCCTCACCGGCAGCGTGGCCACCGTGGCCATCGGCTTCGCTGAGTACTTCAGCTACTTCTTCCCGGCGCTCAGCACCGCCAACGTGCTCGTGACGCTGCCGATGCCGTGGGGCGCCTGGAGCATCAGCGCCGGACAGCTCGTGGCGGCGGCGTCGATTGCCATCATCACGGCCATCAACTACGTGGGCGTGAACACCGGCAACGCGGTGAACGGCATCCTCACCGTGGCCAAGATGGGCGCGCTCGTCGTGTTGCCGATTCTGGCGCTCGTCTACATGCGCGCCGACCCCGTCTTCACGCCGGTCGTGCCGCCGGATGCAGCGCGTCCGCTCGTGTCGTTCGGCGTGATGATGATTGCGGTGATGTGGACCTACGAAGGCTGGTACTACGTGGCCTTCGCCGCCGGCGAGATCAAGGACGCCGCGCGCAACGTGCCGCGCTCGCTCATCTACGGCACGCTCGCGCTCACCGCGATCTACGTGGCCGTGAACCTCGGCTACTTCTACACGCTCTCGGTGGCTGAGATGTCGGGCGTGACGCGCATCGCAGAAAAGGCGGCGACCGTGCTCGTGGGGCCCGTGGGCGCGGCCCTCGTGGCCGCAAGCGTGGTGGTCTCGACCTTCGGCTGCAACGTGGCCGCGATCATCAGTTCGTCGCGCACGGCCTTCGCGATGGCGGCCGATGGCCGTTTCTTCCCGGCCGCGGCCAAGGTGCACCCGGTCTACCGTACGCCGCATGTCGCCATTCTCATCACGAGCGTGTGGTCGGCGTTCCTGACGCTGACGGGCGGCTACGAGACGCTCTTCACCTACGTCACCTTTGCGTCGGTGCTCTTCGGCACGCTCGGCGGCATGGCCATCTTCGTGCTGCGCGTGAAGCGGCCCGACGTGCCGCGGCCCTACCGCGCGCTCGGCTACCCGGTGATTCCCGCGCTCTACGTGCTGGGCTCGCTCGCGCTCGTGGTCAACACGCTGCTCGAACGGCCCGGCGCGTCGATTGCCGGTTTGGGCCTGGTGGCGCTGGGCCTGCCGTTCTATTTCCACTGGGCGGGGAAGAGCCGGAACGCAAGTTCCGAGACTCGCGCCTGAGCGAAGGCTGAGCCGGCCCACGGCTTGTCTCTGCGTGCCAGCGTCAATGAAACGACGCCGCGGAACGAACTGTAATCCTGACGAACTTCGCAGGGTTTCACCGTCCGTCTGACGGCGCAGAGGCGATGCTAAGATCGCCGCTCGTGGGGACTTACGAGCCGCTCGCCACACCTCCGCGTGCCAGGATTAGGCTGACGAATCCTGCACGCTGCGGGATCGGCTTGCAGGTCCAATACTAGTTAGGCACACTCGAACGACCGACGCGCTACGACGAGGAACTGCAATCGAGATCG
>CADEFD010000146.1 GCA_902826515.1 uncultured Acidobacteriota bacterium
CGCCGACGCGGCCGGGCTTCACGTTGATGATCTTGCAGGCCTTCGCCTCGATGGCATCGCGCGCGATTCGCACCGTGTGAATCGACTCGTCGAGACAGATGGGCGTCGCGATCTCCTTCTGGAGCTGCACGTGGTCCATCACGTCGTCGTAGTCGAGCGGCTGCTCGATCATCATCAGCTTGTAGGGATCGAGCTTCGCGAGGTGCGCGCCGTCGGTCGCCGAATAGGCGGCGTTGGCGTCCACCATCAGCAGGATGTCAGGGAACTTCGCGCGCACGGCCTCGACCGCGTTCACGTCCCAGCCGGGCTTGATCTTGATCTTGATGCGCCGGTAGCCGGCCGCCAGCTCCTTCTCGACCTTGGCCACGAGCTGGTCGAGCGAGTCCTGGATGCCGATCGAGACGCCGGAGGCGATGCGATCACGCGTGCCGCCGAGCACGGCCGAAAGCGGCTTGCCGAGGATGCGGGCGTAGAGATCCCACGCCGCCATCTCGATGCCGGCCTTGGCCATGTTGTTGCCGCGCACGCGGGCCATGGCCGGGAAGAGATCGCGCGGGTGTTCGAACGTCTTGCCGACGACACGCTGCGCCAGGAACTCCGTGATGATGTGCCACGTCGTCTCGGTGGTTTCCGAGCTGTAGTACGGGTGCCCTTCGGCCACCGACTCGCCCCAGCCGACGTGCCCTTCGCCTTCGAGACGAATCAGCAGGAAGGACTTCTCGTAGGAGCGGCCGAAACTGGTCTCGAAGAACTGAACCAGCGGCAGGCGCAGCAGCTTGACGTCGAGGCGGTCGATTTTCACAGGCGTTGAGTCTCCGGAAGCGACCTTCACCATACCACGCAGCCCGGCGGCCCGGGCCGCGGAACGGGACTGCTATACTCGCGTCCGCGTGGCCTTCCGCCATCTCGCCATCGACGGTCCCATCGGCTCCGGCAAGACGCGGCTGGCCGAACGGCTGGCCGCGAAACTCGAGGGGACCGCGGTGCTCGAACGTGCCGAGAACCCGTTCCTCGCCGACTTCTACGCCGACCGTCCGGGGGCGGCGCTGCAGGCCCAGCTCTTCTTCCTGCTGAACCGCCACCGCCAGCTCTCGTCGCTGCGCCAGGTCGATCTGTTCCAGCAGACGACGGTCGTCGACTACGTCTTCGACAAGGACAAGATCTTCGCGTTCCTGAACCTCGACGACAACGAGCTCTTCATCTATCAGCGCCTCTTCGATCTGCTCGCGAAGGACGTCCCGCCGCCGGATCTGGTGGTCTACCTGCAGACGCCCACCGATGTGCTGCTGGCGCGCGCCGCCGCCCGCGAACACCAGCCGGAAGACGAAGCGCCGCGGCCCGACGCCGAGTATCTGAAGGAACTGAACGAGGCCTACCAGCACTACTTCTTCCACTACACGTCCACGCCGCTCCTCGTGGTGGAGACGTCCCAGTTCGATCCCGAACACGACGACGAAGCCCTGGACGACCTGGTGAAGCAGATCCAGAGCCTGACGCACGGCACCCGCTACTACGTGCCCCGCACGCGGCCGTAGCGGCCACGAAGCCGTCCGGACTGGTAAACTGACCCCCATGGCGTGGTTCAAGAAGACACGGAAGCCGATCGAGGCCTCGACGGCCCCGAGCAGAGTGCCCGAGGGCCTCTGGGTGAAGTGTCCCGACTGCGAGGCCACGATCTACACGAAGGACCTGGTCGAGACGCTGAGTGTGTGCCCGAAGTGCGCGCACCACTTCCGCCTCACGGCCACCGAGCGCCTGAAGTCGCTCTTCGACCACGAACACTGGATCGAACACGACGCCGGCCTCGCCTCGAATGACCCGCTCTCGTTCACCGACACCAAACCCTACGCCGCCCGCCTCGCCGCCAGCCGCAAGTCCACCGGCATGAAGGACGCCCTGCTCGTCGGCGCCGGCAGCATCGACGGCGTGCCGGCGGTGGTCGCGGCGATGGAATACGGCTTCATCGGCGGCAGCATGGGCGTCGTGATGGGCGAGAAGCTCGTGCGCGCCATCGAACACGCGCTCGACCGCCGGATTGGCGTCATCATCGTCTCGTGCTCGGGCGGCGCCCGCATGATGGAAGGGGCGCTCTCGCTGATGCAGATGGCGAAGGTCTCGGCGGCGCTCGCCCGCCTCGACCGCGCGCAGCTCCCCTTCATCTCGCTGCTGACTGACCCGACCACCGGCGGCGTCACGGCCAGTTTCGCGATGCTCGGCGACTTCATCGTGGCCGAGCCGAAGGCGCTCATCGGCTTTGCCGGCCCGCGCATCATCGAACAGACCATCCGCCAGAAGCTGCCGCCGGGCTTCCAGCGCAGCGAGTTCCTCCTCGAACGCGGCATGCTCGACCTCGTGGTCGATCGGCGGGAACTCAAGGCCACGCTCGCCCGCCTGCTGCGCTTCATGGGCCCCGACGCGACCGCCGCGGCGCGCTGATCCGCTCCGCCCCGCCATGACGCCCGTCGAGCGGCTCTTCGCCCTCGAGCAGTTCGGCATCAAGCTCGGCCTCGACGCGATGCGCGTGCTGCTGGCCGCGCTCGGGAACCCGCACCTGGCCTGGCCTGCGCTCCACATCGCCGGCACCAACGGCAAGGGCTCGGTCAGCGCGATGACCGAGCGGGCGCTGCGTGAAGCGGGCCTTGCGACCGGACGCTACACGTCACCGCATCTCTTCCGCGTCGAGGAACGGATCGCCCTCGACGGCCGCGACATCGACACCCCGACGCTCAGCGACGCTCTCGCGCGGGTGTTCACGGCGGTGGACCGGCTCGTGGCGGAGGGCGCCCTTGCCGCCATGCCCACCTACTTCGAAGTATCCACGGCGGCGGCCTTCCTGATCTTCGCGGAGGCTCACGTGGACGTGGCCGTCGTGGAAGTGGGCCTCGGCGGCCGCTTCGACGCCACCAACGTGCTCACGCCGGTCGCCGGCGCCATCACGACCATCGACTTCGACCACGAACGCCACCTCGGCTCGACGCTCGCGGCCATCGCGGCCGAAAAGGCCGGCATCGCCAAGCCGGGTGTGCCGCTCGTGGTGGGCGAGGTGGGCGACGAGGCCTGGGCCGCCATCGATGCCTCCGCGCGCCGCGCCGGCGCGCCGGTGACCCGCGTGCACGACGGCCTCACGGCAGAGACCGCGCTCGTTGACGGGCACGCGCGGCTCACCGTCGCGACACCGGCCGGTTACTACGGCCCGGTGCGCCTCGCGCTTGGTGGCGCGCATCAGGCCGGCAACGCGCTCGTGGCCATCCGGCTGCTCGAGGCGTTCGCGGCGGCGACAGGCCGGCACGTGGACGCCCGGCACATCGAGGCCGGCCTCGCCACAGTGCAGTGGCCGGCGCGCCTCGAGTGGCTGCACCATCCCGGCACCGGCGCGCGTGTGCTCATCGATGCGGCGCACAACCCGGCCGGCGCCCGCGCCCTGGCGTCGTATCTCTCGATGGCTCGCGTGCCGCCCGTCACCCTCGTCACCTCCATCATGGGCGACAAGGATCTGCCCGGCGTGCTCGGCCCGCTCCTGCCGCACGCCGCGCGCGTGGTCGTGACCGAAGCCGCGACCCGCCGGGCGATGGCGGCCGACGTCCTCGCCGCCGCCGTGACGAGCCTGGCGCCGCCGGACACCGCGGTGGCCGTCGTGCGCGACCCCGCTGCCGCCGTGGCCCTGGCAAACACCTTCGGGACGCCGGTGGTGCTCGCCGGATCCATTTACCTCGTCGGCCCGCTGCGCGCGGCGCTCGTCGCCGGCGGCTTCGAACCCGCGTGATATTCTTCGGAGGTTCGCCTCCGGCCGGCGACCACCGCATGACGCCCCGCCTGCGCCGCTCGATCGTGCTCCTGCTCCTCTGCCTGCCGGCGGTGGCGCAGGCGCAGGTGCCGGGCTACAGCAGCAAGCAGTTCCGGATGGAACAGCTCGACGTGAATCACTGGCGCCTGACCGGCCAGGTCGAGCTCGAGAACGCCGAGGTGAAGGGGCAGAAGTTCTACGCCACCACGGTCGACATCCACACCGACACGCACCTGCTCGAAGCCACGGGCAACGTGCTCTACGAAACGCCCACGGCGCGCATCGCCGCCGAACGCGTGCTCTTCAACACGAAGACCGGCACCGGCACCTTCTACGACGCCTCGGGCATGGCCGCGATCGGCGAGCGCGCCGACAAGAGCATGTTCGGCGGCCTCGAGCCGGATGTGTACTTCTACGGCGCGACGGTCGAGAAGACCGGCGAGGATCGCTACAAGATCACGAAGGGCGGCTTCACCACCTGCGTGCAGCCCACGCCGCGGTGGGAGATGACGGCCGGCTCGTTTTCGATCAACGTCGGCGACTACGCCATCCTGCGGAACGCCGTGATGCGCGTCAAGGACGTGCCGCTGTTCTACCTGCCGATCCTCTACTACCCCATCCAGGAAGACGGCCGGTCCACGGGGTTCCTGCTCCCGACTTACGGCCGCTCCACGTATCAGGGCCAGTCGGTCAGCAACGCCTTCTTCTGGGCGATCTCGCGCAGCCAGGACCTGACGGTGATGCACGACTGGTTCACCTCGCGCGGTCAGGGCTACGGCACCGAGTACCGCTGGATCCGGTCGGGCGCCGCCAACGGCAACATCCGCGCCTACCGGCTCAGCCAGAAGGCCGGCACGATCAACGGCGTCGATCTGCCAGAGTCCGAGAGCACGCTCATCGACGGGTCGATCAACCAGAACCTGCCGTTCGGTCTCGTGGGCCGCGCCCGCATCAACTACTCGTCGCAGCTCACGCTGAACCAGTTCTACAGCCGCGACCTGTACAACGCCACGCAGGGCACGAGTTCCGCCACCGGCAACATCTCGGGCTCGTGGAGCTTCGTGAACACGTCGCTCACCGCCTCGCGCACCGAGAACTTCTTCAACGCCACCGACTCGATCGTGAGCGGCTCGCTGCCGAGCCTCACGGCCTCGGTCTCGAGCCGGAAACTCGGACGCCTGCCGGTCTTCTTCGCGCTGCAGTCGGAAGCCACGCGCGTGCTCTACGCGCAGAAGAACGCCACGACCGAAATCGACAGCAGCCTGAACAAGTTCGACATCACGCCCACGCTGCGCGCCCCGGTCAGCAACCTGCCCTTCCTGACCGCGACGCTGAACGTGTCGGCGCGTTCGACCACCTACAGCGCCAGCAAGGACCTCACGACCGGCCAGCGCGTCGATGAACCGTACACGCGCAACTACGCCGAGGTGAAAGCCGACTTCACAGGCCCCGTGTTCAGCCGCGTCTACACGCCGAACAACTTCCTGGCCGACCGCCTCAAGCACGTCATCGAACCGGCCTTCTCGGTGCAGCGCATCACCAGCATCGACGGGCAGGACCGCGTGCTGCTGCTCGGCAGCTCCTACGACCGCGTCATCGGCGGCGTGACGCGTATGACCTACGGGCTCACGAACCGCGTGCTGATCCGCAAGGCGCCGAAGACGCCGAGCACATCCACTACGGCGAGCGCCCCCCGCGAGCTGCTGACGGCGAGCGTGACGCAGAGCTACTACACGGACCAGCAGGCCAGCGCCTTCGACCCCGCCTACAACTCCAGCTATGTGGACGCCGGCAGCGTGCGTCCGCCGAGCAACTACTCGCCGGTGGCCCTGAACGTGCGCTCCCAGGCCTCGCAGATGCTCGCCACCACGCTGCGCCTGGAATACGACTGGCCCACGAAGAAGATGCTCAGCATCTCGACCGGCGGCAACTTCGTGACGCCGATGACCAGCGTCTCGGTGGCATGGAGCCGCAGCCTCTCGGCGTTCTACCCGACCAACGCGTTCAACGGCTCGTCTCGGGTGAACGTGCTCGACGGGCGGCTCACCGGCGACTACCAGATCGCCTGGGACATCCAGCAGAAGCGCATCATCCGCCAGGGCATCGTGGCCGCCTACAACGCGCAGTGCTGCGGCATCGTCATGGAGTACCAGGAGTACAACTTCGGCAACTTCGGCGGCACCGCAGCCATCCCGAAGGACCGCCGCTACAACATCGGCTTCACGCTGGCCGGCGTGGGCACCTTTTCGAACTTCTTCGGCAACTTCGGCGGCAGCGGAGGTGGCAGATGAGCGGGCCGGTGCTCGTCACTGGCGCGGCGGGGTTCGCCGGACAGCACCTGGTGCGGCTGCTCGCGGCCGACGGACCGGTCGCGGGCTGGCATCGCCCCGGCACGACACATCCCGAGCTGGACGGCGTGTCGTGGGCCCCTGTGGAACTCCTCGATCGCGCGGCCGTGGCCGCCGCCGTGCGCGACCTCGCGCCCTCCGCCATCTATCACCTGGCCGGCGTGCCTCATGTGGGCGATTCGTGGGCCCATGCCGAAGAGACGCTCGCCGGCAACGTCGTCGGCACGCTGAACCTCTTCGATGGACTGCGCGCCGCCGGGCTGACCCCGCGTGTGCTCATCACGAGTTCGGCCACGATCTACAAGCCCTCGACCGACGCGCTCACCGAAGACGCGCCGGTTGCACCGAACACGCCGTACGGCACCAGCAAGGTCGCGCAGGAGATGGTGGCGCTCGGTGCCTGGCGGGAACACGGCATCCCTGTCGTCATCACGCGATCGTTCAACCACATCGGTCCGCTGCAGTCGCCGGCCTTCGCGGCGCCGGGCTTCGCCCGACAGCTCGCGCGCATCGAAGCGGGACTGATGCCGCCCACGCTGATGGTGGGCAACCTCGAAGCGCTGCGCGACCTGAGCGACGTGCGCGACACAGTGCGTGCGTATCGCGCGCTGATGCAGAGCGGACGCGCCGGCAGCTGCTACAACGTCTGCTCGGGCACGGCCATCTCGATGCAGGCGATGCTCGACGGACTGCGCGCGCACGTGCGCGTGCCGGTCACGGTGATGCAGGACCCGGCGCGCATGCGTCCGGCCGACACGCCGATCGTGCTCGGCGACCGCTCGCGCCTCACGGCTGACACTGGCTGGGAGCCGGCATACCCGCTCGCCACGACACTGGCGGATCTCGTGGAGTACTGGCGCGAGCAGGCACGCACCGAGGTGGGCTGAGCTGGCGCGCGTTCGATGCGGCGCCTCTTGACGAGGCGAACAAAAAGCGAAATAGTGCGATCGCCATGCAGGACCGGCTGTCGCGCGATCTCTTCGACTTCGCTCCGCCGCCCACCACCCGCGACGTCGCCCGGCTGGTGAAAGCCGGCGGGCTCGCCGCGCTGCCCGACGCGGTGCAGCGAGCCGATCAGGCCACCTACCAGGAAATCCGCTGCCGGTCGGCGCTCAACCGCGCGCTGGGCATGCCGTTCTTCAAGTGGACGCTCAACCCGTACCGCGGCTGCACACACGGCTGCCACTACTGCTTCGCGCGCAAGTACCAGCCGCATCTCGAACTCGGCGCCGGCGACGACTTCGCATCGGTCATCTTCGTGAAAACGAACGTGGCCGAGGTGCTGCGCCGCGAGCTGCGGTTGCCGTCGCGTCGCGGCCAGCAGGTGGCGCTCGGCACGGCCACCGATCCCTACCAGCCGATCGAAGGCACCTACGGCCTCACGCGCGCCTGCCTCGAGGCGTTTCGCGACGCGCCGACGCCGCTCGGCATCGTGACGAAGGGGCCGATGGTGGTGCGCGACATCGACGTGCTGCGCGACCTCGCGAAGGCGACGAAGCTGAGCGTCTACCTGAGCGTGCCCTCACTCGACGACGACGCCTGGCGCCGGCTCGAGCCAGGCACGGCGTCGCCGCTGCAGCGCCTGCGCGCCGTGCGCGCCCTCGTGGATGCCGGCATTCACTGCGGCGTGCTGATGGCGCCGCTCGTGCCCGGCATCACGACGAAGCCCTCGCTCATCGAAGCCACGATCAAGGCCGCCGCCGACCACGGCGCCGTGTCTGTCGGCGCGATGGTGCTGCATCTCGAAGGCGGGGCCCGAAGCCACTTCCTGCAGGTCATCGCCACGGAGTATCCGCAGCTCGTGGACGGCTACGAGCGGCTCTTCACGAAGAAGCGCGCGCCCGCCGCCTACACCGGCGAAGTCGCCCGCATCGTCGGGCTGCTCAAGGCGCGCTACGGCGTGGCACAAGCGCGAGAGCGAGATCCGCGGGCAGAGGCGTCGTGAGCTGAAGGTGAGCCGGTGCGGTTGCCGGCGAGCCGACGCGGCAGCGGAACTGACGCGGCGTCCGGCCCTACGCAGGCCGGCAAACGACAGCGGGGGCGAGGTGTCGGCAGCAGCGCGGGGCCCCGGGCGGTGCTGCGCGACGGCGATTCATGCGTCGCCGCTGCGCCTGAACACCCCACGCGGACTTCGGCGCCGCCTCGTCGTTTGCCGTCTCACGCGTGCGCGGCCTGCTCCGGACGGCCGCCACGCCAGTCCCGCTGCCGCGTCTGCTGAAGCCTCAGCCTCGGCGGGCGTGGAGGCGCCGACGCAGGTTAGACTCCGACTGCAGGCAGGCCGCCAGGAATCGTTCGGACCTGTCGATGATTCTGACCGACGTAGACTCGATGAGCACGTTCCTTGACAGAGCCCAGTCAATCGCCGCAACTGCAGCGAAGATCGCGCACCTGCAAGGCGCTTCAGTCGAGGCCACAGTGTTGTCGGTGGCGCGCCCGAGCCTACTTGAGACGGGCTTCGACAGTTTCGACGGCAGCAACAGCCTTCACACCCTGATGCTGCAGGTGCCGATAACCACGTACGCTCTCCTTGACGATGTCGAGGAGATCGAGAAATCGATTCAGCGTCGTGTCTCGCGCATCGTACGTCAAGACCTTGGGAATCTCATCACGGAGGTCATCATCAGTCCGGAGTTGGCTGGGGACTTGGGAGACGCCGCGACAGCCACCTCTGCAGGTGCACAGGAAGAGGTCCCGTCGTTCTGGCAGCCAGGGTACTTCCGACTTTTCATCACGCATCTCGCAGGCGACAAGGCGAAAGCACACAAGTTGAAGGAGGCGCTCGCTATCTATCAAGTGGCCGCGTTCGTAGCGCATGATGACATCGAGCCCACGCGGGAGTGGCAACTAGAGATTGAGCGGGCGCTTCGAACGATGGACGCACTAGTCGCGATACTTTCGCCGAGATTTATCGAGAGCAAGTGGTGTGACCAGGAAGTCGGAATGGCCATCGGTCGTGGCAAGCTCGTCTTGCCGGTGCGAGCCGGAGCCGACCCCCACGGGTTCATGGGCAAGTACCAGGCACTGCAAGCGGTCAGCACTGGCGACGCGTCGACACTGGCGGCAAAGATTGTCGACATCCTCATCCAGCATTCGATGTCGTCGGACCGAATGACGGAAGCGCTTGTCGATCGTTTTGTCGCTTCAGGTAGCTTCGAGGCGTCTAAGAGGACGATGTCGTTACTTGAGAAGGCGCCGAGAATGAATTCGGCGCAGGTGGCGAGACTGGTCCGGTCGATCGACGAAAACATCGACATTCGCGAGGCATGGGGCGTTCCACAACGCGTCCGGGATCTCGTCTCAAAGGTCGGCGGCCCAACGGTCTAGTCCCAGAATCCGAACAGCGATAGATTCAACCTCACGTTGAAGGCTATCCTTGGAGTGCCATGCCCACTCTGCCGCACCTGTTACGCAAGGCACGCCGACTGCCGGCGCGGCAGCGGGACTGGTGCGGCGGCCGTCCGGAGCAGGCCGCGCACGCGTGAGACGGCAAACGACGAGGCGGCGCCGAAGTCCGCGTGGGGTGTTCAGGCACAGCGGCGACGCACGCATCACGTCGCGCAGCACCGCCCGGGGCCCCGCGCTTCCGCCGACACCTCGCCCCCGCTGTCGTTTGCCGGCCTGCCCCCGGGGCCCCCGCGACGCGGACTCTGCGTCGTGGGGTGGGCTGGGGCCGGACGCAGCAACAGTCCCGCTGCCGCGCCGTCAGTCGGACTCAGGGACAGCCAAGGCGACGATCAGCGCGGCGGCAACACGCCTTCCGGCGACAGCAGACGCGCGATGAGCGCGGCCAGCAGCGCCGTGCGCGGCACGAGCGTGTCGAGCAGCACGTGTTCGTGCAGTGCGTGCGCGCCGTCGCCCACGCCGCCCAGGCCGTCGAGCGTCGGCACGCCGAGCGCCGCCGTGAGGTTGCCATCGGAGCCGCCGCCGGTGCCACCTTCGGCGATGGTCTGCCCGAGTGCCGCGGCCGCCGCCTGCGCGTGTTCGTAGAGCGCAATCACCCCGGCCGATCGCTCCATCGGCGGACGCTCGAAGCCGCCGGTCACGGCCAGCCGCGCGCCGGGCAGAATGGGCCGCAGGGCGCGGAACGCGGCGTCGATGCGGGCGGCATCGTCGATCGTCGGCGCGCGCACGTCCACGATCGCGACCGCTTCTTCGGGCACCACGTTGGGCCGCGTGCCGCCGCTCACCACACCGACGTTCACCGACACGCCGCGATCGAGGTCGTGCAGCGCCTCAACCGCGATGATCTGGCGCGCCAGTTCGCGAATCGCGCTCACGCCGTTGCCCGGGTCCACGCCCGCATGCGCCGACACGCCGGTCACGGCGAGTCGATACTGCCCGATGCCCTTGCGGCTCGTCTTGAGCGGCCCGCCGGCCAGCGCCGGCTCGAGCACGAGCACGGCGTCGCTTGCGAGCGCCTCGGCCTCGATGAGCCCGCGCGAGGTGTCGCTGCCGGTTTCCTCGTCCGACGTCACGAGCATCGCGATGGTGCCCGACGCCGGCCGCGCCGTTTCGAAGACAGCGCGCGTCGCCAGCAGCCCCATCGACACGCCCACCTTCATGTCGAGCGTGCCGGGACCGCAGAGCTTGCCGTCCTTCCGCACGAGCGGCATGCGCGCGATCTGGCCGTGCGGCCACACCGTATCGACATGGCCCACGAGCAGGATGCGCGGACGGCCCTCGCCAATCTCGACCACGCTGTGGTCGCCGGCGTCGGAACGCGGCTCGACGCGCACGCGCATGCCGAGGCCGGCGGCGATGCGGCGGAACTCCGCGCCGCAGCGATCCACCGCGGCCTTGTCGCTCGTGGGCGATTCGATCGAGACGAGGGCGTCGATGGCCTCGTGCAGCCAGGCTTCGTTGTTGCGGACGAACGTTTCGAGCGGATGGGCCATGGGATTCGGGTTCTATAATACGGGCATGGCCCGCCACCCGCGCCGTCTGCCGCTCCTCGTTGGCGCCGTCGTCTGCGGCATCGTGGTTTCGCTTTCGGCCCAGGCGCCCGCGACACGTCCGGCGCAGCAGCCACCACCGCCGCCGCGCGCCGGCGTCTCGGTGCCCACGGCCGCAGCTCCGCAGGTGGCCACGAACGACGGACGCCCGTCGGAGGCCGAGCTCGGCTTCCCGGTGTATCCGTCGGCCGTGTATCTGCGGTCGTACGACGCCGGCCGCGGCCAGAAGTACTACATCTTCGGTTCGACGGTGCCCTTCACCGAGATGGTGACCTACTACCGCAACGTGCTGAAGGAGAAAGGGAACCTCGTGTTCGAGGTGCCGCCGACCCACGTCTTCGAAGTGGGCCGCTTTCGCGAAGAGACGATGGCGTTTCCGCCGAGCGTCACGGTGAAGGACTACACGTTCAGCGGCTCCGGCGGGTATCCGAACCCGAAGCCCGGCGCCACGCCGGAGCGCTTCCCGACCCTCGTGCAGATCGTCGCGGCGCCGGCCGGCACGACGCCGCAGTAGCGCGCGCCCGGCCTACTTCGGGCGCGCGGGGCTGATCATGATGTGGGCGCCGGCGGTTCCCGGGTCCATCAGCCACGGCACGCCAGCTGCGGGCTTCACGGGCAGGCCCGTGGAAGCGGCGGTAGCGTACGGCACGTAGACCACCCAGCGTGTGTAAGCCTCGGCCACCTGGCCGGTAGCGGGGTCGAACGACTTGCCGGTCAGCACGGTCAGGAAGCCGTCCTTGCCAATGGCCAGCTTCTTGTCGTCCACTTCCTTCCAGCGCGTGGCGTCGCGCTGCTTGTCGTCGGTGATGCCCTGCGCGGTGAGCTCGCGGCCACGCGCCATGAACGCCTCGAGATCCTTGTGATAGCAGGAGACGTTGAAGCCTTCGACCTTCGGGTTGTCGGCCACGCATACCTGCTCGTTGGTGCCCTCGCGCAGCGTCACGACCTTGCCGGCCGCATCCCAGCCGAGCACCCTGGCGCCGGCACGGCGCTCTTCAGGCGCGGCGAGCACGGCGCCGGCAATCTGCGTGGCGGGCGGGGGCACGTCCTGCGCCGAGGCCACGGCCGCGAGCAGCAGGAACCCACACGTACATCCGGAAACTTTCACGACGACATCCTCCTCGGCCAGTGGCGTGCTGGCCCTGCCGGCCCTCGCGAACGCGGGGCCCCGAGGAAGTATACCGATCGGCTAGGTGCGGGAGGCGACGTAGATCTCGCCCTGCTTCCGGAACTCGTCGCTCTTGTCGGCCATGCCCTGGGCCGCCTCGCGGCGGATCTGCTGCGTGATCTCCATGCTGCAGAACTTCGGGCCGCACATCGAGCAGAAATGCGCCACTTTCGCGCCCTGCGCCGGCAGCGTGGCGTCGTGGTAGGCGCGCGCCGTCACCGGATCCATCGCCAGGTTGAACTGATCCTCCCAGCGGAACTCGAAGCGGGCCTTGCTCAAGGCGTCGTCCCACACGCGGGCGCGCGGATGCCCCTTGGCGAGGTCGGCCGCGTGGGCGGCGATCTTGTAGGCGATGACGCCGGTCTTCACGTCGTCCTTGTTCGGCAGGCCCAGATGTTCCTTCGGCGTGACGTAGCAGAGCATCGCCGTGCCGTACCAGCCGATCATCGCGGCGCCGATGGCCGAGGTGATGTGGTCGTAGCCGGGGGCGACGTCGGTGGTGAGCGGACCCAGCGTGTAGAACGGCGCTTCGGCGCACCACTCGAGCTGCTTCTCCATGTTCTCGCGGATGAGATGCATGGGGACGTGGCCGGGGCCTTCGTTCATCACCTGGACGTCGTACTCCCAGGCGATCTTCGTGAGCTCGCCCTGGGTCTTCAGCTCGGCGAACTGCGCCTCGTCGTTGGCATCCGCGATCGAGCCGGGCCGGAGGCCGTCGCCGAGCGAGAAGCTGACGTCGTAGGCGCGCATGATCTCGCAGATCTCGCGGAAGCGCGTGTAGAGGAAGCTCTCCTGGTGGTGCGCGAGACACCACTTGGCCATGATCGAGCCGCCGCGCGAGACGATGCCGGTCATCCGGCCTGCCGTCATCGGGATGTAGCGCA
>CADEFD010000147.1:0-9374 GCA_902826515.1 uncultured Acidobacteriota bacterium
TTCGTCTGCGACGCCCGCTGCGAGATGTGCAGCAACTGGACGCGCGGCAACCGCAAGGAAGACATGTCGCTCGAGCAGATCGAGCGCGCCTTCAGCTCGCCGTTGTGGAGCGAGATCGAGAACGCCAGCCTCTCGGGCGGCGAGCCGACCACCCGCAACGACATGGTCGACATCTGCCGGCTGATGATCGACAAGTTCCCCAAGCTCCGCAAGCTCACCATCAACACGACCGGGCTCACGCCCCAGCGCGGCATTCCGATGCTGACGAAGGTCGTCGAGCTGTGCCATGAGCGCAACGTGATCTTTTCGACGCGCGTCTCGATCGACGGCGTCGGCGACATGCACGGCGAGGTGCGCAACGTCCGCAAGGCCTTCGAGAAGGCCGGCAAGACGATCGCGGCGATGCAGGAGCTGCAGAAGAAGTACCGCTTCAACTTCGGCATCTCGTCGACCATCTTCTCGAAGAACCTCGAAGACGCCGACAACATCCTGGCGTGGGCGAAGAAGGAGAAGCTCGACATCGTCTTCAACATGGTGCGCTTCACCGACGCCATGCTCGGCAACCAGGAGCTCGAAGGCACCCTCAAGCCGATGGGCGCCGAAGAGCAGCGCATGCGCCAGTTCTTCATGGAGCGCGTGCGGCAGGATCCGCTGCTCGACGGCCAGAACTACATCTACATGCACTACGCGGACATGATCGCCAACGGCTACCACCGTCTGACGCCGTGCCCGTTCCAGACCCAGGGCGTGATGCTCAACCCGAACGGCGACATGTTCTTCTGCGAGAACAGCGACGTCGTCGGCAACGTCACGCAGGAAGATCCGCACGCCATCTACTTCCGCGAGGCGTCGCAGCAGCACCGCAAGCACATCCGCGACGAGAAGTGCCCGAGCTGCCTGAGCCCCTGCCAGATGAACGTCGCCGCCATCAAGCAGGTGGTGCCGTACGCGAAGTTCCTGGTGCGCGCGTCGATGGAAAAGCGCCGGCCGTCGCCCGATGTGCCCGCGCCGCCGGCCGCCGCGGCCGCCCAGTCCACGAGCGTCTAGGCGTCCGCGCCCGGGCCGGGACCCGGCATGCCACACACACGGCTCAGCGCCGCCGCTGGGCCGTGGTGCTGTACGGTCATATATTCAGAATTAAATCGACGAATGTTTTAGATAACGCTAGTAATGTGACGTGAGCTCATCCGGCGCGAAACGCGGCCGGCCTCTGAAGTTCGGCCGGCCCACCCGTCCCCTCTCGGTCTCCCTGCCAGACGACGTCATCGCGTGGCTCGAAACGCTCGACCCCGATCCGGCCTGGGCCATCGTCGGCCTCTTCGAGAAAGCCCGCCTTCGCCAGACGTCGCCATCGCCCAGGGTGGGCGCTGAGCTGGTTCAGCTGCCCGGCAAACGTGCCCTCATCCTGGTGTCCCCGGACGTGTTCGACGGCCTGGCCGGCGTCTCGGTCATCCGGCTGTCGGATGGCCGCGGGTTCCTGGCCCTGCAGGCCGGCAAAGGATATGCGGACCTCGAACTGGCCGTCGTGGACATGATCGACGCGGTGGACGCGTTGCCGGAACGGCGCCAGGCGCTCGCCGAAATCCGCAAGCAACTCCGCGACTGGCGGCAGTCGGGCCTGCACTTCGAGCCCCGCTCGATCCTGGTGGTGGAACGCGAGGAAGTGGGCGAGAAGGCGCGGGCCCTCTCCCGCCTCGCTTCGGCCTGAGTCCGCCGCGACGTGATCGTTACCGCGCCGGTGCGGCGGCCGGGGCGCGGCGCAGCCACAACACGAGTCCCGGCAGATTGCCTGCGAGCCCGGTCAGGACGATGAGCGTCGAGAGCGCGAACGACGCCGCGTCCGGCACGCCCATCGGCCGCAGCAGCCACACGATGATGCCCTGCGGCACACCGAAGCCGCTCACCGAGATCGGCAACAGCAGCATCAGCAGGCCGAGGGGCATGACGAGCAGATAGTAGGCGAAAGGCACGGTGAGGCCGAGGCCCAGACCGAGCACGTACGCCTGCACGATCCGCAGCACCTGCACGGCCAGCGACCAGGCCATCACGTGCGCCAGGACGCCGCGATGCCCGCGGTAGTGCGCCACGGCGTCAGCCAGCCGCAGCAGGCGCCGCGCCACGGGTCCGGAATGCCGATGCGCGGGCAGCGCCGCCCGCAACAGCGCGTCGCCCCAGAACGCCGCCACGCACGCCGCGCCGAGCACGGCCACGGCGGCGACGATGCGCAGCGGATCGACGCCGTCCGGCGTCCACGCGGTGAGGCCCGCCGCGCCCATCGCCGCGAGTGAGAGGATGCCGAGCATGCGGTCCACGACCACCGAGGCGAGCGCGTCGCCGAGCCGGGCCGTGACCTGCGACAGGCCCCACGCGCGCGCCGCGTCGCCGCCGACGCCGGCCGGCAGGAAACTGCCGACGAACGAACTCGTGAGGAAGAGGCGCGCCGCGTCCGCGGTGGCGATGCGGATGTTCGCCGCGCGCAGCAGCAGCACCCAGCGCCAGATCATCACGACCCGATCGATGGCCACGAGGCCGAGCACCGCAGCGAGGTGCCAGCGTGAGACGCTGGCGACGGCGGTGATGGCCGCCCGCATGTCGATGCGCGTGGACATCCACGCCAGGATGCCGGCCGTGACGGCGGCGCGCAGCCACCAGGATCCGGCCAGCCGTCCGAGCAAGACTAGTGGCCCCCTTGGGGCTTCCGCGCCACGAAGGTGAGCGTCTCGAACAGGTTCTTGCGGATCTTGAAGAGGAGCTCGGTCGTGCCGGTGTGGCGCGAGAGCGCGTCCAGGCCCGGGATGTTCACGAGCAGCGCGGCCGCGGCCAGAGCGTCGCGGCTGACGCCGGTGGCGAGGCCGATGGCGCGTTCGACGTGCAGCACCTCGAGGCCGCCGTCGTTGAAGAGCTGACGCACGCGGCGTTCGGTCGTGACGAAGTTGTGCGTGTAGTCGACGTCCCAGAAGAACGTGCGTTCCTTCAGGTAGTCGGGCACGACCACGTAGAGGACGCCGCCCGAGCGCAGCACGCGCAGGGCTTCGGCCGTGAACTGGCGCGCCTGCTCGATGCCGTTCATGTGCTCGAGCACCTGGTCGGCATAGACGACATCCACGCTGGCGTCCGGCACAGGAATCGGCGGCGCCCATGACTCGATGACCGCGAGACCCTTGCCGCGCAGCACGTCGATGAGGATCCGGCTGGCTTCAATCGCGGTGTAGCGCCAGCCCGCGGTCACCGCCTGTTCGGCGAGCGTGCCGTGCCCGGGGCCCACTTCCACCATATCGCCCGGCGCCGGCTTGAAGCGGTGGAGCAGCGCCAGCCGGTGCTGTTCGATGCGGCTGCGCCGTCCGCTCCCGTAGCCGGTGAGCTTCTTTTCCGAGAACGACTTGTAGAAGGTGTCCTGCTGCTCGGCCACGTGCCCTCGCCGTGAATGTACAAGAAAACGGGCGACAGCGGCACCGCTGTCGCCCGGGATGTGACGCGCTCCGCGAACGGGCTAGGGCAGGCGCGACAACGTGCTGGCGCGCGGCGGGTAGATCTGCTGCACGCTCGGCAGCTTGCCGAGGTAACTCGGCGCCCACACGGGGTTCGGACCGCCGATGCCGCCCACGAGGTCCCACGCGTCGCGGGTGTCGCAGCGGGCGATGACGTCGTCCGACTGCGGACGGCCGGGGCCGCCGTTCTTGATGCACCAGCCGGCGTCGCCGCCGCGCGGGTTCCACTTGCCGTGGCCGTAGTGCAGGGCGGCCATCGCCGTCTCGAGGTAGAGGTTGAGCTGATCGCGGCTCGAGCGGCCGGTGAGATCCCAGCGCGCCGCCTGATAGATCGTGAAGAGGATGTCGTAGGCTTCGTTGAAGCTGATGTTGCGCGGCGGCCCGACGTTGTCGCCCGAGCCGAGCACGACACGCGCCGGCGTCTTGAACGACCACACCGCCGACCACGGACCGGCTTCGCCCGAGAACTCGGCGCGCACGCGCCAGCGGTATTCGGTATCGAAGGCGAGGTCGGCTTCGGCGCCGAGCGCCGTCTGGCCGCTGGCATCCTGCGCCACCGCGAACTCGCCGATGACGGCGCCGGCGGCGTTGAACACCTGCACGCGGTACGACAGCGCGACGCTCGTGAAGCGGCCGGTGGAATTGCGGAAGGTCACGGTGGGACGGACCGAGTCGGCCACGGCGCCATCGGCCGGGCTGACAGGGGCGGGCGCCGACACTTTCAGCGTCGAGCCATCGGGATTCGCAGCAGTGGACGTCTCGGTCGCCGACGGCGACATCGGGCTCTCGGGATTCTGCGCGCAGGCGGCGGTGAATACCACCAGGCCCAGGCCCGCTGCAAGGCGAAGCATTCGTCGATCCATTGGTCAGTCACTCCTCGAACGATGGCGGACCGGACCCGGTCCAGAGACGCCTGATAATACTCCAGCCCCAGGCTTTTGTCTGTGCTATTTCGACCAGTCCTGCGCCGCCGTGCTACCATCCGACGTCTGCCACACCAGACGAATGTCCCCCGTGTGGTCAGAGTTCCGGCGCGAGGCGCCACTTCGTGGGAGCGGAGACGACGATGCGATTGGTAACGGCACTGGTGATGGCGGGCCTCCTGGCGGGGGTGAACGACGCGACGGCGCAGACCGATGAGTCGCGCTTCTTCCTGTCGGTGAGCGGCGCGTTCGAGCCGGGCACGCAGACCTACGCCGATGACGGCACGTTCAACCTGTACGACGAGGTCGGGCGGCTCAGCGTGGGCAGCGACGACCTGTCGAGCGGCGCCGTGCTCGACTTCGGCGTCGGCGCGCGCGTGATGGGCAACTTCATCGTGGGCGCCAACTTCCACCGCACCTCGAGCCTCGCCGAAGCGACGGTGTCCGGCGAAGCGCCGCACCCGATCTTCTTCAACCGCCCGCGGTCGTTCTCCGCCACCGTGCCGGACATGAAGCGCACCG
Source organism: uncultured Acidobacteriota bacterium (assembly GCA_902826515.1). Taxonomy (GTDB): domain Bacteria; phylum Acidobacteriota; class Vicinamibacteria; order Vicinamibacterales; family UBA2999; genus CADEFD01. The sequence continues at coordinate 4,934 of CADEFD010000147.1, forward strand.
AACAGGCTCTGCATGTGAGCCTCGGCTACCGCCTGGCGCTCGGCGAGAAGCTCGACGTGCACATCTACGCCGGCCCCTCGCAGTTCCGCTTCACGCAGGACGTCATCAACGCCGTAGTTATCACCGAGGCCGGCGGCGCGTTCACGACCGTGAACGCCACCAACGAAACGACGACCCGCAAGGCCAATGCATGGGGCGGCCACGTCGGCGCCGATGTGTCGTATCCCGTCTACCAGTCGGGCAACACGAGCTTCCGCCTCGGCGGTTACGTGCGCTACGCCGAAGCGTCGTCGGAGTTCCTCGTGGTCAGCAACTCGGTGAACACCAAGGTCGGCGGCGTCCAGATCGGCGGCGGTCTGCGCGTCCGCTTCTAGCGTCTGACGGTACGGTATTCGGGCCGGCCTGGTCAGGTGACCAGCCGGCCCGAATCATGTACGGCGGCGCGCGGGCGGGCCCGCGGCCCGGCTACGGCAGCGCCGAACGCGGCGGCGCGTAGACGTTCTGGTCGCCCGGCAGGCGGCCGATGAAGTCCATGTGGAACGAGTAGCCGTTGGCGCCGGCGCCGCCGATGAGGTCCCAGGCGTCGCGCGAGTTGCAGCGCACGATGACGTCATCCGACTGCGGACGGCCCGAGCCGCCGTCCTTGATGCACCAGTTGCCGTCCGGGCCCTTCGCGTTGTAGCGGCTGTGGCCGAAATGCACCGCCGCGACCGCCCCGGCGAAGAAGCGGTTGCGGCTGTCGCGTGAGGAGCGGGAACCGAGGTCGGCGCCGGTGCCGTCGTGCACGCCGCGAATGATCGACAGGGCTTCGCTGATGTCGATCGAGCGGGCCGCGCCCACCGTGCCGCCGCCTCCACCACCGCCGCCACCGCCACCGCCCGTCGGAGGGGGAGGCGCGCCCACCGGAGCGTTTGGCGTGCGGAAGGCCGCCCAGCCCGAACGCGGGCTCTCGATTGTGCCGTTCGTGCCGTAGGCGCGCCAGTAGAGCGTGGTCGCATACGGAGCGGCGCTGCCCGCGCTGATGGTGGTGGTGGTGCCCGAACCCACGCTCGTGCTGAGCACGGCCGCCACGGCGCCCGGATCGGGCAGCGTCGCCACTTCGAAGCGGTAGATGACCGGGCCGGCCGGTCCCGAGATGCGGCCGTTGCGCACGATGAACTGCGGCGTGATGGTGTCGATCTGGCCGATCGGGCCGACCGGAATCGGCGTTTCGATGATGACCGGTTCGGCCAGCGTGAAGCTCGCCGCGGCCGACCAGGGACCGGTGTTGGCGCCGTCGAACGACCGTGAGCGCCAGTAGTAGGTGCCCGGGTTCGCGAGCGCGATGTTCATCGTGTAGGTGGTGCGCCCGTTCGGTCCCGGCTCGATGCGATCGACGCCGTGCGCGATCGTCTGGAACCCGGCGTCGGCGGCGAGCTGGAACTGCAGGTAGAGCGGCCGCACGCCCGACGTGCTCGCGTTCTCGATGAGGAACGTGAAGGGCTGCTGCGAGGTCTCGAGCGTCTGGCCGACGGCCGGCTCGAGGGGTTTGGGCGCCGTAATCGACACGCCCGGGATCGGGCCGGCGATGTCAGGGCTCAGGGGGTTGGCGCTCTTCGATTGCTGGCAGCCGGCCGCAATCATGGCGGCCAGACCGATTCCCACGGCTCGTACAACAAACATGGTGATTCTCCCGAGACAGGCACAACCAGCAGGCGCCGTCGGGGAGCCCCGTGGGAGGTGGAGGCCCGACCGAGCGACATGCTCCCGGCACCCCGTGTTATCGGCGGCGGTGCACAGGACTTTACAGGGGGAAGACCGGCCGGCCGGACGGGCGTCTACAGCCGAGGTGGAGGCACGCGGTCAGTGCCGGCGGAGCAGGAAGAGTGCGCCGCCGCCGAGTGAAAAGAGCATGATGAGCGCCGTGCCGAGCAGCGACACGGCCACGGCGGCCTCGACGCTCAGTCCGAAGCGCACGAAGAAGAAACTGAAGACGGCTTCGCGCAGCCCGAAGCCGTTGATCGAGACCGGCGCCATCTGCACGACCATCGCGACCGGCACGAGCACCCCGGCCATGACGAGTGGCAGCGGGATCGCGAGGCTGCGGGCGGTGAGCGCGTAGAACGCGACCACGACGCCCTGCACGATGAGCGCGCCGAAGAGCGCGCCGGCGAGCGCCGACGGCTTCGCGCGGAACCGCGCCAGCGTCTCCTGCAGGGTGACGAGCTTCTCGACCACCCAGGGGTGGCCCAGCGCGCGCACCGGCGACAGCGCCAGGTCGAGCAGCGCGGGCGCGAAGAAGAGCAGCACGCAGAGCGCCAGGGTCGCCAGCGCCCCGATCTCGATCCACAACGTGCCGGGGATGTCGATGCCCATGGCGCGGGCCGAGAGGGCGCCGACGGCTCCCACGCTCGTGAGCGCGAAGAGGCCGAGCACGCGGTCCACGAGGATGACCATCGTCGCCAGCGTCTTCGAGCCGGCCGGCCGCGACGTATCGGCGATCCGCACGACGTCGCCGCCGATGTTGCTCGGCAGGAAGTTGTTGAAGAAGAGGGCGACCCAGAACGATTCGGCGAGGGTGCGGGCCGGCACGCGGACGTGCTGGGCGCCGAGGAGCATGTGCCAGCGCCACACGCTCACCCCGAGCACCAGCCCGTGCATCGACATGGCGGCGAGAATCCACGACGGCTGCACGCGCCGGAACGTGTTCCAGAGCGAGGTCAGACTCGTGTCGCGCAGAACGAACGCCATGAGGCCCACGCTCAGCAGCAGCTTGGCCAGGGCGGCCAGCAGGCGGCGAAGCGGATGGCGGGTGGCGTCGGACATGAGGTGGCAGGTACGGGCCGACGCCCGGCGTCTGGCCCAACCTCCGAGATATAGCATAAGTGTTGACAGGTCAGCAAGAAGCGGGGACCGGGATGGTATGATTCCCTCTTCACCGTGTCCCCGGCGTCCCCTGTGTCCGCCCCGTCCTCCGCCCCGTCGCGGGCCCTGCGCATCCTGATGCTCGCGCCGGAGCCGTTCTTCGAGCCGCGCGGCACGCCGTTCAGCGAATTCCATCGCATCAAGGCCCTCGGTGCCCTCGGCCATCACGTCGACCTCGTCACGTACCCGATCGGCCGCGACGTGGACCTGCCGAACCTGCGCATCTTCCGCAGCCCCCGGCCGCCGTTCGTCACCCGCGTCCCCATCGGCCCCTCGGCCGTGAAGGTCGTGCTCGACGTGCTGATGCTCTTCACGATTGCCCGCCGCGCCCTGGCCGGCGGCTACGATGCCATCCATTCCCATGAGGAAATGGGGCTCGTCGGGGTGTGGCTCGCGAAGCTGCTCGGCATTCCGCACCTCTACGACATGCATTCGAGCCTGCCGCAGCAGCTCAGCAACTTCAAGTTCAGCGGCTCGTCGGCGCTGCGCGCCATCTTCGACGCCGTCGAGACGCAGATGGTGGGGAAGTCGGACGTCGTCATCACGATCTGCCAGGAGCTGCAGGACACGGTCGTGGCCATGGGGCACGGGGAACGCGCGCTGCTCATCGAGAACGTGATGGGCGGCGACGTCGAAGACCCGCCCACGCTCACACCGGCCGGGATCCGCGCGCGCTGGGCCATCGCGCCGGAGGCGCCGATCGTGCTCTACACGGGCACGTTCGAGGCGTATCAGGGACTCGAGATGCTCATCGACGCCGCGGTGCGTCTTGCGGTCTCCCATCCGGCGGCGCGCGTGCTCATCGTGGGCGGCGATCCGGCGCAGGTCGCGGCGGCGCAGGCCCTCGCCGGTGCCCGCGGCGCCACGAGCGTCGTCTTCACCGGACAGCAGCCGGCGCGGGAGATCCCGGCCTTCGTCGCGTCGGCGGCCGTGCTGGCCTCGCCCCGCATCCGCGGCACCAACACGCCGCTCAAGATCTACTCGTACCTGCGCTCGGGCACGCCGATCGTGGCGACGAACCTGCTGACCCACACGCAGGTGCTGTCGCCGGCCGTGGCGCGCCTGACACCGCCCGAGGCGGCGCCGTTCGCGGCGGCGATTGCCGGGCTGCTCGACGATCCGGCCGCCGGCCGCGCCCTGGCGGAGGCCGCGCGGGCCCTGTCGGACGCCCGCTACAGCCGCGAGATTTACCTGACGCGCACCGCCGATGCCTGCCGCCGGCTCGCGGCCCGTGGTCCGGGCGGGCGCGCGGCCGCCGGAGCGGTGGCGCGGTGAGGGTGCTCGTCACCGGCGCGACCGGCTTCACGGGCGGCCATCTGGCGACGATGCTCGCGGCGCGCGGTCACGAGGTGCGGGCGCTCGTGCGCTCGAAGAGCCTGGCGCGATTTGCCGCCTCCGGTCTGCCGGCCGCAGGCGTCGTCCCGGCCGAAGGCGATCTGCTCTCGCCCGAGGCGCTCGCGCGCGCCTGCGCCGGCGTCGACGTCGTGTACCACATCGCCGCGACCTACCGCGAAGCCGGGCAGCCGGATTCGGCGTA
>CADEFD010000147.1:9474-13032 GCA_902826515.1 uncultured Acidobacteriota bacterium
TCGTGTACCACATCGCCGCGACCTACCGCGAAGCCGGGCAGCCGGATTCGGCGTATCGCGCCATCAACGTCGATGGCACCCGCCATCTGCTCGAGGCAGCCCTCGCCGCCGGCGTCTCTCGTGTGGTGCACTGCTCGACGGGCGGCGTGCACGGCCACATCGCGCATCCGCCGGCCAACGAAGATGCGCCGTTCAATCCGGGCGACGTCTACCAGGACACGAAACTCGAAGCCGAGCAGCTCGCCCGCCGCTTCGGCATCGAACGGGGGCTCGACGTGGTGGTGGCGCGGCCGATTGGCATCCACGGCCCGGGCGACACGCGTTTCCTCAAGATGTTCAAGGGGCTCGCCAAGGGCCGCTTCCCGATGCTCGGGCCGTGCACGGCCTTCTATCACCTCACCTATATCGACGACCTGTGCGAAGGGTTCCGGTTGTGCGGGGAGGTGCCCGCCGCGAGGGGCCGCACCTACATCCTCGCCGGCGAACGCTACACGACGCTGAAGGAGCTGGTGGCGCTCGTCGCCGAGGAACTCGGCGTGGCGCCGCCGCGCCTGCACCTGCCGGTATGGCCGGTCTGGACGGCCGGACTGCTCTGCGAGCTGGTCTGCGTGCCGCTCCGGATCGAGCCGCCGCTCTACCGGCGCCGGGTAGACTTCTACACGAAGAGCCGCGCCTTCGACATCACGCGCGCGAAGACGGAACTGGGCTACGCGCCGCAGGTCGATCTGCGTACGGGCATCCGCCGAACGATCGCGTGGTACCGGAGCCAGGGATGGCTCTAGTGCAGGGACCAGGGACCAGGGACCAGGGACGATGCGGAAGCTGAATATCGTTCACGTGTGCGACCACCTCGGGTGGGCCGGCTCCCGCATGCACGGCGTCAAGCGCCTGTTCGCGTGGATGATGCCGCGCTTCGATCGCGCCCGGTTCAACGCCTCGCTCGTCAGCCTGCGGAAGAGGGACCTGTCGGACGACACCCTCGAGCAGTTCGGCATCGACGTCTCGTACCTCGGCCGGCACAAGTTCGATCCGGCCACCTTCACGCACCTGCTGAAGGTGCTGCAGGACAAACAGGCCGACGTCGTGCACCTGCACGGCTACGGAGCGACCACGTTCGGCCGGATGTGCGCGGCGTGGATGGGGATTCCCGCCATCCTGCACGAACACGCCAATCACACCGATACGCCGTGGTTCCAGAAGGTCGCGGACAAGGCGCTCGCGCCCTACACGGACATCGCGATTGCCGTCTCGGCCTCGACGGCGGAGTTTACGACGCGGGCGCGGCTCATTCCCGCCGAGCGCACCCACGTCGTGTACCTCGGCGCGCCGCTCGATGAGTTCGCCCGGCCGCGATCGGCCGACGAGATCGCCGCCGCCCGCCAGGAACTCGGCATCCCGCAGGGCACGGTCGCCGTGGGCTGTGTGACGCGGCTCATGCCGTCGAAGGGCAACGAGTTCCTCGTCGGCGCGGCGCCGGCGGTCATCGCCGCGCACCCGGCGGTGCGCTTCTATCTGGTCGGCGAAGGCGAACTCGAGGCGCCACTCAAGGCGCAGGCCGCGAGCCTCGGGCTGGGCGACCGGTTCGTGTTCGCCGGCTTCAGGAGTGATGTGGCGGCGGCGTTCAGCGCCTTCGACATCGTGGCCTTCCCCTCGCTCTGGGAGGGCACGCCGCTCACCGCCTTCGAGGCGCTGGCGATGGGGAAGCCCATCGTCTCGACCGACGCCGACGGCCTGCTCGACGTGCTGGCCGACGGTCGTGACGCGCTCGTCGTGCCGAAGCGCGACAGCGCGGCGCTCGCTGCCGCGATCGGGCGGCTCATCGACGATCCGGCGCTCACCGCGCGGCTCGCCGCCGGCGCCCGGGCGACCGGTGCGCGATACGACATCGCGGCGTTCGTGCGCAAGATGGAGCGGCTCTACGAACTGCTGCACGAGTCGTCGAAGCGCACCCGGCGGCAGAGCGCCCTCACGCTCGACCTGTCGTTCCTCCACGACGGGGCGCGCCCGTGATTCAGGGCTGGAGCGCCCGCTCGGAGGCCTGGCGTCTCGGCGTCGTGGCCACGGCCACACTCGCCGCGGTGCTCCTCGCGTGGGCGCTCTCGGTCAACTATCCGAAGGCGTCATACGGATTTTTCTCCGACGCCTCCACCTACTACGGACTCGGGCACAGCCTGGCCGACGACGGCGACTTCGAGTTCCGGCGCGAGGATCTCGTGCGCGTGTGGCGCGAGTTTCCGAGCGGGCCGGAAGGCATCTTCCTGAAGCGCGGCAGCGATCCGGATCTGCGGCTCGACGGCGCGGCGCCGTTCGTGCACGTGGACGTCACGCCCGACGCCGACCCCTCGCGCCTCTATTTCGCCAAGTCGTTCATCTATCCGCTCTTCGCCGCGCCGTTCATCCGGCTCTTCGGCACCAACGGCTTCCTCGTGCTGCACGTGCTGGTGCTGCTGGCGAGCTTCGTCTGCGCCTATGCGTTCCTCGTGGCCCGCAGCCAGCCGGCGGCGGCGCTGGTCTTCGCGCTGGCGTTCGTGTTCGTGTCGGTGGCGCCGGTGTATCTCGTGTGGCTCACCCCGGACCTGTTCAATCTGGGGCTGGTGACGCTCGGCTACTTCTTCTGGCTCTACAAGGAAGTGGCGAGTCCGCAGACGCCGGCCGGCCAGACCCGCAGTGCCTGGATCGTCGGGCCGCGCACCGACCTCGTGGCCGCGCTCTGGCTGGGGCTCGCGACGTTCTCCAAACCCACGCACGTGCTCCTGATGTTCCCCGTGCTCGGCCTCTTCGCGCTGCGCCGCCAGTGGCGCCGTGGTTTCGTCTGCGGCGTCGTGTTCTCGGCCGTCGTGCTCGGGTTCTTCGGCGCCAACATCGCGATTACCGGCGAGTACAACTTCCAGGGCGGCGACCGCAAGACGTTCTACGCCGGCGGCGAGTCGAAGGGCTTCCCGTTCCAGACCGAGGACCGCACGTTCGACACGACCGGCATCGGCAAGGCCACCAACGGCGTGCTGACGGACGTGCTGTTCAACCGCGACGCGGTCGTGGATGTGTTCCGGCACAACCTGCTGTACTTCTTCGTCGGGCGTCACACCGGGTTTGCCATCTACTTCCTGCCCGGCATGGCGGCGCTCGTGCTCTTCCTGCTGCTGCGCGGCCAGCAGACGGCGTGGGGATGGCTCACGCTCGCCGGCGGCGTCGGGTCGGCGATCGTGCTGATGCTCTACATGCCGTTCACCTATTCGGGCGGCGGCGGCCCGGTGGGGAACCGGTATTTCCTCGGGGTCTACCCGGTGTTCCTGTTCCTGATGCCCGCGTTCGCGCGGCCCTGGAACGCGATCGCGATCGCGGCGGCGAGCGCGGCGTTCGTGATGCCGGTGCTTACGAATCCCTTTTACTCATCCTTCAATCCCGGCGAACACACGAAGACCGGCCTCTTCCGGGCGCTGCCGCTCGAACTCTCGCTCGTGAACGACCTGCCCGTGAACGTGAGTCCGTCGCGGTCACGCCAGCCGCTCGGCGGCGTGCCGCCGCTCAGCGGCTACTTCATGGACGACAACGCCTACA
>CADEFD010000148.1 GCA_902826515.1 uncultured Acidobacteriota bacterium
CTTGAACGGCCCGATGGCCTTCTTGCGCGCCTTGTAGAGGAACTGCTCGTCGGTGTCGCTGGCCTTCTTCTCTTCCTTCGCGTTCTCGCGGATCCACGCGTACATCTCGGCCTTGAGCGCGGCCGGGAACTCGGGGTGGTCGTAGACCATGTTCTGGAAGTTGGTGGCGAGATGGATCTCGCAGGCGCCGGCGCGTGGGAAGGCTTCGAACGCCTCGGCGTTCAGCGTGGACGCGCCGTGCTGCACGGCGCCGCCGAGCCCGTAACTTTCGCGGGCCACGCGCGACAGCTCCTCGAGCGTGACGAGGTCGATCTTCACGTCCATGCGGACCTTGCCGTCGGGGCCCACGAAACCGCCGTGCGCGGTGCCGGTCTGCACGCTGATCTTGCTGATGCCGACGAAATCGGCGCCCTTCTTCGCAAGCGCCGCGTTGAAGCCCTGCATGTAGGCGTGCAGCTCGTGGATATCGGAGTTCTTGCCGCCCACTTCGCCGATCTCGCCGCCCACCGACACCGTGACGTCCTTCGGCTCGTTGCGGCGGATGAAGGCCGCGAAGTCGGCCGCCAGCTCGCAGTTGACCGCCTGCTGCTCTTCGAGCGTCGGCTTGTCGAGATCGACGAGCGTCGAGGTGTCGATGTCGATGTTGTAGAAGCCGGCCGCGATTTCCTCGCGGATGAGCCCGCGCAGCGTGTCGAGTTCCTTGTCGCGGTCGGGCGACTGGTACTTCTTGAGCGCCACCTGCACGTGGTCACCCTGCAGGAAGAGCGGACCGCGGAAGCCCTCGCGCAGTGCGGCGGCGGCCATGACGGCGGCGTATTCGTGCGGCCGCTGCTCGGTGTAGCCGATTTCCGACCGCGCGATCTCGAGGATGAAGGCGCCGGCGTCGAGGCCCTTGGCGGCGCGCATCACCGCGCGGCCCGTGTCGTAGGCCATCATCCGCACGTTGATGGCCGGCACGGTGAAGCCGCGGGCCTCACCCTTGCCCATCGCGATGTAGAGGTCGTGGATCGAGGCGAAGCGGATCCCCTGATGGGCCGCCAGATGCAGGATGACCCAGCGGGCCGTGCCCTTCACCTCGGGCGTCGCGCCGAAGACCGCGGTGTGCGCCAGACGGTCCACGAGGTCCGTGGAAGGCGCGGCCGTGACCGCGATCTGGTCTCCGCTGATGGTGGCGATACCGGCGAGGGCGGCGGTGAGGTCGGCAACTGAGGTGAACACCATGGATGCGCTCTTTCTGTGACTAACCAACAGGTGATTTTACCACCGGCCAGTCCACCCGTTCGATGACCGGCTCGGCCGCGGCGGCCATCACCATCTGCTCTATCGGCAGGTCGGCTTCGGCCCGTTCGATTTCCGTGAGTTTTGCCCGCGTCAAAGGATGCCGCGGCGTGAAGAGCGTGCAGCAGTCCTCGTCGGGCAGGATCGAGATCGGGAACGTGCCGAGCCGGCGGGCGTCGGCCATGATCTCGCCCTTGTCCATCCCGACCAGCGGGCGGATCGTGAGCAGGCGCGTGGCCGAGCCGATGACCGCGAGGTTGTCGAGCGTCTGCGACGCCACCTGACCCACGGCGTCTCCCGTGACGAGCGCGCCCGCATGCACCTTCGCGGCAAGCGCCGCGGCGATCCGCAGCATGAGCCGCCGGTACACCACCACCCGCATCGGTCCGGGCACGGTCACGGTCACCTGACGCTGCAGCTCGCCGAACGGGATGAGCATCAGGTGCGCGCCGAGCTGGTACGGCGCCAGCACGCGCACGAGCTCGCGGGCCTTGTCGATCGAGGCGTGCGAGGTGAACGGATGCCCGTGGAAGTGCACGAAGGTCGCGTGGCAGCCGCGCCGCATCATGCGCCACGCCGCCACCGGCGAGTCGATGCCGCCCGAGAGCAGCACGAGCACGCGTCCGCCCGTGCCGGTGGGCAGCCCGCCGGCGCCCGGTTCCTTGCCGAAGTGGTAGTACGCCGCCTTCGGGACAATCTCGACCCACACGGTGAAGGCGGGATTTGACAGATCGACCTTCCAGCCGGTGGCTGCGCCCACGCGCGCACCGATGTGGCGTTCGAGATCGGGCGAGGCCACCGGGAACTGCTTGTGCGCCCGCCGCACTTCCACCCGGAAGCTCGGCACGACGCGCTCGCGCGGCAGGTCGCGCATCACGCCCTCGGTGATGGCCTCCACCGTGGGCTCGACGCGGTGCGCCACCGAATAATTGGCGAGCCCGAATACGGTGCGGATGCGGGCGCAGACGGCCTCGAGGTCCTGGCCGTCGTGCACCGGCACTTCGAGGCGGCCCATGGGCAGCCGCACCTCGCCCACGCCGAGGCCGGCCAGGGCGTCCCTCGTGTTTCTGGCCAGATGGCGGATGAACCACGGGCGGTTCTGGCCCTTGAGCGCGATCTCCTGATAGTGCGCGAGCACCACTCTGGCGGGACCGGGGGCTCGGGGTTCAGGGCTCGCGGTCATGAGTGGCCTCGGCCCGTGACGGCGCGGGCAGCGCGGTGGCCGCTCACGACGGCACTTTCGATCGTGGCCGGAAGCCCGGTGTCGATCCAGTCGCCGGCGAGCAGGAAACCCTGGAGCGGTGTGACAGTGTCCGGACGCGCCGGTTCACCGGCCGCGAGCGAGAACGTGGCACGGCGTTCGCGCACGGCGGTCGCGCGCACGAGGCGCGCTCGCGCCGCCGCCGGCACTGCGCGGGTGAACTCCTCGACGGCGCGCGCGATGATGGCGTCGTTCTCGAGGCCCACGATCTCGTCGGCGCCGCTGCACACGAGCGACAGGTGCGAGGCCTGCCCCGGCGACACCAGCCGCTTGTCGAACACCCACTGGAACGCGCGGCCCGGCAGGCCGATGAACGGCGCGTCGAGCACGGCGCGGTCGAACCACAGGTTCACGGTGACGATGGGCGCGCTCCGCATCGCCGAGGCGCGGCTCACGATCGGCGCGAGCGCCTCCGGCACGTCCTGAAACAGCGCCGCCACGGCGTGCCACGGCACGCTCGACACCACGTGCCGCGCGCTGATGACACGTCCGCGCACATCGACCCCGGTCACGCCACGCGCGTCCACGGTCACCCGCGCCGGCGCCCCGCGCAAGACTTCCCCGCCACGGGCTTCCACGAACGCCACAGCCGGATCGACGATTAGGTGCGAGAGCGACTCGGACGGAATCACGAGCGCGGCGTCGTCGGGCCCCGGCCCCAGCATCCGCCGCACCACTTCCACGAACGTCGTGGCCGTGGCGTGGTCGATCGGCTGGTTGAGCGCGGCCACCGCGAGCGGCTCCCAGAGCAGGTCGCAGAGGCGCGCCGGCTGGCCGTGACGCGTGAGCCACTGCCGCACCGTTTCATCGGGCGGAGGCGGGGGCGCTGCCGGATCGAGCGCCCGGCCAAGGCCCGCCACGGCCAGGCGTTCGCGCCAGGTGAGCACCTCCCACGCCAGCACGCCGGCCGCGAGCTGCAGCGGCGAGGGCAGCGCCGGACAGCGCAGTTCGCTCTGTCGGCCCTGCATGTCGATCATCGGCACGGCGAGCGCCGACTGCACGCGCACCTTCCGGCGCGTGCCGATGCGGTCGAGATACTCCAGCGTGTCGTGATAACAGCCGAAGAGCACGTGCTGCCCGTTGTCCACCCAGTCGCCCGTGATGCGGTCCGCGGTGGCGAAGGTGCGGCCGCCGGCCATTGGCCGCGCTTCCACGACCGCCACGCGGGCGCCCGCCTCGGCGAGCGCCGTAGCCGCGCTCAGTCCGGCGCAGCCGGCGCCGACGACCACGACATCGACCGTGCTCACGGCGTCCGTGCCGGCGTCAGTGCTTCGACGCCGGCGCGCAGCATCGTCTTCAGCCACGTCGTGCCGGCAATCCACACCCGCTCGGGCCGGGGCACGCGGATGACCTCGCGGAACACGTCGTAGCCGCGCGCCTCGATCCGCCTGAGGATGCCGAAGTAGATGGCGCTCATGATCTCGGCCGCCACGAGGTGCTTCGCCTCGCCGGGCGGCATCGCCGCGGCGGCTCGATCGTAGAAGGCGCGGGCCCGGCCGAGCTGATGTTCGAGCAGCGCGCGGATCGCGGGCGTGACCGCGCCGGCCGCCAGATCCGCTTCGCTGCAGCCGAAACGGCGCAGTTCGTCCTGCGGCAGGTAGACGCGGCCGTGATCCAGGTCGGTCTTCACGTCGCGCACGATGTTCGTGAGCTGCAGCGCGAGCCCGAGGTTCATCGCGTAGTCGCGCCCACCCGGGTGGCGGCAGCCGAAGATGTTCAGGCAGATGAGGCCCACCGTGGAGGCCACCCGCCAGCAGTACTCGCGCAGGTCGTCGAAGGTCTCGTAGCGGCGGTGCCCGAGGTCCATCGCCACGCCGTCGATGAGGTCGTCGAACGACCGCCGCGGCAGGTCGAACTGGCGGGCCACCGTCACGAGCGCCCGCCCCTGCGGCGACTGCGCGTCGCCGCTCTCGAACACCCGCGCGATTTCGTCCCGCCAGAACCCGATCTGGCGCGTGGCCTGCGCCTCGTCCGCCGCTTCGTCCACCGCGTCGTCGATGGCGCGGCAGGCATCCCACACCGTGACGATGGCGTCGCGCTGCGTATCGGGCAGCACGAGGAACGAGTAGTAGAAGGAGGTGTCGCGGCTCACGGCGAAAGCATCCTCCACGCTATCACCAGCCCGTCCCCGATGCCGAGCTTCGGACGCGCCGCGACCGGATCGAAGCGGCCCTGTTCGAGCTTTTCGAGCACCCGTGTGCCACCGTGCCACGTCGCCTCGAGTTCGAGGCGCAGGCGTCCGCGCGTGTATTCGAGCAGCGGACGTCCCCGGTAGAAGAGGGCGCGCGTGCGCGCGGCCGACGCCGCCAGCGCCTGCTGCCACTCGCGCGGCGTGGCGGTCATCGAGGAAGACAGGGCGTCCGGGTCGGCGCCGCTCGCCCGCCACTGTTCCTCGGGCACGTAAAGCCGCCCGCGCCGCCAGTCCACGGCGAAGTCCTGCCAGAAGTTCGTGAGCTGGAGGGCCGTGCAGATGGCGTCGGACCAGGCATCGAGGCGCGCGTCGTCGTGGCCGAAGAGGCGCAGCACGAGCCGGCCCACCGGATTGGCCGAGCGTCGGCAATAGTCGTCCACGTCGGCCCACGTGGCGTAACGCGTCACGGTGATGTCCTGCCGGAACGCCGAGAGCAGCGCTTCGAAGAGGTCCACCGGCAGCTTGCAGGTGCGGATGGTGTGGCCGAGCGCCAGGAAGATCGGGTCCGAGGCGTCCGCGCCCGGCCCCGCTGCCACGTGAAGCCGGGACAACCAGTCGTCGAGCAGGCGGAAGCGTTCCGCCGTGTCGTAGCCGTCTTCATCGGCGAAGTCGTCGGCGCTGCGCGCGAAGGCGTAGACGGCGGCCACGTGTGGACGGATCGGCGCCGGCACCAGCCACGACGCCACCGGAAAGTTCTCGTAGTGCGACGAGGCCAGTGCCAGGCAGTGCGCGTAGGCGGCGTCGAGGGCAGCGTCGCCTGTCACCAGATCTGCTCCGGCACGCCGGCGCTGGCGTTGGCCGCGCGGGCCATCACGAACAGCAGATCGGAGAGCCGGTTGAGATAGGTGAGCACCACCGCTTCGACATCGCCGTCCACGATCCTCAGCGCTTCGGCCTCGGCCCGCCGGCACACCGTGCGCGCCACGTGCAGGGCGGCGCCCCCGGGCGCGCCGCCGGCCAGGATGAAGTGGCGCAGCGGCGGCAGCGATTCTTCGAGCGCGTCGATCCAGCCTTCGAGCCGGGTCACGTCCGCCTCGCCAATCGACGCCTTCTCCACGCGCGACGCGATCTTGTGGCGCGGATCGGCCAGCCGCGCACCCACGGCGAAGAGGTCGCGCTGGATGTGCGTGACCTGCGCGGCCAGCGCCGGCGTGAGGCCGGCGGCAATCGCGGCGCCGAGATGCGCGTTCAGCTCGTCCACCGCGCCGTAGGCCACGACGCGCGGGTGCGTCTTCGACACGCGCGTGCCGTCGAAGAGACTCGTGGTACCGTCGTCACCGGTCTTCGTGTAGATTTTCAGCGTCACTCACCGGATTATGGCCCGCCCGCGGGGAACCCGCGCCCGAAAACCCACACTCCCGCCGCCCGCCGAACGGACCCGCTTCAGGCGGGTGCTGCTGAAGTGGTACGACCAGCACGGCCGCGACCTGCCGTGGCGCACCACCGACGACCCGTACCACATCCTTGTGAGCGAGGTGATGCTGCAGCAGACGCAGGTGGACCGCGTGCTGCCCAAGTACCACGAGTGGCTCTCGAAGTACCCGTCGTTCGCCGCGCTTGCGGAGGCGCCGGAAGCCGACGTGTCTGCCACCTGGCGGCCGCTCGGCTACAACGTGCGCCCGAAGCGCCTGCATTCGATCGCCCGCGAGGCGGTGACGAACTACGGCGGCGCGCTGCCGTCAGACCGCGCGACGCTGCTGTCGTTCAAGGGCATCGGCGAATACACCGTGGGCGCGATTCTCAGCTTCGCCTTCCGCAAGCGAGCCGCCATTCTCGACACCAACGTGGCGCGGGTGCTCTACCGCGTGTTCATCGGCAAGGGCGATCCGAAGGGGCACGCGATGACGCGGGCGCTCTGGGCGGTGTCGGAGGTACTCGTGCCGCGGGCCCGCGCCTTCGACTTCAACCAGTCGCTCATGGACTTCGGCGCCATGCAGTGCACGGCGCGCAAACCGAAGTGCCCGGTCTGCCCGATGGCGAAGTTCTGCCGGTCGTTCCCGTGGACCGACGCGCCGGTGAAGCGGGCGGCGCGCGTCAAATAAACTCCGGGTCAGCTCTAGACAGACGGGCTGTCGGGCGTCTCCGTGAACGCCGCGCGGGTGGTGGCCGGCTCGATGAGCGCCACTACAATCGCCACGCCCAGAGCGAATGCGAAGAACACCACCGCCCATTCGCGGCTGGTTTCCATGAGCGCCACGCCCGCCCAGGCCCACAGCAGCAGAATCGCCCAGTCCGCGATGGCCACGAAGCCGCGCGTTCTGGCGCGCTGTGCCGGCAGTTCGTGAGGCAGCACGGCCGCTGAAAACCGCAGGTGCAGCCGCACGTTGGCGGCCACGATGGTTGCGGCCAGGCAGGCGAGGAACCATGGCAGGCCGGGCGGCACCTCGCGATGCACGAGCCACGCCGGCGCCATCATCAGCCAGTAGACCGCGGCCGCCGCCGCCTGGTGGAAGCGCCACCACCAGAGCGCCGGACGCCGGCCGGTCTCCGGATCGATCGGCGCCGTGCCGCTGCCTGGCGGGCCGATGGATGACGAGCGCGGCGCCGCGAGCGGCAGCGCGGCCACGCCCGCGCCGGCACGACATGCGGCGAGGGCGGCCACGAGATCGCCCGTCGAAGCGAAACGATCCTCGCGGCGATGGCGGGTGCAGCGGTTGACGATTGCCGCGATGTCGGCACTCACGACGGCGCCGTCGAGCGGCACCGGCAGGCCGTCGGCGCGCATCACGAGCGCGATCGTGGCAGCGAACGTACCGGCGTCGAAGGGGTTGCTGCCCGATGCCATCTCCGCCAGCACGATCCCCAGCGCGAACTGGTCGGTGCGCCCGTCCACGTCGTCACCCAGCAGCTGTTCTGGCGCCATGTAGCCGGGCGTGCCGGCGATGAAGCCCTGGAGCGTGAGCCGCGTGGTGGACGCCAGGCGCCGCGCGTCGCCTTCGAGCCGCGCCAGCCCGAAGTCCAGGATCTTCACGCGCCCATCGGCCAGGCGCAGCACGTTCTCGGGCTTCAGGTCGCGATGCACGATGCCGCCGGCGTGCGCGGCCTCGAGCGCAGACGCGAGCGCATGTGCGATGGTGAGCGCGTCTTCGCGCGGCAGGGGGCCACGCGTCAGGACCTCGCGCAGCGTCTCGCCGTCCAGCAGCTCACTGGCGATGTAGGCGCGGCCGTCGATGTCGTCGAGCGCGTAGATCGTGGCGATGTTCGGATGCACGAGCGCCGCGGCGGCGCGCGCTTCCTGCCGCAGGCGCTGATCGCCGGCGTCGTGCGCGGCGGCAGAGACGGCCTTGAGCGCCACGCGGCGGTGCAGGCGCGTGTCTTCCGCCTCGAACACCACGCCCATACCGCCACGCCCGATTTCGCGCACCAGGCGATACGGCCCAATGGTCGCGCCGGCCACGAGAGCGGCGTCGTCTGCCGGCGCGGCCAGCGCGTCGAGCGCTTCGGGTGGCGGCGATTCGAGGAACGTGTCGTCGTCTTCGTGCGCGGCCAGCAGCGCCGCCACTTCCGCGCGCACGTCGTCCGGCGCCGCCACGGCCGCCAGCCACTCCGCGCGCGTCGGCGCGGGCTCCGCGAGCGCGCGCTCGAAGAGTTCGCCCACTGCCTGCCAGCGCTCGGGCGTCATCTCAGACGGCGCCCGCGGCCAGCGCCTTCTTCAGGAAGGCCCGCGCCAGCGTCCAATGCCGCTTCACGGTGGCGGGCGACGAATCCATCACCTCGGCCGTCTCGTCCACGGTGAGACCGCCGAAGTAGCGCAGCTCCACGATGCGCGCCTGCTGCGGATCGAGCGCCGCCAGGTCGATGAGCGCGCGATCGAGCGCCACCAGATCCACGCCGGCGTCGGGAGCGGGCGCCGGCAGCAGCCCTTCATCGAGCGTGATGCGCTGACGCGCGCCGCCACGCTTGACGGCATCACGGCGCCGCGCCCGGTCCACGAGCACCTGCCGCATCGACACGGCGGCAATCGCGAGGAAATGTGTGCGGCCCGTCCACGGCTGGTCGCCGGGCTTCACGAGCCGCATGTAGGCTTCGTGCACGAGCGCGGTGGCCTGCAGCGTCTGGCCCGGACGTTCGCGCCGCAGGTAGCCGCCGGCCAGGCGCCGCAGCTCGTCGTAGACGAGCGGCAGCAGCCGCGAGGCCGCTTTCTCGTCGCCAGCGGCGGCGCGCGACAGCAGCCGCGACGCGTCTCCCGCCGGCTCCGCGCCGTCCCCCTGATCGCGCTCGCGCTTGCTCGAGGCCATCCGCAGATTCTAGCCGCGCCCGGTCACCGGTGGCGGGGCTCTGCCACGTAGAGATGCCGGCCCATCAACACGGCCGACACACCGAGCGCCGTCAGCAGGCCGGCGATGGCCGCCATCCCGACGACATCGAGCAGCAGCACGAGGCCCAGTCCCGGCAGCGTGGCGGCCGGCCACTGGATGAGCACCAGTGCCAGCGCCGAGATGGCGATCCGCAGTTCCGTCGGGCCCACGCGCACGAACGACATGCGGAACTCGCCGCCCACGGCGGTGGAGAGGAACACCTCGGCGGACACGAGCAGATACGCCACGAGCACACCAAGCGCCACGAGCGGCGTCATCAGGCCCGACAGCGCCATGCCGCCCATCAGCATCGTGGCGCCGATGACGTCGAGCACGTGGTCCACGTAGTAGCCGTACCGCGGACGCTCCTGGCGCCGCACGCGCGCGAGCGTGCCGTCGAGGCTGTCGCCGAACCAGTTGAGCGCGAGGCCAGCCACGACGCCGACGAGCGCCACGGGGAAGAGGCGCGCCAGCGCGAATGACAGCGACGCGATCGCCGTGCCGACAACGGCGAGCGCCGTGAGGTGATCCGAATGCATCCGCTCGGGCAGCCGGTGCGCCAGCCACAGGAGCGTCTGCCGTTCGACCCGCGCGAGAAGACTGCGATTCACCCGGACATGTGTGGTTGCCGCGTGCGCCATGGCTGGTTCCCCTGCCCGCGCGCCGGCGGGTATCGCCGGGACGGATTGCGGGCGTTCATCGGGGAATGCGCAGGGGGCAGGAAAAGGGGCTCACGGCGGGTGGGCGCGGAGACGGGCGTCAACCGGCGGCTCGGGGAGCCTTCCGCTTTGCTGCCACAGCACGCTCGAGCTTCGCACGCATCGCCACCGTAAAGGGGCGGCACGCACAATGCTTCGCGTGTGCGTCGTGCCACTTCAGTCGCTGCGACGCCGTTGGATTTTTCGGCATCCGGTGCTTCTCGTGCCACGCCGCGTTGATTGCCATCGTCTGTTCCCGTCCGACTCGCGCCTGAATCTCGCCGATCCGCCGCCATGCCTTCAGGCCCGGGGGGTCGAAACCGACATCCACCTGCCGTCTTACGGACACTTGATGCAGAACTCGCACAGGAATCCTGGCGACAGCTCTCCCGCTCGTAGACGGTTACGGAGACCCACAATGACGCAGCCGACGCGAGGCAGGGATTGAGGCACCGTGTTACCCGGCCCGCTGCCTGGCTCGCGTGATGATTACGGCGACGCCTGCTCCAACCGCGGCCGCACTGCCGACTCCGACGAGCGGCGACGCCATACCGAGTCCGACCATCGCGCCGCACAGGCCTCCTGCCAGCACGCCGAGCAGCACCGTTCTGATAATCAGCTTCTTCACGCGTCTGCCTTCATCGCCGCACCGCAGGCGCCCGGACCTCAACCAGCGCGTCTGGCGCACGTCGTTCAAGCCATCCAAGCGTTGGAGCAAACCTCGGGTCGGCCTCGCGGTACGTGCGCGAACACGAGGACACGCCGTGATAGTCGTTGTGGGCGAACACCACGAGTCGGTCGCCCACCTCGAACCGTGCCGCCGTCGTGCAGAGGGCGCATGTCTCGATTGCCACGATGCCGTGATCAGGCCCCTTCCATTCGCGCTCGACCTCGACGGTGGCAACGCGTGTGGCAATACGCAGGATCTCACCAGGCACGTCTGTCGAGTACTCGCGTTGCCCGCTCGAGATGGCGATGACCCGCCCAAGCAGCACGGCAGAGCTCGAGGCGAACTCGTCTTCGATCGGCGCTTGAGCGCCGCAGCTGCGCGCCATCGCTGGCGCGACGGGCGCGACGGCTGCGACAAGGCCGGCAAGCACAATCAACAGGGGGCGATACATCGTCCTCTACCGCGCGCCGACACGCGACACGCGGCGCGTCGGCTGCATCCGGATGTCAGGCGCCATCTGCCGCCCTGGACCGTCGAAAGAACGCCCGCACTGCCGAAGTATTGAGCCAGTACAACAGGTAGGCGCCCAGCGCCGCTTCCACGAGCAGGACGGCTTGCAGTGTCGCGTTCACGTCTGGCATTTCCAGCAAGTTGAGCAAGGCGAGCACCGACGTCAACAGCACCAGCCAACGTGCCCAGTTGCGGCCGATCCAGAAGTACCAGAGCACTACGTAGCTCGCTGCCATGACCACGATCACAAAGACGAGGGAGACGGTCGGATCGAGGATCGCGGCGTCCTTCATCAGGAATCCGGTCAGGTTGAGGATGGCCATCGCGATGGTGATCGCGCGGAGCTCAGTCGGTCTCATGACATCCAGGTCCATTCGCGTGGCCCACGACGCCGCATCAGCCACGGCGGTCTGATGCCCCGCATGATGCCACAACGTCCGACCGCTGTCGGCGGTATGGCGGAGGTCGGTCTGCACCTCCGCTTAGTGCGCTCCCGCGGTGAATTCCCAAGCCTGACGACCGCGCATCAGCTCGCGCGCCAGCAAACATCACGCGGCGCGTCGGCTGCATTCGGATGTCGGCCCGGCCTCGCGGGATCCCATGGTGCTCATCGCGTGACACTTGCGCGACGGGCATGGCGACGCACAGCAACGCCCATGCGAAACACGTGCCGGCCCACGCTGAGGCGTGCCGCGTCTGAATAGACCGGGCGCCTCACCCAACGGTAGCTGAGCGTAGGAACCACGGCGACGGTGGCTCCCAGCGAGATGGGGATGGAAATGCCGCCTCCGACACTGGCTTGCGCAGCGCTCACTTCGGTATCAGGCACACTGATCGTCGGCCGGCCTCCGAAGGGATCCGACACAACCTCGGAGCGCCGGGCGTAGCGGCTGTGGACGAGGCCCCCGCCGAGCACTATTTCGATGTGGTACTTCCTGCCGGGATGCCACCGAAGATTCGCGCCAAGTACCGCGTCTCTGACCTCGCCGTCGAATGTGCGGAACGTTGGAGATTCCAGCCGGAGCGGCGTAGCCGTCGGACGCGCGATACCTGCCTCCAGTTCCAGGCCCACCGTTGGCGCCAGCCGCACGCCGCCGGTCACGACAGCGGCGGGCGCGCTGCCATGAACTGCCGAATAGTCGCGCAAGGAGGACGGAAGCGTCGGATACACCGCCAGCTCGACGCCCGCCTGCATGTACGCCCTCGGGATGAGGACGGCCCCTTGGGTGGGTGTGGGCGGAGTCGGCGCAGTCGCCACCTGGCACAACCCACCGGACGCCAGCCCGAGGAGGCACCCAAAGGCTCCAAGCACTTCGACGAGACATTTCGACATGGCCGCTGGTTGATTGGCTCGGGCTAGACAGCATGGCTGTCGGGGCAGAGACCTGCCTCACGTAGTACATCGTGGATTGCGCGACGCCGAGCCGGTGCAGCGCAGAGCCACATACGACGGAGGCAGGCCATGGCGAAACGTAGCATGTTCGTGGGGATGGATGTCCACAAAGACTCGATCGACATCTCCCTGGCCGAGGAAGGACGGGACGGCGAGGTCCGGCACTACGGCGGCGTCCCGGGCGATCTCGAGGCCGTGGCGAAGCTCCTCAAGACCTTGCGGTCGCCGACCCGGCGGTTGCGCTTTGTGTACGAGGCGGGCCCGTGCGGCTTCGGGATTCATCGGTACCTGACGGCGCAGGGCGAGGACGGCGTGGTCGTCAATCCGTCGAGCATGCCGAAGCGCAGCGGCGACCGGATCAAGACCGACCGCCGCGATGGCGACGCCCTCGCGCGCCTGCATCGCGCTGGCGAGCTCACGGCGATCTACATCCCGACCGACGCCGATGAAGCGATGCGCGACCTGGTGCGCGCGCGCGAAGACGCCGTCGGCCTCTCGACGCAAGCGAAGCATCGCCTGAAGGCGTTCCTGCTGCGGCAGGGCCGCCGCTATCCGGCCGCGCCGGGTGGACCCAGCCGTATCGCCGGTGGCTGGCCGATCTCAGCTTCCCGCTAGCGCCGCAACACATTGCGTTGCAGGAGTACCGCGACACGATCGACGAGACCGAGCGACGCGTCGAGCGGCTGAC
>CADEFD010000149.1 GCA_902826515.1 uncultured Acidobacteriota bacterium
CAATCAGGGCAAGGGCGCGGCCGTCGCCCGCGGCTTCCGCGAAGCCACCGGCGACCTCGTCATCATCCAGGACGCCGACCTCGAGTACGACCCTCGCGAGTATCCCCTCCTGCTGCGCCCGATCCTCGAAGACAAGGCCGACGTGGTCTACGGGTCGCGGTTCCTCGGCGCGCAGGGCGGCCACCGCGTGCTCTACTTCTGGCACTCGGTCGGCAACAAGCTGCTCACGCTGCTCTCGAACGCCATCACCGACCTGAACCTGACCGACATGGAGACCTGCTACAAGGTCTTCGTGCGCGACGTGGCGCAGCGGCTCGACCTGCAGTCGCGCGACTTCGGCATCGAGCCCGAGATCACCTGCAAGGTCGCCCGCATGGGCGCGCGCGTCTACGAGGTGCCGATCTCGTACAACGGCCGCACCTACGAAGAGGGCAAGAAGATCGGCCTCAAGGACGCCTTCAAGGCCGTCTACACGCTGGCCCGCTTCGCCCGCTGGTCACCGCCGGCCGGCACGTCGCGCTGATTTCCGGAGGCCGCCCCACGTATACTCGACGGTTGAGATGACGCTCACCGTCGTGATGCCCTGCTACAACGAGCGGGCCACCATTCGTGAAATCGTCGCCAAGGTCCAGGCCGTGGACCTCGGGGACGTCGGCCTGGAACTGCTCATCGTGGATGACGGGTCGAAGGACGGCACTCGCGACATCCTGGCCGAGCTCGACGGCACGGGCGGCGTGCGCGTGCTGCTCCAGCCCGTCAATCAGGGCAAGGGCGCGGCCGTCGCCCGCGGCTTCCGCGAAGCCACCGGCGACCTCGTCATCATCCAGGACGCCGACCTCGAGTACGACCCTCGCGAGTATCCCCTCCTGCTGCGCCCGATCCTCGAAGACAAGGCCGACGTGGTCTACGGGTCGCGGTTCCTCGGCGCGCAGGGCGGCCACCGCGTGCTCTACTTCTGGCACTCGGTCGGCAACAAGCTGCTCACGCTGCTCTCGAACGCCATCACCGACCTGAACCTGACCGACATGGAGACCTGCTACAAGGTCTTCGTGCGCGACGTGGCGCAGCGGCTCGACCTGCAGTCGCGCGACTTCGGCATCGAGCCCGAGATCACCTGCAAGGTCGCCCGCATGGGCGCGCGCGTCTACGAGGTGCCGATCTCGTACAACGGCCGCACCTACGAAGAGGGCAAGAAGATCGGCCTGAAGGACGCCTTCAAGGCGGTCTACACGCTGCTGCGGTTCGCGCGCTGGGAAGCGCCCGACGACGACATCGGCGCCCGCACGCTGCGCCGCATGGCCGGGCTGACCGCCTACAACAAGTGGCTGCACGACCGCTTCGACGCGTTCCTCGGCACACGGATTCTCGAGGTCGGCTCGGGCGTCGGCAACCAGACGCGCTACTTCGCCGACCGCGAACGGGTCGTGGCCTCCGACATCGAGGCGCACTACCTGCGCGAGCTGCGCCGCCGCTTCGAAGACAAGGCGCACGTGCGCGTGGCGTCGTTTTCGTTCCCGCTCTCGGATGCCGACCGCGCGGACCTCAGGGCCGAGCGCATCGACTCGATCGTCTGCATGAACGTGCTCGAGCACATCAAGGAAGACCGCGCGACGCTCACCGACTTCGCGTCGGTGCTCGACCCGGGCGGCCGGATGGTGCTGCTCGTGCCGTCGATGCCGTCGCTCTACGGCACGCTCGACGAGGCGCTGCTGCACTTCCGCCGCTACGACAAGGCCGGCCTGAAGCAGCTCGTGACCGACTGCGGCTTCGAGGTGCAGGACATCCGTTTCCTGAACCGCCTCGGCGTGGCCGGCTGGTGGCTGAACTCGCGCGTGCTGAAGCGTCGCGTGCTGCCCAGAGGGCAGCTCGCCGCCTTCAAGTGGATCATGCCGCTCCTGAAGCTCGAAGAGCAGAACCCGCCGAGCTTCGGCATGTCGCTGCTGGTGCTCGCCACCAGGCGGTAACGCGATGGCCCTTCCGCGGCGCGCCTGGGCACGAGGGAGCGGCATCGTTTTTGGCTATGCGCTGCTGAGCGCGTGGATCACCTGGCCGCTCGTCACCCGCGCCGGCACGTCGCTCGCCGGCGACTTCGGCGATCCGGTGTTCGTGTCGTGGGTGATGGCGTGGGTGGCCGATCACCTCACGGCGCTGATGGGCGGCGACCTCGGCGCGTGGGGGGCCATGTGGAACGCGCCGATCTTCGCGCCCGAGACGTCCACGCTCGCCTATTCGGAACATTTCATCGCCCAGAGCGTGCAGGCGCTGCCGGTGTGGTGGGCCACCCGCAACCCGCTGCTCGCCTACAACGTGATCTACCTCGTGACGATGACGCTCACGGGTGTCGCCGCGCACGGACTGGCCGTGCGGCTCTCGGGGCGGCAGATCGCCGGGGTCGTGGCGGGTGTGCTCTGCATGCTGAACGACTACCGCACGTTCTGGTCGCTGAGCCACCTGCACACGCTGTCGATTCACTGGTGGATCTTCGGGCTGTGGGCGCTCGATGTGTTCATCGCCACGCGGTCGCGCCTGGCCCTCACCGCCGCCACGGCGGCGCTCATCGCCCTGCAGTTGTCGTCGAACTACCTGATGGCCTACTGCGCGCCGTTCACGGCGGCCTTCGCCGTGTGGTCGCTCGCCCGCCACGGGCGCCTGCGCGACCGGCACGCATGGGCCGGCGTCGTCGGCGCCGGCGTCGTGTCGGTGGCGGCCGTGCTGCCGGTCGTCTGGAAGTATCTGGCAACGCGGCAGGCCCTGGGTTTCGAACGGACGCTCGAGGAGACCAGCGCGAACTCGGCGACGTTTGCCGCCTACGCCGCGGCGATGCCGTGGATGGCGCCGCTCGTGCTGCTGGGGCTGGCTGGAGTGGCGGCACCGGCGGCGGCCGTGGGGCTGTCGCGCCGGGCCCGCGCCGGCCTCTTCGTGCTGGCGCTCGCCGCCGGGGTGCTGGCGCTCGGGCCGGTAATCCGCCTCGATGGTGAGACGTACACGGGGCCGTACCTGATCCTGCGCCTGCTCGTGCCCGGCTTCGAAGGCCTGCGCGTGCCGCATCGCTTCGTCGCCATCGCCGCCACGGTGCTCGCGGTGCTCGGCGGGCTCGGGGCGGCCTGGCTGGCGCGCTGGCGGCTGGCGCTCGTGCCGGTCGCCGTGGCCGTGGCGCTCGTGACGCGCACGGGCTGGCAGCCGCCCTTTCCCATCGACGGCGTGCTGCCGTCCGCCACACTTGCGGCGGCGCCGGCCTACCTGCGCCCGGGCGCGGCGCTGCCGCGGATCTATCAGTTCGTGGCCACGACCCCGCGCGAGGCGGTGGTGGCGGAGCTGCCGTTCGGCGATCTCGGCTACGAGATCCGCTACACGTTCTTCACCGCCGCGCACCGGCGGCGCCTGCTCAACGGCTACAGCGGCGTGCTGCCGCCGAGTTACGAGGCGCGCCGGACGGTGCTCGCCGCGCCGCTGGCGGCGCCCGACGTGTCATGGGCCGCGCTCTCACCCGCCACGCACGTGCTCGTGCATGCGGACGCCTGGCGCGACGACACCGGCGCGCAGGTGCGGGCCTGGCTCGAGTCGCGCGGCTCCCGCGTGGTGGCGAGTGTCGATGGCGCGTGGCTCTACGCGCTGCCACCACGCTGACAGCCGGCCGCTGAAAACGAAAACGGCCGGTGAGGCGTGAGCCCCACCGGCCGTCTTCGAGCGGTTCTCTGGTTCGCTTACGCGAGCACCTTGATGACCACGCGGCGGTTCTGCGAACGGTTCGCGCGGTTCTTGTTGTCCTGCACCGGCTTCTCTTCACCGAAGCTGATGGCGTTCATCTTGTGCAGCGGCACCTGGTGCTGCTCGTAGAGATAACGCTTCACGGCTTCGGCGCGCTCGAGGCCGAGACGCTCGTTGTAGGCGGCATCGCCGACGTTGTCGGTGTGGCCTTCGATTTCGACCCAGATGGCCGACTTCTGCGACTTCACCTGCGCGACCATCTGGTCGAGGGCGGCCTTGGCTTCATCCGAGAGCTTCGCGACGCCGCTGCGGAACTTCGCCTGATCGTCGGTCAGGACGGTTTCGAAGATGAGCTTCTTGGTCGAGGCCTCGACGGCTTCCGCCTTGGCGACGGCCTGCTTGCCCACTTCCATGGCCTGCGTGCCGGTCTGCTGCGCGGCCTGGGCGTTCTTGTCGGCGACCTGCGCGGCCTGGCCGGCCTGCGCCGCCTTGGTGTCGACCTCGCCGATCTTCTGCTCGGCGACGCGCACGCGCTCCTGGGTTTCCTCGAGCGACTTGCCGAGGGTGGTCACCTTCTCGTTGACCTGACCGACTTCAGTGCGCACGAACTTCTTCGTGGCGCAGGCCGGGGCGACCGCGAGAGTGACGGCAAAGCAGCTGACTACGAAAATGGACTTCGTCATGGTGTGGGTCCTCCTGAGACGCCGTTCCGCTAGTGGATTTCCAGGGCCACTGGAACTTGTGGTTACTCGTTACTCCGACCGCGCGAGCCGGCGACATATCCGCCACGCGCTCGAACCGTCAGGTTCTTCTTCGTCGTCCGAATCTCAATCGGGTGCCATCCGGGCCCCGTGCCGGGCTCGAACGCGATCAAATACTGCTGACGCAGCTCGCGCACGACCTGCCTGGCCACCTTGCTCGTGTCCGACGGCGTGCTGGCATAGAACAGCTCGCCTCCCGTCCACGCTGCAAGCTCTCGAATCGTGCCCACCGATGCCGGGGTCTCGGCCTGCGGACGGCCGTTCTCGTCCGGGTTGTCGATGGGAAGCACGACCGCAATCACGTAGACGGGCACGTCGATCTCGCTCGCGATGCCCGAAACTTCCGCCGGCGTGAGCCGGCTGGCGGTGTCGATGCCGTCGGTGAGCACGATGATCGCGCGGCGGGTGTTGCTCCGCTCGTGGATCTTCCGTGCCGTCTCGGCGATGGCATCGTGCAGCGAAGTGGCCCCGAACGGATCGACCTCCCCCAGCGCACCTTGCAGGGCACGCGTATCGACCGTAAACGGGGCCACCTCGTGCAGCCGGCTGTCAAAAGCAAACAGCGCGGCTTCGTCGCGGCCGTGCTCAAGCCAGGAGAGCACATGGTTGGCCGCAAACTTGGCGGCAAGCGATCTGGACGCTACGTCCATGCTGCCGCTGACATCGAACAGAATCGCCACGCTCACCGGCGCGGCCTCGGTGCGGAACTCGGTGATCCGCCGGGGCAGGCCCCGGTCGAGCACCTCGAAGTCGTCGGCCTTCAAGTCAGCCACCGCCCGTCCGCGCTTGTCGCGAACGGTCGCACTGACGGTGACGAGGTCCACTCCCGACCGGAACACCCCGGCGGGCTGGTCTTCGTTGACCGGCTTCGCGGTCGTTTGACCGTAAGCCGGGGCCGTCAGCAGGGCGACGAGGGAGGCAATCACTGCCCGCTGCATGCCCTCCCCATTACAACCCCTGTGCCATCTTCGTTAAGTGTTGGAAACAAACGACTTGACCATTTTGGCCCATCGCCGCACGGGGCCTGGACGCCCGAGAAGCGGTAAGACTTACACACACCATGTAAAACGCGCCTGAGACAGGGGCGGCGCGGCTGGACGAAATTGCCCAATTCTTCCCACCGGGGACGGATCTCGCCCGGGCCGGCGCGGCGACTGTTAAGATCCCGGACGCCATGAGCACCGTCTCGACGCCGATCCGCGCGGCCAACCGCGTCCACCGCTTCACGTATGCCATCCGCCAGGTCGTGGCGGAGGCGAAGAAGGTGGAAGCCACCGGCATGGCGGTGCGCTACCTGAACATCGGCGACCCGAACGCCTTCGGCTTCCTGACGCCGCCGCACCTCATCGAGGCCGCCGCCAAAGCCATGCGCGATGGCCACAACGGCTACACCGCGTCGGCCGGCATCCTGTCGGCGCGCGAGGCCGCCGCCGCCGACTTCAGCGCCCGCGGGGTGAACGTCTCGCCCGACCGCGTGCTCATCACCTCGGGCACCTCCGAAGGCATCGAGCTCGCGCTCACGGCGATCGTGGACGAAGGCGACGACGTGCTCGTGCCATCGCCGACCTATCCCCTCTACACGGCGGTGCTCGCCAAGATCGGCGCCAACCCCGTCTACTACCGCACCGATCCGTCGCGCGGCTGGCTGCCCGACCTCGAGCACATGGCGCGCGCCATCACGGCGAAGACCCGCGCGCTCGTGCTCATCGACCCCAACAACCCGACCGGCGCGATCTACCCGGAAGCGCTGCGCCGTCAGCTCATCGACTTCGCGGTGAATCGCGGCCTCGTCATCCTCGCCGACGAGGTCTACGGCGATCTCGGCTTCGACGGTCCGGTGCCGCCGATGGCGGCGCTCGCGCCGGATGCGCCGATCATTTCCTACTCGTCGCTTTCGAAGGCGTACCTCGCGCCCGGCTGGCGCGCCGGCTGGATGGCCGTCGGCGCGACGCCGCGCCTCGACGAGGCGCTGGCGGCGATCAAGAAACTCGCGGATGGACGGCTCTGCAGTCCCGGCCCGATGCAGTACGCCGTGACCGCGGCGCTCACCGGCGACCGCTCGCACCAGGTGGCCTTCCGCAAGGAACTGAAGCTGCGGTCGGATCTCACCGTGGCCCGTTTCAACGCGATGCCCGGCATGAACGTGGTGGCACCGCAGGCGGCCTTCTACGCGATGCCGCAGGTGGCGCTGCCGCCCGGGAAGACCGACGAAGACTTCGTCCTCGGCCTGCTGCGCGCAAAGGGCATCCTGGTCGTGCACGGCTCGGGCTTCGGCCTGCCCGCGGACGGCGGCTACTTCCGCGTCGTCTTCCTCGCCTCGCCGGCCGAGCTCGCGTCGATCTACGACGACGTGGCCGACTTCGCGCGGGAGTTCGCGCAGGCCTGATCCCGGTGCCCCTGTTCCTGCGCGGGCGCGGCGGCCAGACCCTGGCCGCCTTCGCGGCCTACGTCGCGCTGACCATCGCGATGACGTGGCCCATCGCCCGCGGCATCAGCCGCGACGTGCCCGCCGACCTCGGCGACGCGCTGCTCAACATGTGGATCATGGCGTGGGACAGCGAAGCCCTCGTCGCCATGGCGTCGGGCACGATGTCGTTCGCCGAGTTCTGGAACGGCAACATCTTCCACCCCTCACCGCTCAGCCTGACGTTCTCCGAACACCTGCTGCCACAGGCCGTGCAGGGCCTGCCCGTGTATCTCGCGACGGGCAACATCGTGCTCGCCTACAACCTGGTGTTCCTCGCCACGTTCGCGCTCTCGGGCCTCGGCATGTTCCTCTTCGTGCGCGAACTGACGGGCCAGGCGCGCGTGGCGTTCGTGGCCGGCCTCTTCTTCGCGTTCGTGCCGTATCGTCTCGGGCAGTTCCCGCACATCCAGACGATCTCGTCGCAGTGGATGCCGTTCGCGCTCTTCGGTCTGCGGCGCTACTTCGACACCGGCCGCCTCACCGCGCTCGCCGGCGGCGTTGCGGCGTTCGTCGTGCAGGGCCTCTCGACCGGGTACTACCTCTTCTACTTCGCGCCGGTGCTCGGCGGGTATGCCCTGTGGGAAATGGTGGCACGGCGGCGCCTGCGGCACGGCCCCACGTGGCTGGCGATGATCGCGGCGGCGGTCGTGGCGGTGGGGCTCAGCCTGCCGTTCCTGCTGCCGTATCTCGAAGCACGCGACACGTTCGGACTCACCCGGCCCTTCGGCGAGGTGCTCGGGCTCTCGGCGGATCTCTACGCCTACCTGAACGCGCCGCCGCAGCTCTACTTCTGGGGGCCGCGGCTGCACGGGCACCCCCAACCCGAAGGGGATCTCTTCTTCGGCGCCGTACCGGTGGTGCTCGCGCTCGTCGCCGTGGGCCTCTGGAGCTGCCAGGCCTGGCGCGCCGGACGCGGGCAGGCGCTGGCGGTGGGCACCTCCGACCGCCGCGTGCGTGTGCTGCTCGGCCTGACCGCCGCCACGCTCGTCGCCGCGGCCGTGCTGGCGGTGACCGGCGGGTACATGGGCGACGTCGCCGGGATGACGATCCGCATCACGAACGTGCGGCGCGCGATGCATCTCGCCGCGGTGTTCTTCGCGCTGGTGTTGTGGTATTCGCCGCGTGTGCGCACGGCGGTACACGCGCACCCGGGCGACCTCACGCCGCTCTTCGTCATCGCCTTCGTGTTCGCGGTCGTGATGTCACTCGGCCCCGTGCCCCGCGCCGGCGGCGTGCGTCTGAGCGGACTCGGCCTGTATGCCGCGTTCTTCGAGTGGGTGCCGGGGTACGACGGCCTGCGCGTGCCGGCCCGCTTCGCGATGGTCGCCGCGTTGATGCTGGCGCCGCTTGCCGCGTATGCGCTCGCGCCGCTCGGGCGACGGGGTGTGGGCGGCACGCTCGCACTCGGCCTGACCGGCACACTCTTCCTCGCCGAATCGTACGCCGTGCCGATGCCGGTCAATCTGACCTGGGACACGGGACCGCGGTATGCGACGCCCTGGGGCGCGGTGCATCGGCTGAACGAGGGTCCGCTGGCGTACCGGCATCTGCTCGCGATGCCGGACGACACGGTGGTGATGGAACTCCCCTTCGGCGACCCGGCGTGGGATCTGCGCTACGTCTACTACGCCGGCCTGCACGGCAAGCGGATCGTCAACGGCTACAGCGGCTACTTCCCCGACGGGTATCGCGCGCGGGCGGCGCGACTTGCCGCGATCTGGACGGACCGTGAAGCGGCGTGGACCGCGGTGACGACGTCCGGCGCCACGCACGTGCTGGTGCACATGGACGGCTTCCGCGATCAGGAGGGCCCGGCGATGGCGTCATGGCTGCAGGTGCACGGTGCGCGTCTCACCACGGCCTTCGACGGCGGCGACCTGCTCTTCGCCCTGCCCGCTGATCCCGCGGGGGCGTGGTAGGCTCGTCCGCACCCTTCCAGGCGGCGCGATCGATGTATCCCGTACAAGTGGCCCTGCTCGGGGCCGAGGCGCTCGTGATGGCGCTTGTCGTCTTCGGGCTCTTCCGTAACCGCGCGCTGGCCGGCCGCTCTCCGCTCTACGTGGTGCTCGGCGGTTTCCTGTACCTGGCCGTGTCGTGGTCGCAGCGGGTGGAGGTGGCGCCCGGCTGGACGCTGCAGCCGGCCACGACCCTCGTCTTCGGCGCCACCCTCGCGACGGTGCTGCTCATCTACATCAGCCACGATGCGCGGGCCACGCGCAAGCTCGTGGGCTCGCTCGTGCTCGGCAACGCCGGCCTCACGCTGCTCGCGCTCGTCGTGGCGCAGCACGTGCGCATTCCCGGCGACGCGCTGCCGATCGGCCTCGCCACGGCGCCGCTGCTGCGTGAGGGCGGCCTCGCCATCGGCCGCGCCCTTGGTCTCTATGCGCTGCTCATCGGCCTCATCCTCGCGTACGAGTTCGTGAGCCGTCTCACGCCATGGCTGTTCGCACGCGCCATCGTGGCGATCGCCGCGGTGGGCACGGTGGCGGCGGCCGGCTTCACGCTGCTGGCCCACTGGGAACGGCCCGACGTGCTGCGCATCATGGCTGCCGATGTCGCCGGCAGCCTGACCGGGGCGGCGATCTATGCCTCGATGCTCTGGGCCTATCTGCGATGGGTCGAGCCCGTGACCAGCACGAGTACGGGCACGGGTGACGTCTCGGACGTGCTCCAGGAGCTGACCTACCGGCAGCTCTACGAACAGGCGCGCTCGCGCCTCACGCGCGACGCCCTCACCGGCGTGCACAACCGCGGCTACTTCGACGAGGCCTTCGCGCGCGCCGTGGCGCAGGCCGCCCGCTACGGCGAGCACCTGAGCGTCGTCATCGCCGACGCCGATCACTTCAAGGCCATCAACGACCGCCACAGCCATCTCACCGGCGACAGGGTGCTGAAGGTGTTCGCCGGCACGCTCGTGGAGTGTGCGCGCGCGTCGGACGTCGTCTGCCGGTACGGCGGCGACGAGTTCGTGGTCATCCTGCCGAACGCGGACCTCGGCAGCGCGCGGACCTTCGCGCAGCGCTTCCGGCAGCGCCTCGCCACCCGTACGTTCGCCGCCGACGCCGCCCTCGACGCCCTCGTCATCACGGCCACGGTCGGCATCGCCTCGCTGCGCGACGACGGCGTCATCGACGCCCCCGACGACCTGCTGCGCCGGGCCGACAACCGCCTCTACGTCGGCAAACGCGCCGGCCGCGACCGCGTG
This sequence comes from uncultured Acidobacteriota bacterium, assembly GCA_902826515.1. Taxonomy (GTDB): domain Bacteria; phylum Acidobacteriota; class Vicinamibacteria; order Vicinamibacterales; family UBA2999; genus CADEFD01. The sequence continues at coordinate 10,142 of CADEFD010000149.1, forward strand.
GTGTGGGAAGACCTGCCGGTGTCGTCCGTGCAGTAGCGCCTCAGCGCAGTCGCGAACGTTCCCAGTCCGCGAGCTTGTGCCAGAAGGTCGCTTCGCTGCCGGAAGGCGCCATGCCCCAGCCGGCGGCCAGCGTGTCGGGAATCGTGAAGCGGGCCCGCGTATCACCGAGTTCGACCGCCTGCATCCACTGCAGCAGGTGGATGGCAAACGATCGCAGCGCCACATGGCGCCCTGCCTCGCGATCGACGAGCCGCTCGAAAGGCCGCACGAGCAGGTCGGCCGCGCCAACGAGTGCCTCCTCGAGCGGGCGCCGCGGCACGCCCAGGTCGTCGGCCACCGCCGCCGGAATGAATTCGCGCAGGAGCGCCGCCGGCAGACCGCCGAGCGGACGCGGCAGGTTCTCGTCCATCATGCCGAGCAACGCCGCCGTCATCTCGCGTCCTTCGGCCGACGGCGCCACCTGACGCCGCTCGATGGTGGCCGACACGAACCCGGTCTCGGCGACGGTCGCCGGCAGGAGGGTCGGCTCGATGCCCATGAGGCGCCCGATGTGCAGCCATGTGGCGGTGTAGGCCGCAAGATCCGCCGCGGCCGCGTGGACACCGAGCCGCGACAGTCCCTCCGCGATGAGCCACGAGAACGTCATCAGGGTGCCGAGCAGGTCTTCCTGGTTGATCGGCAGGCCGAAGTCGTCGAGCGGCCACGGGGCGTGCGGGTCGTGCTGAATCAGGTGCCGTACGGCGGCGTGCATCAGCCGTACCTTCTGCACCGTGCGCAGGCCGCGCCCCTGCGGACCGAGCCCGCCGGGACTCATCACGTCGACGATCATCTGCGCCGTTTCGAAGAGCCGGCGCGTGGGCCGTTTTGCGAGGTACGCGGTGCGATGCAGCACCTGCACGCCCTTCCGCGCCGAATACGACGAGGGCAGCGACGAGCAGCAGAGCACGATGAGCATCTCGGGCCCGTGCACGGCGAACATCCGCTCGCCGGCGGCGATGGTGCCGGCATCACGGGTGTCGATGACGTCGGTCGCCGCGAGGTAGTCGGCCAGGGCCGGCGGCAACGACGCCGCGTCCGGCGTGTCGTTCCGGATCAACTGCCCCATGAGGCCGGCCACCGCGTCGGGCCCGCCGTGGGCGAAAAGCGCGGCCACTACCGCATCGGCCGGCGGATCGCCGCGCCGGCGGGCAGCATCGAGCACGGAGTCGGACCAGCGGACGGCGCGATCGGCGGTGACGGCGGTCATCGCGCCGTATGATACCGGCATGCCGGCCACCACGATCGACGGCGTCATCGACCGTCTGCAGGACATCATCGACGAGTGCATCACGACCGGGTCGCGGCTCGGCTACTTCGCCGCGCTCTACAAGCGGATGACGATGGCGGTGAAGGACGGCATGGCGCGCGGCCTCTTCGAGGACAACACACGTATCGAAGCGCTCGACGTCACCTTCGCGAACCGATACCTCACGACGCGCGACCAGTACCTGGCCGGAGAACTGCGGGGCGTGTGCTGGCTGCAGGCCTACGGCGCGGCCGGGAGCGACGCGCACATCGTGTTGCAGCACCTGCTCGCGGGCATCAACCCGCACATCATGATCGACCTCGGCGTGGCGGCGGCGCGCACCTGCCCCGGCGCCGAGCTGGCTGGGCTCGCGAAGGATTTCGCCACGATCAATTCGGTCATCTACGGGCTCATGCCGGTCGTGGACGCCGAGCTCGACGCGCTGTCGCCGGTGAGCGCGACCATCGACCACACGGTGGGCCGCTTCAAGGACGAGGCCATCTTCGACGCCATGGAGAAAGGCCGCACCACCGCGTGGGACTTCGCGCAGGCGCTCTCCACCATGACGCTGCCGGATCAGGCGCTGCGGATCGGCGCCCGCGACCTCGAGGCGCGGCTGCTCGGCGATGTGATCCTCGCGGGCAATCCGATCCTCTCGCTCATCCGGCGGCACGAGCGTCAGGATGTGGCCGCCAACATCCGCGCGCTGAACGCGAAGGCGTCGTAGGGCCCGGGCAGCAGGCGTTACTTCGCGCGGAACTCGGCGAACCAGTTCTGCACGAGCGTGATGCGCGGACGCGCGCTGGCGCGATCGGCGTCGCGCACCACGACGAACCACTCGCCGGTGGACGACGGCGCGAAGCCGTCGGTCAGCCGCAGGCTCGAGGCCGACTCACCGAAGAGCGGCACGGGACGCCCCGGCGGCAGCGGATTGCCGCGCGCGAACGGCACCGCCTGAAGGCGTCCGGCGGCATCCACATAGAAGAGTTCCCCACCCGCCGGGTTCCATTTCGGCTCGGCGCCGCTGTCGGGCGACACCTGCCAGCGGCCCTTCGCGTCGGGAAAGCCGGTCACGAACACATCGGGCCGTCCCGTGACCGAACTGGCGTACGCGAGCAGGCGCCCGTCGGGCGAGACGCGCGGGTGGTATTCGAACGAGTCGGTGCGCACGAGCAGCGTCGGCGTGGCGGGCGCCCCGATCGTCGTGCGCCAGACGTCGGTGCGTGTGGCCGGATCGAGCAACACGTGCACGAGCGTGGCGCCGTCGGGCGAGAAGCTGCCCATGCTGGCGCGCGGCGCCACGAGCGTCGCTTCACCCGCGCCCTGGGCATCACGCACGCAGAGGCCACCTTCGGCGCTGGTCGCGCCGCAGCTATGAACGATGCGCGTGCCTGAC
>CADEFD010000150.1 GCA_902826515.1 uncultured Acidobacteriota bacterium
CGTTCCTGCAGCACGCGCAGCAGCTTCACCTGCGTGGCCGGCACCATCTCGGCGATTTCGTCGAGGAAGAGCGTGCCGCGGTCGGCCAGCTCGAAGCAGCCGGCCCGCCGTTCGTAGGCGCCGGTGAAGGCGCCCTTCTCGTGGCCGAAGATCTCGCTCTCGAGCAGCGTCTCGGGAATCGCCGCGCAGTTGATGGCCACATACGGCAGCGTGGCGCGCGGGCTGAGCTGATGCAGCGTCTGCGCCACCAGCTCCTTGCCGGTGCCGGATTCGCCGATGATGAGCACCGAGGCCGTGGTGGGCGCCGCCTGCTCGACCACGTTGTAGACCTTGCGCATCTCGCGGCTGGCGCCGACCATGCGGCCGAAGCGGCCTTCCTCGCGCAGCCGGCGGCGCAGTTCGGTGTTCTCGCGGCGGGCCGCGCTCAGTTCCGACAGGCGTTCGAGCAGATGGCGCAGGCGCTGCGGGTCGACCGGCTTGGTCAGATAGTCTTCGGCGCCGCGTTTCAGCGCGTCGACGGCCGTCTCCACCGTGCCCTGCGCCGTGAGCAGCACGAAGTACAGATGCGAGAGGTCGTCGCCGAGGGCCGAGAGCAGCGCCAGCCCGTCCATGCGCGGCATCACGAGGTCGCTCACGACGATGGTCGGCCGGAAGGCCGTGACCATCGCGAGCGCCGCTTCCCCATCCGGCGCCGACTCCACGGTGAAGCCCCACGTCCGCACGAGTTCGGTCAATCCCACGCGCGCGGACTCGTCGTCTTCGACGATGAGCACCCGCTGCGCGGCCACGGCCGCCTTCACCGCATCGGTCACGGGGAAAGTGTACCATCGAGCGAGCCGCGCCGATGCTCACGCCCGGGCAGGACCCCCACGAATTCCCGGCCCCCGGCGATGCGGCACCCGCGTCGCCCGAAGGCTCCGCGCTGCCCGGACCGCCCGGACCGCCGCCGCTGTCGCGCGCGCGGGCGATCGGCGAGGCGGTGCTCTGTTCGAGTTACCCCACGCAGATCGTCGCCGCGGCGCTGCTGTGGGCGCTCGGTGTCGCCGGCGGAGACGGCGACGGCGGCCTGAATGCCACCTTCATCATCGCCATCTCGCTGCTCGACGCCGCGTTCGTCGTCGCGCTCATCGTGTTTCTGCTGCGGCGGCGCGGCGAATCGCTCCGCGAGGTCATGCTCGGCACGGCGCCCCGCTGGCGCGAGGCGGCCCTCGGCGTGGCCATCGTGCTGCCGGTCACGATCGGCGTCGCCCTCCTCGTCACCGCCGTGCGCGCGGTGTGGCCGTCGCTGCAGAACGTGCCGGTCAATCCGCTCACGGCGCTCATGGCGGATCCGCGGCTCGTCGTCATGTTCGCCATCGTGGTCGTGCTCGCCGGCGGCGTGCGGGAAGAGATGCAGCGCGCGTTCCAGCTGCACCGCCTCACACCACAGGTGCTGCCGCCGGGCGCGGCGCTCCTCGCCACGAGCATCGCCTTCGGCCTCGGCCACACGGTGCAGGGGCGCGATGTCGCCCTCGCCACCTTCGCGCTCGGCGCGCTCTGGGGCGCCATGTGGCTCCGCCGCCGCAGCATCGTCGCCGCCGCCGTGTGCCACGCGCTCTTCAACCTCGGTCAGGTGGCCGCGGCGTGGGCGCTGGGCCGGCAGATCTGAGCGCCGGCGTCAGGGACGCGGCGCGAACGTCACGACACTCGTGCGGCGGCGCAGGTCGGCGAGCCAGTCGGTGATGAGGTCGCGCCGGCGTTCCTGGACGAGCCGGACCCGCGCGGCGGTGAGGGCGGCGTCGCCCGTGAGACCCGCCGCTTCGAACTCCGCCGCCTGCCGTTGCGCGTAGGCCGCGACGTCCGGCTCGGACGGTGTGCCCGTGGACGCGAAGCGCTGCTCCAGATAGGCGGCAATCCGCAGGTCGTCGCGCACCCACGCGGTGAGATACGACGCGGCGCGGCCGGCCTCGCTCAGCCGCCGCGTGATGGTCTCGGCGTCGCCGGCACGGGCCCGCAGGACCGCCAGGCGCGACTCGACCGCCGCCGCGGCGGGTTCGGCCGGGGCAAAGCGGGCCACCTCGTTCAGCATGAGCCAGCGATCGATCAGCGCGGCGAGCGCCGACTCGGGCGTGGCCGCGGCGGGCCCTTCGACCAGGCCGAGCGCCAGCGCGAGCGACACGTCCGACTGCGTCACCACGGCGCCGCCCACGATCGCGAGCGTGCGCTCGATCAACGTTTCAGTGCCGGGCGGCGCGGCGGCGCGGGCCGCCGTCTGCGCCTGCCCCGCCGGCCCGGCGACGAGCAGCACCAGCAGCACCAGCCCGACCAGCCCGAGGGGATTCGGCGTCATCAGAAGGCCTGCCCGAGCGAGAGGTGATAGACGGCGCGGCGTTCGGTGCCGCGGGAGAAGTCGCGGCGATCGAGCTTGAAGCCGATGTCGAACCGCAGCGGCCCGAGCGGCGACCGGTAGCGGATGCCGAAGCCGGCCGCGGTCCGCAGTTCCGAGAGCGCCACGTCGCCGGCTCGCAGGAAGACGTTGCCGGCGTCCAGGAAACCCACGAGTCCGACGCCCTTGAGCGGCGGGGTCCGGAGCTCGGCGTTCAACACCACGAGCGCATTGCCGCCGGTCGGGAACCCGTCGGCGTTGAGCGTCGACTGCGAGCCCAGGCGGTCGAGGGCGAAGCCGCGCACGGTGCTGTCACCGCCGGTGAAGAACCGCTCGCTCGCCGGCAGATCGGTCACGACGTCGACGAGGGGCGCGCCGTCGGCTCCGAGCACCGGCTGCCCGGCGGCATCGAGCCGTGGCACCCGCTTCTCGAACCCCCGCGCCACGCCGAGGCGCGCGCCGGCGGCCACCACCCACGGCCGGCTGCCGGGCAGACGCTTGTAGACGAAGCTCTGCACGAAGCCCTTGGTGAAGCCGACCTCCGAGCCAAGGGCCGGCAACGCCACGTCGAGGTCGCCGCCGAGTACCGTGCCGCGGACCGGGTCGAGAATGTCGTCGCGGGAGTCGCGGATGACCGAGGCGAACATCGTCGACAGGCGCACCTGCGGAAACAGCCGGTCGACGAGGAGCTGGTTCTCGACGGCGATGTCGCGGCCGAAGATCTCGGTGAAGTCGTACGAGTAGCGGCCCAGCACGACCAGCCGGTTGGTGAAGCGGCGCGCGTATTCGGCGCGGACGCCGCGGCGGTCGAAGTCGAACGACGACCGGATGCCGCGTTCGAGAAAGGCGCTGAACTGCGCGTCACCCGGTGTGTCGAAGGCCCGTGGTTCACGAAAGGTGCCGACGACCCGATATTGATTCAGGCCGTAGCCGCCCTCGGCCTCGGGCCCTTCATCGACGCCCGGGTCGGTCGGCCGCAGGCTCACCGAGGTCAGCAGGCTGACCGAGCGGTTCTTGCCCCACAGGTTGCGGCGGGTGATCTCGAAGAACCCGCGCGGCGCAATCTCCAGGCGGTCGGTCGCGGTGTCGGCATCGGTCCGCCGCGTGCGCTGTCCCACTTCGAGACCGCCGCCATAGCTGGCCGACGTCGACGGCGCCTCCTCGAGCTCGATGAGCACGTCGCGGGCGGTGTCGTCGATCCCGTGCGGGGCCTCCGTGATCCGCACGCGGCGAAACAGTCCGAGCGCGCTCAGGCGCTGCTGACTTTCGATGATCGCGTCGTAGCCGAGCGGGCCGCCGGGCCGGAGGGTAATCTCACGCCGTACCAGGTCGGGTGAGGTGCGCGCCGTGCCGGCCACGAGAATGTGGTCGACGCGCGTCTGCGGGCCTTCGCGCACGACGTAGGTCACCGTCACGCCGGTCCGCTCCGCGTTCAGCACGGGGCGCGCGTCCACGGCCGCCCGCTGGTACCCGGCGTTCCGGTAGCGGCGCTCGATGGTGTCGCGGTCGATGGCCTGCTGCGGCTGGTAGAAGGGTTTGCCGGTCGTGAGCCCGAGGTCGGCGGTGAGCTGCGCTTCGGGCAGGGCGGTCGCGCCGTCGATGCGCACGCCGGTCACGACCGTGCGCGGGCCTTCCGTGATCTGAAAGCGCACGTCCACCGGCACGCGGGCGGGATCGGGACCGCCGGGGAAGGTCACCTGCGGCAGCACGGAGACCGCGGCGAAGCCGCGCACGCGGTAGTACTCGACGAGCGCGCCGCCGACCGCGGCGATGCGTGCGTCCACGTAGGGTTCGCCCGGCTGCAGCTTGAGCAGCGGTTCCAGCTCCTGGCGCGGCAGTGCGGCGACGCCCGCCGCCTCGACGCGGCCGAGCACGTGCAACGGCCCGCGGTCGACGTCGAAGGTGATGCGCAGCACGCCGTTCGCGCGCGTACGGGCCGCCGGGGCGGTGGCCGCGCGGTAGCCCTCGAGCCGCAGGTACTGCTCGATGTTCCGGCTGCCGTCCTCGACCACTTCCTCTTCCACCGATCGCAGCCGGTCGATCGGCACGAGATTGCGGCGCCGGTCGCCGGGCAGCGCGTCGCCCTCGAAGACGATGGCCACCTTGTCGCCGAGGTTCACGCGCACGGCCACGTCGGCCCCGCCGCCCTCCGGCGCCGCCGTGACCTGGGCGTTCACGATCGCTTCGTAGTAGCCGTCACCCTTGAGTGCGTCTTCGGCCTCGTCCACGCGCGTCGCGAGCGTGTCGGCATCGAGCGGACGGCCGGGCACGAGGCCGAGGCGCTCGGGCAGCCCGCGGGTGGCGTCCGCCGGACCGTCCACCGTCACCCGGCCCACGACCGTCTGCCGTCCGGGCGCGATGAGGAACGTGGCCATGACGGTGCCATCGCGACCCTCGGGCGTGGTGCGCGTCTCGACCTGGGCCGCCGGATACCCGCGCGCCTGGTATCGCGTCACGACGGCCTGCGCCATCTCAGGCAGGCGGCTGGCCTGAGGGGTCGCGCCGAAGCGGTCGATGAGGTCGGCGCGCAGGGCGCGGGCATCGAGGTCCGGGTGGCCCTGGAACTCGAGGCGGGTCACGCGCTCGACGGGGACCACCTCGTAGCGCAGGCGGACGCCCTCGCCGTCGGGCTCGCCGAACACCCGGACGTCGGCATATCGGCCGAGCGTGACGAAGTGTTCGATCGTCTGGCGCACGCCGTTCATCGTGAGCAGGTCGCCACGCGCGGTCTCGACGAGCGTGAGCACGCCGCGGTCGGTCACCGCCAGTCCGCGGGCCTCGACCCGCACGTCGGTCACGCGCCGCCCGAGCAGCGCGCCGATGTCGGCGGCCGCGGGCCGCGCGCCGAGCGCCACGAGGGCCAGCGTCCAGGCCACGCACGCCAGGCGCATCAGAACGCCACCCGCTTGCGGACTTCGAGCGCGTACGTGCCGTCTTCGTTCTGCGACAGCACCCAGCCCATCGTGTCGCTCTGGTCGTACTCGAGCAGGATGATCTGATCGCGCTCCGAACTCGACAGGCTGCGCACGTAGGTCAGGTAGATGCGATCCGAGAGGCGCTTGCCGATGGTGACACGGGCGGCGGGATTGACCGTGAGCCCCGAGACCTGCTGATAGGGATCGACGAGGAGCGGCGTGATCTGGAAGGTGTCCACCCCGAAGGTCTCCTGCACGACCTTGCCGACTTCGGCCGACAGCGCCCCGGTGAGCGCGCGCGTGGCCCGCGACTGCAGCAGATCGACTTCCCGCTGGTTCGGCGCGTTGATCGAGGTGACCTCGACGTCGCCGGTGGGCGTGCGGTCGGACAGCAGCAGCGACAGCACGTCGGCCGAGGGCAGCGGCGGATCGGAGGTGAACTCCGGCTGCAGCCGCTCGGTCGTGCCGGCGATGCGCAGCGTGACCCGGTAGGTCTGCCCGGGCACGCGCACGCGAGTGTCGGCTTCGACGTCGAAGAACGGCTGGATGCGATCGGGATTCGTGAAGTCGAGACTGCCGCGCGACACCACGTAGCGGCGACCCTCGAAGCGCACCTCGCCGCGTTCGATGTCGGCGCGGCCGAAGACCTGCGGCTTCTCGGGCGTGCCGCGCAACGTGACATCGGCGCTGGCGACGATGCGGGCGACGTCGTTCTCGATGCGAAAGGTGGACGGCGCGACGAGCCGCACGTCGAAGCGCAGCGCCGGCGTGGCGGCCGGCGCGCTGGCGGCACCGGCGACGGGAGGCCCGGCCTCGGCCACGAGCGGCACCGCGGTGGACGACCCGAACACGTTGGTCGTGCCGTCGAAGGCCGGCGTCCACACGGCATTCCTGACGAGCACCGATCCGCCGAGCACGGGCGCGTCAGCCGGCCCCTGCACGGTCAGCGCGGCCTCGACGAGCGAGCGCAGCCCGTCCGGATAACGGAGGCGCAGGTCGTGCCCGGTGATCGTGAGGTCGTAGTCGGCGAGGGTGAGCCCGGTCAGGCCCATGCGGCCGCCGAACTGCACGGTGCCGTCGGCGAGGCGGGCGCGCAGGCCGTCGAGCCGCACCGACGTCGCATCGAAGGCGACGATGCCGTTGATGGCTTCGAGCGCATGCGGGAAGGTGAACGTGCGCAGACGGCCGTCGGTCAGCAGCGCGTTGCCCGAAATCGTCGGCGTGGCGGTGGTGCCGCCGATAGTGGCCGAAATCTCGGCCCGGCCCGAGCCGCGCACCTGCGGCAGCACGCCCTGGATGACCGCGAGGTTGGCATCGCCGTTGGCGCGCAGCGTCACGATGTCGCGTTCGAGATCGATGCGGCCGGTCACGTCGAGGGACGTGCGGTCGCCGGTCATCCCGAACGCGTCGAGGTGCACGATCTGCCCGTCGAGGCCCACCTTGAGCTCGCCGCGGTTGCGCAGCTCGTAGTCGAAGAGCCGCAGCCGCAGGTCGTCGATGGTCGAGGCGATGTGCAGCGCGTTCGGCGTGTAGACGGCGCCCCAGACGCGCACGCTGCCGCCGCCGATGGCCGTCGTGTAGGGCGAGAGCGTGGGCATCAGCACGCGCGCGTAGGGGTCGAGCGAGGTGTCCGAGAGGCGCACCGTCATCTCGATCTCGCCGGCCTCGGTCAGCCCGAACTGCCCGGAGCCCGACGCCGCCAGCCGCGGCGAGGCGACATCGAAGCTGTAGAGCACGGTCAGGCCGCGCAGCCCGACCTGCGCCGTCATCTCGCCGATGCCCTCTTCGCCGATGAAGAGGTCCGACACGTTCACCTTGACGTCGTAGCGCGGCTCGTCAAACGTGCCGCTGCCGGCGGCGCTGAAGTCGGCAAAGCCCGTGAGCGGCGGCAGCGTCGGGAAATACGTGAGGTCGAGCGCGTCCACGGCCAGGCGGCGGCCGTCGGCGTTGAAGGAATACGTCCCGGCCCACGCCACGTAAGCGGCGCCCGTGATGGTGCTGCCGGCCTTCTTCACTTCGAGCCCGTCGAGGCGCACGCCCGGGCCTTCGAAGCGCAGGCTGGTCACCCCCGACGCGAACGGCTCGTCGTAGGCGAGGCCGCGATCGAGCGTGAGGCGGCCGAAGCCAAACGGCTCCTCATAGCGGCCGTTCAGCCGGATTTCGCCGCCGAGCGCGCCAAAGACCGGATAGTCGTAGAGTTCGAAGGCGGCGCGGAAGTCGGTGAGCGGCCATTCCGACGCGCGGATGCGGGCGTCGATCTCGGTGCCGCCGTCCCGGCGCGGGTAGCCGAGCGCGAACTGGCCGTCGATATCCATGCGCGCCTGACCCTGGGTGACGACGACGTCGCGCACGTTGGCGTACGAGTTCTCGATGACGGCCGACCCCTCGAGCGCGCCCCACGAGACGTTCCAGGCCCGCATCGCGCGGCCCGTGAACGACCCTTCCACGCGCGGGTTGCCCAGATCGCCCACCATCACGCCGTCGAACTCGCCGACGCCGCCGAGCGGTACCGACGCGGTGGGCGCCGCCACCATCGTCATGATGCCGGCCAGGAAGCGGTGGCTCTCCTGCCAGTCGCGGCTCGAGACGTGGAACGGCAGGCGCGACGCCCTGCCCCAGTCGGTCGTGCCGTCGAAGGCCACGAAGGTCTCGGCGGTCGCGAACCGGCTCGGCGCGAACGCGATCGTGTCGCCCGTGAACGTGTAGGCGACGTCGCCGGCAACCGGCACGGGCGCGAGCGCCGTGTGCGGACTGAAGGGCCCCTGCATCTCGGCGCGCACGTTGGCGGCCGCCTCCGCATCGGCGGGCACCTCGCGGCCCATCGCCGTCACGCCGCCCGGCATCACCGCGGTGAGCGCGCCCTCGCCGGTACTGCGGCTGAAGCCGCCGAGCGTCCACTTCGTGAGGTGGCGGCCGCTGGCGCGGCCGGCCAGGCGCATCCCTTTGGTCTCGAGGAAGGTGGTGAAGGTCGTGAGATCGACATCGGTGTAGGTCACGTCCCACACGGCGTCGGCCTTGCGATTCGGCTGGCCCAGCGGCTCGAGCAGATAGGTGAAGCCGATGTCGCCGCCGTAGAACCCGGCGGTGACATCGGTGACGTCGAGTCGCGTCGGCACCCACCGCACGTTGGCACGGAAGTCCTGGAAGCGGTAGTCGTCGTAGCCGGCCTCGCGGCTCACGAAGCCGCCGGTGACCTCGTAGCCGCCCTTGAACATGCGCACGTCCCCGGCGAACTGCCCTTCGCCGCTCAGCCGGAACTGGTCCTTCGCGTAGAAGATGGCGCGCGTGCGCGGCAACTGATGTGTGGAGGTGAGCGCGTAGGTCGCCTCGGGGAACTTCGCGGCGTCGATGCGGCCGGTGCCGCGCACCTGGGCGCCGTCGGCGTCGAGGGCCATGTTCTCGAGCAGGACGAGGCCCTCGCGCACGGCGAAACCGGTCGAGAAACGCGCCCACATCGGCTCGTACTGCTGGATGAGCAGCGTGCCGCCGTCGAAGGTCATGGTGCCGTGATATTCGGTGTCCTTCACCGCGGCAATCTCGAGATTCGGCGCATCGAGGCCCCACGACGAGCCGAAGTCGCGCACGATGAGATGGCCGCGCGTGGCGCGCACGTTCTGCACGGTGGTCGTGACGAGCGGCGGACCGGTGCGCGGCGGACGCGGCGGACCGCTCAGCCGCGGCCAGTTGTGCACGGCGTTCGGGTAGCTCTCGACGATGAGCCGCCAGTCGGAGATCTCGGCGCTGTCGATGAGCACCTCGCGGCCGAGGATCGCCCGCCAGGTGAGCGACAGCTCGAGGTGCTTCGCGACCAGCCAGGGGTCGTGCGCGGCGGTGAGGCCGTCGACCACGAGGTCGTCGATGACGAGACGGCCGCGGCCGATGTTCACGCCGAGGCGGCCGATGTGCACCGGGCGGTCGATGAACCGCGAGGCCTCGGCTTCAGCGCGGGCGCGGATGACCGGCCCGACGTCGACCGTGACGATCGAGACGAGCGCCACGGCAATCGTCACGGCCGCGACGAGCCAGACGCGGCGCACGTGCGTCAGCGCGATCGACAGGCGCCGGAGCAACCCACGCGGCACGGCCTACTCCACGACGGCCAGCACCGCTCCCGCGTCGACCGACTGCCCTTCGACCACCGAGACCGACACGACCCGTCCTGCCCGGGCGGCGCGCAGTTCGTTCTCCATCTTCATCGCTTCCACGACCACGAGTCCCTGCTTCGGCTGCACCTCGTCGCCCGGCGCGACCAGCACGCGGACGACCTTGCCGGGCATCGGCGCGATGATGCGCTGCGGCCCGGTGGCATCGCCCGGTCCGCCGCCGCGGCGGCGCGAGCGTTCGTCGGGCACGAGCTGCACCGGCAGCGTGCGTCCGTGCACGGCCACCTGAAGTTCACCGGGCATCCTGCCGGGTACGACGACGGCCGGCACGCTGCGGCCTTCGCCCTGCGCGGCGGTGCTGCCGACGAGCAGCGACAACGCGCGGCCGTCCACCTCGGCGGCGTGCACGTCGAAGGCCTGCTGGTCCACGGTCACGCGGAACGCGTCGCCCTGGCGCTCGAGGTGCACGCGGCGCGTCCGCCCGCCGATGACGAGGGTGTACTGCACGGCTTACCTCAGCGCCTCGGCGCGCGCCTGCTGGCGCCACCGGCTCTCGGGCGCGGCGGCGGGCGCGGTGGTCACGGCCGGAGCGCGCAGCACGAGATGCAGCGCGGCGGTCACGGCGGCGGCGGTTTCGTCGTCCGCCGAGGGCTGATCGAACGGCACGCCGGCCCGCTCGGCCAGCTTGCGGTCGATGAACGACGTGTCGAAGCGGCCGGCCACGAAGTCCGGATCGTCGAGGGCCCAGGTGAAGAACGGAATCGTCGTCCTGATGCCGTGCACCTCGTACTCGCGCAGCGCCCGCCGCATGCGCGCCAGCGCCTGCGGGCGGTCGTCGCCCCAGGTGATGAGCTTCGAGATCATCGGGTCGTAGAAGATCGGCACCTCGAGCCCTTCAGTCGCGCCGCTGTCGTCGCGCACGCCGGGGCCCTGCGGCGCCTGCAGCTTCACGATGCGGCCGGGCGAGGGCAGGAAGTTGTTGTCGGGATCCTCGGCGTAGATGCGGCACTCGATCGCGTGCGCCTTCGGCGTGAGGGCGGCCTCGGGGTCGATCGTGAGCGGTTCGCCGCGGGCGATCCGGATCTGCCACTGCACCAGGTCCACGCCCGACACCTGTTCGGTGACCGGGTGTTCCACCTGGAGCCGGGTGTTCATCTCGAGAAAGTAGAACGCGCCGTCTTCGTCGAGCAGGCACTCGATGGTGCCGGCATTCGTGTAACCCACCTGCCTGGCCACCGACGCGGCGGCGCTCGTGATGCGGCGGCGCAGCTCGGGCGAGACGGCGAGCGACGGGCTCTCTTCGATCACCTTCTGGTGCCGGCGCTGGATCGAACACTCGCGCTCGACGAACGGCACGACGGTGCCGTGATGATCCGCGAGCAGCTGCACTTCGATGTGGCGCGGGCGCATGATGCGCCGCTCGACGTAGACGGCCGAGTCGCCGAAGGCCGAGCCGGCTTCCGACCGCGCGGCCCGGAGCGCACCGGGCAGCTCCTCGGGCGTGGCGACGACGCGCATGCCCTTGCCGCCGCCGCCGGCCACCGCCTTCAGCATCAGCGGATAACCGACGCCCCTGGCGATCTCGAGCACGTCGGCGTCCGACACCTCGGCGCCGAGCGGCGTGGCGGTGCCGGGCACCACCGGCACGCCGGCGGCAATCGCCGCCTGGCGGGCGGCGGTCTTGCTGCCCATGAGCTCGATGGCTTCGGGCGACGGCCCGATGAAGGTCAGGCCGGCATCGCGGCAGGCGCGGGAGAAATCTTCGTTCTCGGCGAGGAATCCGTAACCGGGATGCACCGCGTCCGCCCCCGACGCCTTCGCCACGGCGATGAGCGTGTCGATCTTCAGGTAGCTCTCGCGCGGCGGGTTCGGGCCGATCGGATACGCCTCGTCGGCCATGCGCACGTGACGGGCCGCGCGGTCGCAGTCGCTGAAGACGGCAACGGTCGCAATCCCCATGTCGCGGCAGGCACGGATGACGCGGACGGCGATTTCGCCGCGATTGGCGATGAGGACTTTGGTGACGGGCACGAGACTCACTGAAATTCTAGCACCCCGAGCCCCGGGCCCCGAGCCCCGAAACCCGCCCTACAGCGGGATGTTGCCGTGCTTCTTCGGCGGATTCCGATCGCGCTTGGTCTCGAGCGTGGCCAGCGCCTGAATCAGGCGGCGGCGCGTCGTGCGCGGCAGGATCACCTCGTCGATGAAACCGCGTTCCGCGGCCACGTACGGGTTGGCGAACTTCTCGCGGAACTCGGCGATCTTCTCGGCGCGCATCGCCGCCGGGTCGGCCGCCTTCTCGATCTCGCGGCGGTAGAGGATGTTGACGGCGCCCTCGGCGCCCATCACGGCGATCTCCGCCGTGGGCCACGCGTAGTTGAAGTCGGTGCGGATGTGTTTGCTCGACATCACGCAGTAGGCGCCGCCGTACGCCTTGCGGGTGATCACGGTCACCTTCGGCACGGTGGCCTCCGCGTAGGCGTAGAGCAGCTTGGCGCCGTGGCGGATGATGCCGCCGTACTCCTGCACGGTGCCCGGCAGGAAACCCGGGACGTCCTCGAAGGTGACGAGCGGAATGTTGAAGCAGTCGCAGAACCGCACGAACCGCGCGCCCTTCACCGAGGCGTTGATGTCGAGCGTGCCGGCCAGGTGCGCCGGCTGGTTGGCCACGATGCCCACGGGTTTGCCGCCCAGCCGCGCGAACCCGACGATGATGTTCTTCGCGTAGTGTTCGTGCACCTCGAGGAACGCGCCGTCGTCCGCGATCGAGCGGATGAGGTCGTGCATGTCGTAGGGCTGGTTGGCCGACGGGGGCACCAGGCTGTCGAGCGCGGCGTCTTCCCGGTCCGCCGGATCGTCGGTGGCCCGCCGCGGCGGCTCGTCGAGGTTGTTCGACGGCAGGAACGCCAGCAGCTCGCGCACGAGCGCGATGCACTCGCGGTCGTCGTC
>CADEFD010000151.1 GCA_902826515.1 uncultured Acidobacteriota bacterium
TGATCGCCTCGGCCGCCGCCTTGAGGTTCTGCCCCATCACCGTCGCCGCGTCGCGTTCCATCTGCGCGCGCGAGTTGGGATGGATGACGTAGGTCACGTCCTTCGGCAGCACCGAGTTCCCGGCCGTGTGGTCGCCGTGCTCCGAGCCGACCACATACCACTTCACCGGCGTCGGTGTGATGGCGCGGATGCGGTCGAGCAGCGTCTGCGTGGCCGCCACGCTGCCCTGGCCGTCGACCACGAGCACGCCGTTCGTGCCGACGACGATGAGGCTCACGGTGGTGAAGCCCGGATCACGGATCTCCTCGTAGCCGTAGACGTTGTCCGCGAGTTTGACGACGCGCGGAAAGTCCGAGAGCTTGACGCCGCGCTTGTCGGGGAACGCCGTGCGCGGCTGCGCCAGGGAGGGCGCGGCCATGAGCGCCAGAAGCGCTACGGCCGCGGCAATGCGTACCGGAGAGAGCATGGCGGGCATCTTACCGCCCGTCGAGCAGATCGCCAATGCCGCCGAGCAGCGACCCTTCCTCGGTGCGGCGGCCGGTCTGCGGCGCCGCCTTGTAGATGCGGTCGGCCAGACGGCTGAGCGGCAGCGACTGCAGCCACACCTTGCCGGGGCCGCGCAGCGTCGCGAAGAACAGGCCCTCACCGCCGAAGAGCGCGGTCTTGACCTTGCCCACGAACTGGATGTCGTAGCTCACGCTCGGCTGCAGCGCCACGAGACAGCCGGTGTCCACGCGCAGGGTCTCTCCGGCGGCCAGCTCGACCGCATGGATCGACCCGCCCGCGTGCACGAAGCACAGGCCGTCGCCTTCGAGCTTCTGCATGATGAAGCCTTCCCCGCCGAAGAGGCCGGCGCCGATCTTCTTCTGGAAGGCGATGCCCACAGACACGCCGCGCGCGGCGCAGAGGAACGAGTCCTTCTGGCACACGAGATGTCCGCCGATGGCGCGCAGGTCCATCGGCAGGATCTTGCCGGCGTACGGCGCGGCAAAGGCCACGCGCTGCTTGCCGGTGCCCTGGTTCGTGAACACCGTCATGAACAGGCTCTCGCCCGTGAGGATGCGCTTGCCGGCGCCGAGCAGGGCATCGAGCACACCGGCGCTCTGCGCCTTGCTGCCGTCGCCGAAGATGGTCTCGAGCGTGATGCCGTCGGTCATGTACATCATCGAGCCGGCCTCGGCGACCGCCGCTTCACCCGGGTCGAGTTCGACTTCGACGAACTGCATCTCGTTGCCGTGAATCGTGAAGTCGATGTCGTGCGCGCGCCGGCCCGGCGCGGACGGCGGCGGCGGCACGGCGCCCGCGGCCGCTCCGCCCTCGACGAACGGGGCGAACGCCGGCACCTCCTTCATCGCCTGCCAGTTCGCCATCCCCGACGTGAACACGAGCGTGTTCCGGTCGATGCTGCCGTTGCGGAGATTGGCGAGGATCTCGTCCTGGCTGACCGGTCCCACCTGATGGCCGCCGATGGCCATGTACCACTGCTGCACGCCCTGCATCACGTCTCGTCTCCTGGCGCGGGAAGGACCGTCGGCGCGCGCCGCGCCACGCAGCCCGCCCGGGAATCTGGGTGAACGCGCGTTGCGCGGCTAGGCCGGTGGCACACCGGCCGCGTCGATGGCGGCGGCGGTCTCGCGTTCGAGCGCCGCGGCGGCCGCGGCATCGAGGCCGAGCGCATGCGCGAGCTGCGCGAGGTAGATGCGTTCGGCGCCCGACACGCCTTCATCGGCACGGACGATCGCGAACGCCAGCACGTAGAGATCGCGCCGCTCCGCGTCGCTCGTGACCCCGGCCACGATCTCGCCGAGCGGACTCCGCGCCTGCAGCAGCTCGTCGGCCGGCAGGGACACGCCCGCGCGGTGCGCTTCGGCGGCAATCGCCTGTCGTTCGGCGTCGCTGAGCGTGCCGTCGGCGTTGGCGGCCGAGGCCGCGAGCCGCACGAGACGCCCGACCTCCGGCGGCACGCCGGCGGACGCGGCGGGCGGAACGGCGGACGGCGGCGCCGCGGGCGGCACCGGGCCGCTGCCCGGCGGCGCCCCGGCGGCGCCTGTGGCGGCGGGCTTCAGACTTTCGTAGAGCCCCCAGGCCACGCCCACCGCCGCCATGACGGTGCTCGCGTTGAGGAACCCGCCGGTGCCGCCGAGGAAAGCCTGGGTGCGACGTGCACGCTTGCGCCCGCGTTTGCCCAGGGCGCCGCGCACGAACATCTCGAGGAGTTGATCGCCGTTCAGGTGCGTTGCTCCTTCCTGCTCACAGAATACTGCGGGCGGGCCCGAAAGGTTCCGGTGGACTGTTATGCTGGCGTGTCTTCCCCGGACATCTGGATGCCGATCATGCGACGTGCCGTAGGTCTCTGCGTCCTTGCCCTGCTGCTCGGCGCGCCGCCCGCGCCGGCACAGGCCCCGCCGGCCGCCGCCGGCCGCGTGAAAGTTGCCACCGGCAGCGCGTCGATCGTGCGCGCCGGCCAGACGCTCGCCGCCGCGCCAGGTGTCGAGGTGTTCGAAGCCGACGTGCTGCGCACCGGCGCCGACGGACGTCTCTCGGTCATGCTCAAGGACGAATCGCGGCTGGCGCTCGGCCCGATGAGCGAACTCGCCCTCACCCGCTTCGCCTACGCGCCGGGCGACCAGCAGCTCGGGCTCGGCGTGCGGCTGGCGCGCGGGGTGTTGTCGTACGTGTCGGGACTCATCGCGAAGCTGGCGCCCGAGTCGGTGCGGCTGCAGACGCCGACCTCGATCATCGGCGTGCGCGGCACGCACGTGCTCGTGAAAGCGGAGGCGCCATGACGGCCCGTCGCGCCGCCCTCGCCCTGACCTTCGCGTTCGCGGCCGGGTGCGGATCGCCGCCGCCCGTCGTCACGCCGACGCCGCCGCGCGACCTCATCGTGCTCGCCCCGCATCCGGAAGGTGCGCCGCTCGGCGCGGCGGTCGTGACGGCGAGTGGCACCGCCGTGGATCTGACCGCGGCCGGCGCGGCGGTCACTGTTGCCGCCGGGCAGACGCCGCCGGCCCCCGTCATCCTGCCGCCCGACGAGATCGCGCGGATTTTCGGCGAGGCCCTCGGCGCGCTGCCGCCGCCGGCCCGGCGCTTCGTGCTCTATTTCGAACTCGGCAACGACACGCTCACGGCGGAATCACAGGCGCAGGTGCCGGCGATTCTCGCGCTCGTCGCCGAACGCGGGCAGCCGGATGTCGCCATCACCGGCCACACCGACACGACCGGCGCCGCCGCGGCCAACGTCGTGCTCGGGCTGCGCCGGGCGACGCTCGTGCGCGACCGGCTGGTCGCGGCCGGACTCGACGCCGGGCTCATCGAGGTGGCCTCGCACGGCGAGTCGAATCCGCTCGAACCGACCCCGGACAACACCGAGCAGGCGCGCAATCGCCGGGTCGAAGTGACGGTGCGGTGAGCGCCCGCGCGCAGTTCGCGGCGCGCCGCCTGGCGCCGGCGCTCGTGGCCGCCCTCGTCGCCGGCGTGCTCGCGGTGGCGCACCCCGGCCCGCTCGCCGACCTCGACCTCGCCGCCCACGACGCCTTCGTGCGGCAGACGCCGCCGCCGCCGGCCTCGCCCGCCGTGGCCATCGTGGCGGTGGACGAAGCGAGCCTCGAGGTGCACGGGCAATGGCCGTGGCCGCGCGACGTCATCGCCCGCCTCGTCACCGCGCTCCATCAGGCCGGCGCGGCCGCCATCGCGTTCGACATCCTGTTCCCCGAGCCGGACCGGCTCGGCACGCTCAGCATGACGCCGGGCGGCCCGACCTCGACCGACGCCGCCCTCGCCGCCGCGATGCGCGACGCGCGTGTCGTCACCGGGGTCGCGCTCACCTTCGAGCCGTCGCCGGGCGCAGCCGCCCCCTGCGTGCTCTCGCCGGTGTCACCGGTGGTGCGGCATCGCGACAATGACGACCCGCTGGCCGGACTCTTCACCGCCACCGGCGCCGTGTGCAGCGTGCCGGTGCTCGGCCAGGCGGCCCGCGCCACCGGCACCATCAACGCCTCACCCGACGGCGACGGCGTCCTGCGGCGCATCCCGGTACTGACGCACTACCGGGGCCAGGTGCAGTCGGCGCTGGCGCTGACCGCGGTGGCCGTGGCCTCGCCGGCGCCAATCGTGGTCGAACGTCGCAGCGACGGCGCCGTCGCGCTCGCCGTCGGCACGCGCGTCGTGCGCCTCGACCCCCAGGGACAGATCCTGCTGCGACCGCGCGGCCCGGGACGCACGTTCCCGCATCTCTCGGCGCGCGATGTGCTCGCCGGCACCGTGCCGCCCGAGGCCCTTCGCGGCCGTATCGTCTTCGTGGGCGCCACCGCGCTCGGCGTGCGCGACATCGTGGCGACGGCCGTCGATCCGCGCTTCCCCGGCGTCGAGCTGCACGCCACGGTCGCCGACGCGCTGCTCGGCGGCGCCTCCGCCGAACGGCCTCCCGCGGCGCGGCTGCTCGAACTGGCCGGCCCGGTGGCCGGCGCACTCCTCGGCGCGGCGCTGGTCGCGTGGCTCGGCGGAACTGGCGGCGCGGCCGCCGCCCTCGCCGCCGCGGCTGTCGCCTGGTTCGGCCTGCGCGGCTGGTTCGCGGCCAGCGGCGCCCTCGTGTCGCCCGTGAGCACGATCGCCGGGCTGGCCCTCGGCGCACTCGCGGGTGTGGCCGGAGCCCTGGCCTTCGAGCGCCGGCGCGCCAACACCGAGCTCGGCCGCCGCGAGCAGGCACAGCGGCTCATCGTGCAGACGCTCACCACGCTCACCGAGACGCGCGACGCCGACACCGGCCGGCACGCCCGCCGCACGCAGGAATACACGCGGCTCCTCGCCACGAGCGTGGCCGCGCGCGGCGCCTACCGCGACTACCTCACGCCGCACAGAATCGATCTCATCGCCACGCTGGCGCCGCTGCACGACATCGGCAAGGTGGGCATCTCGGACGCCGTGCTCCACAAGCCCGGCCAGCTCACCGAGAGCGAATACGCGGAGATGAAACAGCACACGACACTCGGCCACGACAGCCTGCGCAAGGCGGAGGCGCTCGCCGGCGTGCACGACAACGAGGTGCTGAACCTCGCCAAGGACATCGTCTTCACGCACCACGAACGCTGGGACGGCTCCGGATATCCGCAGGGGCTGCGCGGCGACGCCATCCCCATTCCCGGCCGGATCGTGGCGGTGGTCGACACCTACGACGCGCTCGTCGCGCGGCGCGCCTACAAGGAGGCGCTGCCGCACGAGCAGGCGATCGGCATCATCCGGGACGGCCGCGGCACGCACTTCGACCCGGTGATCGTGGACGCGTTCCTCGACTGCCACGCGCGGCTGCGCGAGGCCGAACACGCCGCCGACGTGCGACTCGCGCCGCCCGGGCGTTAGACCTGCGACGACGGCGGCCTGGCCACGACCACGCGGGCCGGTTCCGGCGTCCAGTCTTCGCCCGGGTTGACGAAGCGGTTGGTCTCGAGCTTGTACTGCTTGTCGTAGAGCTGACGGTAGCGGCCGTTTTTCGCGAGCAGCTCATCGTGCGTGCCGCGCTCGACGATCTCGCCGCCTTCGAGCACCAGGATCTGATCGGCGCTGCGGATCGTGGAGAGGCGGTGCGCGATGACGAAGGTGGTGCGGCCGTGGCGCAGCCGCCTGAGCGCGTCCTGGATCATCTCCTCGCTCTCGCTGTCGAGCGACGACGTCGCTTCGTCGAGGATGAGGATGCGCGGCTCGGCCAGCAGCGCCCGGGCGATCGACACGCGCTGCCGCTGTCCGCCCGAGAGCTTGATGCCGCGTTCGCCGACGACCGTGTCGTAGCCCTGCGGGAAGCGCAGAATGAACTCCTCGCAGTGAGCCAGCCGGCACGCCTCTTCCACTTCGGCGCGCGAGGCCTGCGGCCGCGCGTAGGCGATGTTCTCGGCAATGGTGCCGTCGAAGAGGAAGTTCTCCTGCAGCACCGACGCCACCTGCTCGCGGTAGTCGCGCAGCTTCACGGTGGTGAGGTCGCGGCCGTCCACGCGCACGCTGCCTGAGAGGGGGCGGTTGAAGGCCATCACGAGGCTGATGAGCGTGCTCTTGCCTGAGCCGCTCGAGCCGACGAGCGCGGTCGTGGAGCCGGCAGGCGCGGTGAACGTGACGTCCTTCAGCACGGGCCGGCCGGGGTCGTATTCGAAGCTCACGCCGTCGAAGGCGACATCGCCGCGGATGACGCCCATGCGCTGGTTGTCCGCATCGAGGTCGTCCTCGGTCTTCATGTCGAGGATCTCGCGGATGCGGTCGAGCCCGGCGAACGCCTCGGTGATCTGCGTGCCGATCGACGCGATCGAGACCAGCGGCGCCGCCACCAGGCCGATGAAGAAGATGTACATCACGAAGTCGCCGAGCGTCATGCGGCCGGCGAGGATGTCGTTGCCGCCGAGCCACACCATGAGCACGCCCACCACGCCGATGATCACGGTGGAGCCGGCGGTCGTGGCCGAAACCCCGGTCATCGACTGCGCGATGTTGCGGAAGAGGCGATGGGCGCCGTGCGTGAAGACGATCTCTTCGCGCTTCTCGGCGGTGTAGCTCTTCACCACGCGGATGCCGCCGAGCGCTTCGGTGAGCCGTCCGGTCACCTCGGCGTTGATCTTGCCGCGTTCGCGGAAGAGCGGCCGCAGCTTCTTGAAGGCGTAGGCCATGCCGCCGCCGAAGAGACCGAGCACGATGACGGTGACGATCGTGAGGCGCCAGTTGAGGTACAGCAGCACGCCCAGGCCGATGACGGCCGTCACGAGGCCGCCGACGAGCTGCACGAGTCCGGTGCCCACGAGGTTCCGCAGTCCTTCGGCGTCGTTCATGATGCGGGCGACGAGCACGCCCGACTGCGTCGAGTCGAAGTAGCGCACCGGCAGGCGCATCACCTGCGACTGCACGCGCCGCCGCATGTCGGTGATGGCCCGCTGGGCCGCCACACCGAGCAGCTGCGACAGCCCGAACGACGCGAACGCCTGCACGATGGTGGCGGCGCCGGCCGCGAGCGCAATCGGCAGCAGCAGATCGTGCCGCCCCTTGCCGATGACGTCGTCGATCACGTACTTGGCCGACGACGGCAGCACGAGGCCGGCCAGCCGGCTGATGAGCATCAGGACGAGGCCGGTGACGAGGCGGCCGCGGTGCTGGTGGATGAGCAGCCGCGCTTCGCGCATCGCCGCGCCGGGCGTCACCTTCTTCTTGTCGGCCGGCTGTTTCTCGGAGACGGGAGGACGACCGACGCGTTCGGCCTTCCTGGCACTCGGGGTGGGCACTCGCAGACCGCGCATCGTTCAAGTATGGCCCAAACGGCGCCGGCCCTTCCCCGGCCGATCGGCCGGGGCGGGGCTCCGGGAGCGGACCTGCTCAGTTGAGCGCGTGCGGCATCGCCAGGGTGAACGGGCTGATCGCGGCGTCGAAGGTGTCGCCGGCTGGCGTCGTCATCGTGTAACTGCCCTGCATCGTGCCCACGGCGGTCGTGAGCGGACAGTAACTCGTGTATTCGAAGGCGGCGCCAGGCGCCAGCACCGGCGTTTCGCCGATGACCCCCGGCCCGCGCACTTCCTGCACGTCGCCGTTGGCATCGGTGATGACCCAGTGACGGCTCTGGAGCTGGGCGGTCTCGCTGCCCTCGTTCGAGATCCGCACGTGGTACGCGAAGAAGAAGTGCTGCTCGCGCGGCGCGCTGCGTTCGGGCACGTACACACTGCGCACCTGCACGCGGATCCCACGGGTGACGGTATCGCTCACGGTGTCTCGTATCGTACGTGCAAGTCGCGCGCTAGTCCAGATGACCGCGTTCGGCATCGCCCATTGCCACCTTGCCGTAGGGGAAATATTCGCGCCAGCGGCTGGTGACGAGCTCGGCCGTCTGCGGGTCGCAGCTCACCTCGGCCGGATACCACGGCTTCATCCGGGCATCGATGGCCACGGGCGGCGTGAACACCACGTGGTTGCGTTCGAGGGTGACCTTCGCCGCATGGATGTCGGCGGCCGGCTCGAACCGCGTGAAGGTGGTCCACAGGAAGTTGACAGCGCTGCGCGTGGCCCGCTCCGGTTCGTCCGAGATGACGAGGAGTGGCCAGCCCTCGAAGGCCGGGTGCGCGGCCAGGCGCGCCGCGGCGTCGCGATCCTCGGCGAACGGACGCGCGCCCACGACCAGGCAGCCGCCGCAGAAGACCCGCACGTCGGTCACGTCCGGCGGCGGCGGCACCGGCGGACGGAACACGCGGGGCAGCTCGCGGATCGGATCGCCGAGGCCCATCCACACGCCCTTCGAGCCCTTGTTCACGGCCGGGCCGGCGTAGTCGAGCGTGTCCATCGAGAGATGGCCGAACACGTAGAGATCCGTGCGCGGGTCGGTGCGCGCCAGCACGTGTTCGAGCGTGGCGCGAAAGTCCTTCACGTCCACGTGTTTGTCAGTGAGCAGCAGGAACTTCTGCAGCGAGAGCTGGCCTTCGCCGAGGATGCGGAAGGCGCTTGCCATCGCCTCGCGCGGATAGCGCTGCTTCACCACCGCGGCGGCCAGCGAGTGATACCCCGTCTCGCCGTAGGACCAGAGCTGCTCGACGGCCGGCATGACGAGCGGGAAGAGCGGCGACAGCAGCTCCTGCAGCAGGTCGCCGATGAAGAAGTCTTCCTGGCGCGGCTTCCCCACCACCGTCGCCGGGTAGATCGCATCGCGTCGATGCGCCAGCGTGTGGACGCGGAAGACCGGGTAGTCGTGGCGCAGCGAGTAGTAGCCGTAGTGATCGCCGAAGGGGCCTTCCGGCTGCCGCTCGTTGGGCCGCACCTCGCCCATGAGCGCGAACTCGGCGTTCGCCACGAGCGGATGCGGATGACGGTACGGACCGGGCACACGCGCCAGACGTTCGCCGGCGATGAGCGACGCGAGCATCAGCTCGGGCACGTTCTCGGGCAGCGGCGCGATGGCCGAGAGGATGAGCGCCGGCGGACCACCGAGGAACACCGTGACCGGGAGCGCCTGGTTCTTCGCTTCCGCGAGCTGATAGTGGAAGCCGCCGCCCTTGCCGATCTGCCAGTGCATGCCGGTGGACTGCGCGTCGTGCACGTGCAGGCGGTACATCGCCAGGTTGTGGCCGTGGCCGCCGGGGTGTTCGGTGTAGACGAGCGGCAGCGTGACGAACGGGCCGCCGTCGTCGGGCCAGCACGTGAGCGCGGGCAGGCGGTCGAGCCGCGGATCGCGGGTCACGACCTCGGTGACCGGCCCGAGGCTCTGCCGTTTCAGGCCCACCTTCAGCAGGCTGCCGGCCACGTCGCGGGCACCCCACAGCTTCGCGGCATCAGGCGGCATGATCGTCTGCGCCAGATCGACCAGCCGGCGGATGAGCCGCATCGGGTGTTCGCCGAAGGCCAGCGTGGCGCGCTTCTCGGTGCCGAAGAGGTTCGTGACCAGCGGATAGCCGCGCCCCTTCACGTTGGTGAAGAGCAGCGCCGGCCCGCCGGCGGCAATCACGCGGCGGTGGATCTCGGCGGCTTCGAGGTGCGCGTCGACAGGTGCGGTGACGGTGATGAGATCGGAATCGGCGCGCAGCCGATCCATGAACGTGCGGAGGTCTGGGAACATCGGCTAGTGAGGTAGGACGCCGGCATCGTACACGATGGTCCCGCCGACGACGGTGAGCACGCTCGAGAGGCCCGGCAGGCGTTCAGCGGGCACGGTGAAGAGGTCGTCGGACAGCACGGCAAGGTCGGCCAGCGTGCCCGGCGCGAGCCAGCCCTTCTCGCGTTCGGTGGACTCGGCGAAGGCGGCGCCACGCGTGTAGGCGGCCACCGCTTGTTCGCGCGTGAGCGCTTCGCCCGGATGCACTGGATGCGACGTCGCGAAGGCGATGTTCAGAAACGGGCTGAGCGGCCCATCAGATCCGAGCGCGAGCGGGACGCCGGCGGCGAGCATCGAGGCCAGGGGCTGGAACGCGCCGAGGCGGCCGCCGAGGCGCGCCGCGAACGTGTCGCGGTCGAGGAAGTGCGCCGGGTTCTGCACGACCACGACGCCGAGCGCGCGGGCGCGCGCCATCTGCGACGCGGTGATCATGTCGCCGTGTTCGAGCCGCGGACGTTTGCGCTGCCAGACGGCCGCCGCCCCGACCCGCTCGAGCGCCGCGAGATACGCCTCGATAGCCGCATCGCCCACCGCGTGCACGGCGAGCTGGTTCTCGGTGCCGTACCCTTCGCGCACGACCGTCTCGAGGCCCGTGGTGTCGAGATTCATGCGCCCGCGCTCGGCCGGACGATCGGCGTAGGGCGCGCTCAGCGCGGCCAGACGTTCGATCGGCGTGCCGTCGAGAATCCACTTCGTGCCCCGTACGTCGAGCCGCGGTCCGGGCTGTGGCGGCAGATGCGGGCGGCCGTCCTCAGTCTCCGCACCCGCCGCGGTCGTGGGCAGACGGAAGATGCGCCAGCGGATCGGCGTTGCCGCCTCCAGCAGTCGCGGCACCGACGCCCGCGCCGGCAGGCCCGTAGACATGAGCTGTACGGAGGTGATGCCGAGCCGCACGGCTTCGCCGGCGAATGCTTTGTAGATCGCCACGGCGCGCGCCGGCGGCGTGCCTTCGGCCAGCCGGCGCGAGGCGATGTAGGCGGCGTACTCCTCGAGCCGCCCATCGAGCCGTCCGGCCGCATCGCGCCCGTGGCGGCCGCCCACCGGATCCTTCACCGCGTCGTCCAGCCCGACGAGGGTGAGGGCGGCGGAACTCAACACGTCGCCGTGACCGGTCCACATCTGGAGCCACACGGAGCGCGACGGCGCGCGGGCATCGAGCCAGGCGCGCGTGAGCCGCGGGTCTTCCCATGCGGCCGGGCCGATGCTGCCGCGCAGCAGCACGCCGGGGGCCGCCGTGCGGTCGGCGGTGGCGATGGCGTCAGCCAGGGCGTCGAGCGACGGATCCTGGCCGAGCGTCAGCGTGACCGTCTCGGGGGCCACCTCGACATGCACGTGCGCGTCGTTGAAGCCGGGCACCACGACGCGTCCGCCGGCGTCCACGACACGCGTCGACGGCCCCTTCGCGGCGAGCGCTTCGGTGGTGGTGCCGACGGCGACGACGCGCTCCCCCTTCATCGCCACGGCCTCGGCCCACGGACGCGCGGGGTCGTTCGTGAAGACCCGCGCGTGTGTAATGACGAGATCCGGCGCCACCGGCCCCGCGCAGCCGGCGAGCGCGAACCCGAGGCACGCGAGCGCGGCAGCGAGGCACCGTGACACAGACATGATCGTTCCCGAGGCCCGAGCCCCGGGCCCCGAGTCCCGGCTAGGCAGGCACGCCCGGGAACGGCTCGTCGGCACTGCCGCCGTAGATGGCCGGCACCTTGCCGCCCATCGGCCGCAGGTAGGTCGAGAGCTGCCCGCGGTGATGCACGCCGTGCACCAGGCAGAAGTTCAGGTAGACGATCGCCGGGTTCTTCATCCCGTAGAAGTCGATGATCTCGGTGAACTTGACGTCGGGCAGCGCCAGCACCTGCTCGAGCTTCTTCGGGAACTCGTGTTTGTACCACTCCGCCAGTTTCGCCGGCGTCGGCGCCGCGGCCTTCAGCTTCGCGTCGCCTTCCGGATCGCTCGTGAACCTGCCGTCGAGGATGGCGTTGAGGAACCAGATGTCGGCGCCGGCCAGGTGCACGGCCAGGTCCCACGCCGAGCGGGCCTTGTCTTCCGGCTTCCAGTCCTTGTTGCCTTCCGGGATGGCTTCGAGCACCTTCACCGTGGTCATCCACTCGTGCTGCAACTGCGTGCCGATCACATTCACTGCCGCGCGTGCTTCATGGGGCGTCATGCCTGCCTCCTAACGTGTGAGCTTGCGGTACTTGATGCGATGCGGCTGGTCGGCGGCGGCGCCGAGGCGGCGCTTCCGGTCAGCTTCGTAGTCCTGGTAGTTGCCCTCGAACCAGGTGACCTGCGAGTCGCCTTCGAAGGCAAGGATGTGCGTGGCGATGCGGTCGAGGAACCAGCGGTCGTGGCTGATGACCACGGCGCAGCCCGGGAAGTCGAGCAAGGCGTCTTCGAGCGCGCGCAGCGTATCGACGTCGAGGTCGTTGGTCGGTTCGTCGAGCAGCAGCAGGTTACAGCCCTCGCGGAGCAGCTTCGCCAGGTGGACGCGGTTGCGCTCACCGCCGGAGAGCGTGCCGACCTTGCGCTGCTGGCCGGCGCCCTTGAAGTTGAACCACGAGACGT
>CADEFD010000152.1:0-7399 GCA_902826515.1 uncultured Acidobacteriota bacterium
TCTGGCGTCGTGTCCCGGCGAGCCGCACTGTTCCTGTGCCTGACGCTCGCGACGCTGCTCGTCGTCGCGCGTACGGCGCCCTTCATGGCGCCCGGCGTGCGCTTCGACGCCGACCAGGCCGTGGTCGGGCTGATGGCGAAACACATCAGCGAGGGCCGCGCCTTCCCGGTCTTCTTCTACGGGCAGAGTTATCTGCTGGCCGTCGAGGCCTATCTCGCGGCGCCGGTGATGTGGCTGATCGGGCCCACCGAAGTCGCCCTGAAGCTGCCGCTGCTCGTGATGAACGCCGCCACGGTGCTGCTGCTCGTGTGGCGCGCGCATCGCGACCTGGGCCTCTCGCCGTGGCTGGCGCTCGCCGGCGTATTGCCGCTCGCCCTGCCCGCGTTCACGCCAGGATCGCGGCTCATGGACGCGATGGGCGGCAACGTGGAGCCGCTGCTCTACACGCTCGTGCTGTGGTCGCTGCGGGCACGGCCGTGGGCCTTCGGCGCGGCCCTCGGTATCTTCGTGGCCCACCGGGAATTCACGGTGCTCGCCGCTGCCGCCATCGGCGTGCTGGACCTGTGGCATCGCCGGACGGCGCCGTGGGCGCTCGTGCGGCACTGGGCGATTGCCGCGGCCCTGGTCGTGGCCGCGCAGGTGGCCGTCAGCGCGTTGAGGCCGCATGGCGACATGTACGGGCCCGGCAGCGCACCGCGCGAGGCGTTCCTGAACCTCTCGGCGCGCGATGCCATCGCCGCGCAGCTCTGCCTCACGCCGTCCACCTGGCCCGCTCGCGGACGCGAGCTGGTCACGTCGCACCTGCCGCTCATGGCCGGCGGCGTGCCCGGCCCGATGATCGATGTCACGATCAGTTCAGGCATGGGCCACGGCAACCCCGGCCTCGGTCCGTGGGCGCTGGTGCTCACGATGGCCGGACTCGTCTGCGGGGCGTTCGCGCTGTGGCGTCTACCAGCCGCCGCGCGCGGCCCGGGCACGATTCCCGGCACCGCGCTGCCCGGGTACCTCGTGGCTGTGGGCGTGCTCTCGACGCTCGTCTACGGCTTCGTCGCCTGCTCGCAGCTCTCGCAGGCGACGCTGCGCTACGACCTGCTGCTCCTGTTCCTGCCGGCCGGTGCGCTGGTGGCCGGCTTGCGCTTGCCGATGCCGCCCGCACGTGCCGGGCTCGTGACCGCCACGCTGCTCTGGGCGGGCCTGAACCTGAGCGACTACCTGGCGCTCGCCGCCGAGATCAGGAGCGGCCGCTGGCCCGACCGGCGCGGCGAGGCGGTGCGCGCCCTCGAAGCCCGCGGCTTCACGACGTTGTGGGGCGACTACCGCCTGGCCTACGTCCTCAGCTTCCGCTCGCAGGAACGACTGAAGGTGGCGGCGCTCGCCGTGCACCGGGTGGACGAATACGCGCGGCTGGCCGCGGCGGGCGACGTGCCGCTCGTGAAGCAGGGGTCCTGCGTCGATGGCACCGAGTTCGTGCCTGGCATCTGGCTGTGCCCGCCGCCCGCGCCGGCCGAGCGCCCGCCGGTATACTGAAGGCACGCCAGACTGCCTTCCGGCCCAGACATCCACCATGCTCCGACTGTCGCGCCTCGCTCTCGTCCTGCTGCTCTCTGCCACGACTGCCGCCTGTGGCGGCGGTGGCGAAGACACCCCCACGTCACCGTCCGTCAACGTGCCGTTCGAAACCGTGGACATCACGCTCGGCACCGGCGCCGAAGCCACCACCGGCCGCCAGGCCACCGTGGCGTACGCGGGCTGGCTGTATTCCTCGACCGCGTCGCAGAACAAGGGCACGCAGTTCGACGCCGGCGTCTTCACCTTCACGGTCGGCACCGGTGTGATTCAGGGGTTCAGCCGCGGCGTCACCGGGATGCGCGTGGGCGGCCAGCGCCGTGTGGTGATTCCGCCGGATCTCGGCTACGGCTCGGCGGGCGCGCCGCCGGCCATTCCGGGCAACGCGACGCTCGTCTTCGACATCGAGCTGCGCGCGATCCAGTAGCGCCTTACGAGGCGCCGCGCGGGATCGGCGGATGTTCGCGCAACCCCCGGCGACTGACGCCGGCCAGCTCGAACGTGTCGCCATCCTTGCTGCGGTTGTACATCACCCACGTCTGCACCCCGCCGCGTCCGGCCACGGCGATGCCAAGCGGATGGCGGCGCGGGATGCGGATGTACTCGTCATACGACCGGAAGGCGGCGGGACGCGCGCCGAGCACGACCGGCTCGGCGCCCTCCTGCGGCAGCACCCACGCACCCACCACCGCGCCGCGCCACTGCGGCTCGGGCGTGCGCATCGTGAGATCCACGTAGACCGCACTGGCGCCGGCACCCGCCGGCACGTACATCGACACCTCGGTCACCCGCCGCTCGCCGAGACCTGACGCGCGGGCCGCGACGTCTTCCACCGCGCGCTGCGCCCAGCGCCATGGCTCGCCGCTCGCGGCGAAGACGCGCACGGTCGTCACAGGCAGACCTTCGCTCGTCTCGAGGCCGACGATGGCCGGCGGATCGGGCGCCGGCGGACCGACGAGCCGGCGCGGCGAGTCGACGAGCCAGCCGCGGCCATCGAAGAGCGCGATGGGATGACGGCGGCCGGAGACGTCCACGGCGCGCACGGCGAACGACTCGGCCTGCGAGACGATGAGCGTCGGGTCGGGACCGAGGTCCAGGCTCTGCACGCCCATCCAGCCGGCGAAAATCGCCAGCCACCACTGCCCGCCGCGACCACGCCGCCGGGTCATGGCGCCAGTCTACGCCTCGCCCGGCACGAAGGCCAGCCGATCCCGCGAGACCCGGACGGGGGCTAGCCCGGGAACCGGCCGAGGGCCACGAGCAGCCCGAGCCGCGCCGACCGCGCCCGGTCTTCCGCCTGGGCCACCGCGGACTCGGCGTCGCGGGCGCGCCGCTGCGCGTCGACGAGTTCGATGTTGGTGGTGGCGCCGGCGCGGAACGCGACGTCGGTGATGCGCAACACTTCGGCGGCGTGCCCCGCCGCTTCGCGCGCCCGGCCGAGCGCCTTCGCCTCGGCGTCGATGGTCGTGCGCGCGATGCGCACGTCCGACTTCGCACGCAGCTCGGCATCCTGCCGCTCCACGCGGACGAGGGCCAGTGACGCCTCGCGCTGCGACTTCACCGCGCGGCGGCGGCCGGCATCGAAGATCGGCACGTTGGCGGTGACGAGCGCGCGCCACGTGCCCGACGGCTGGAAGAGTCCGGACGGCGTGATGTACTGCGGCTCGAACGCCGCGCGCACCGTCGGCACCCAGTCGCGCCAGCTGTCGGCCACGACCCGCCCTGCGGCGTCGATGCGCGCATCGAACAGTTTGATGTCGGTGCGCTGCACGAGCCAGCTGTCGCCGTCTCCCGACGGCGTTTCGAGCGCGGGCGGTCCGGCCGTGTCCACGGCCGTGTCGGCGGCGAGCAGCACGCCGAGGGCTTCCTGGCCGAGCTGCACGGCCAGCGTCGCGCGCTCGACCAGCTCTTCGTCCACGGCGAGTTCCTGCGCCGCGCGCAGTTCGTTCAGGCGGCTGCCAACGCCGCCTTCACGCCGCGCCGTGGCGTAGTCGAGCTGCGCCTTCGCGGTATCCCGCGCGCGCACGTTCACCTCGAGCTGGCGTTTCCGCGCGATGACCGCGAGATACGCTTCGGCCGCCGCCACGCCCACCTGCCGGCGCACGTCGTCCACGGCGACCTTCGCCACCGTCACCTGGTCGGCCGCCTGCAGGCGCGCCGCCCACTGGGCGGAGGCGAGCAGCGGAACACCGGCGGAGCCGGCCAGCAGGAGCTGCGTGCGCGGCTGCACGACGTTGCCGCTGAAGCCGCGTTCGCCGTCGAGCATCGTGACCGTGGCGGCGCCGTCCACTGACGGCCGCACCGCGGCCCGCGCCTGCGCGAGCAGCGCCTCGGCGCCGAGCACGGCCGTGGCCGCCCGCTGCACCGTGAGATTCGCCTGGATGGCGCGCTGCACGGCCGCTTCGAAGGTGACCACTTCAAGGGCGGGGGTCTGCGCCTGCGCAGGCGTCAGGCCCACCCCGAACGCGATGAGAGCGACGAGCGGCCGCACGAGACCGCGACGGAGATCAGCCATGGGCCACCTCCTCGCCGGCCGCGACTGCCGGAGCAGCGCCACGGGTGCGGCCGGGCGCCAGGGTGCGGATGACGACATAGAGCACCGGGATGAAGACGATCGAGAGGAACGTGGAGGCCAGCATGCCGCCGGCCACCGTCGTGCCCACCGAGTTCCTGGCCGCGGCGCCGGCGCCCGTCGCATACGCGAGCGGCAGCACACCGAGGATGAACGCGATGGACGTCATGAGAATCGGCCGCAGGCGGATGCGCGCGGCTTCCACCGCCGCGTCCACGATCGACTGCCCTTCCTCACGCAGCTGTTCGGCGAACTCCACGATGAGGATGGCGTTCTTCGCGGCGAGGCCGACGAGCAGCACGAGCCCGACCTGACAGAAGACGTCGTTGGCGAGCCCGCGCCAGTACTGCGCGCCGAGGCCACCGAGTACGGCGAGCGGCACGCCGAGCAGGATGATGATCGGCAGGACCCAGCTTTCGTACTGCGCGGCGAGCACGAGGTAGACGAGCAGCACGCTCAGCGCGAAGATGTAGGTGGCCTGCGAACCGGCCTTGATCTCCTCGAGCGACTGCCCCGCCCACGCGAAGTCGAAGCCGGGCGGCAGCGACTGCCGCGCCACCTGCTCCATCGCCGCGATGCCTTCGCCCGAACTCAGCCCGGGCGCCGCGACGCCGGTGATTTCGGCCGAGCGGAACAGGTTGAAGTGGCTGATGACCTGCGGCGCCGTCGTTTCGCTGACCCGCACCACCGTGTCGAGCGACACCATCTGCCCCGTGGTCGTGCGGGCGTAGAGCTGCTTCAGGTTGTCGGGCGAGGCGCGGAAGCGCTGATCGGCCTGCGCGAACACGCGGTAGGCGCGGCTGTTGAAGTCGAAGTCGTTGATGTACTGCGAGCCGAGGAACACCTGCAGCGCGTCGGTCACCTCGCGCAGCGGCAGCCCGAGCGCGCGCGCCTTGTCGCGGTCGATGTCCACGCGCAGCTGCGGGTCGTTGGCGCGGAAGCTGCTGAAGAGCCCGGCCACCCTGCCCGACTGATTGCCGGCGCCGACGACGGCGTTCGTGGCGTCCGCCAGGCCGGCGATGTCGCCGCCCGACTGATCGAGCACTTCGAACTGGAAACCGCCGAAGACCGACAGCCCCTGGATGGCCGGCGGCGCAAACGGCACCACGATGGCGCCGGAGATGCCGAAGAGCGGCCCGCGCAGCCGGTTGAGCACCGCGGCCAGCGACTGGTCGGGACGCTGGCGCTGGTCGTAACTCTTGAGCGCGGTGAACACGAGCCCGTTGTTCGGGGCCGCGCCACTGAAGCTGAAGCCCATGACCGAAAACGCCGAGGCGATATCGGGATCGTTGTAGAGGATCTGCTCCACCTGCTTCGCGATGCCGTCGGTGTATTCGAGCGACGCACCGGCCGGCGCCTGGACGACGGTGATGAAGAACCCTTCGTCTTCTTCCGGGACGAACGCCGTCGGCACGACCTGCGTGATGCCCCACGTGGCCCAGAGGCCCAGCGCGAAGACCACGAGCATCGCCCACTTCCAGGCCAGGGCCTTGCGCACGGTGGCGACGTAGGCCGACGTGCCGGCATCGATCACCCGATTGACCATCGTGAAGAAGCGGCCATGCGTGTGCGTCTCCTTGTCGAGGAGCAGCGCCGCGAGTGCCGGCGTGAGCGTGATGGCGTTGAACACCGAGAGCACGACGGCGAAGGCGATGGTCAGCGAGAACTGCTGATAGAGCCGTCCGGTCGTGCCCGGGAAGAACGCCACCGGGACGAACACCGCGACGAGCACGATGCCGATGACGATGACGGCGCTCAGCACTTCGCGCATGGCATCGACGGCCGCCTGGTAGGCCGACTTGCCGAACTCGCGCATGTGGCGCTCGATGTTCTCGACGACGACGATGGCGTCGTCGACGACGATGCCGATGGCAAGCACGATGCCGAAGAGGGTCAGCGTGTTGATCGAGAAGCCGAAGAGCTTGACGAACGCGAACGTGCCGATGAGCGACACCGGGATCGTGAGCGCCGGGATGATCGTGCTGCGCCAGTTCTGCAGGAACAGGAACATCACGAGCACGACGAGCACGAGCGCCTCGGCCAGCGTCTTCAGCACTTCCACGATCGACTCGCGGACCACCGTCACGTTGTCGAAGGCGAGGCGCCATTCGAGTCCCGGCGGGAAGTTCTTCTCGATGCGCGCCATTTCGGCCATCACGCCGTCGTAGACGGCGAGCGCATTGGCCGTGGGCAGGAGCGCGATGCCCATGCCCGACGCCTCGAGGCCGAGGAACCGGAGGTTCGAGGTGTAGTTCTCGGCGCCGAGTTCGACGCGGCCGAGGTCGCGCACGCGCACGAGCGCGCCGTCCTTGCCGCCCGACACGACGACATCGGCGAACTCGTTCGCCTCGGTGAGACGGCCCTGCGCGCGGACGCTCAGGTTGAACATCTGGTCGGCCGCCGACGGCGCATCGCCGAGGGCGCCGGCCGCCACCTGCACGTTCTGCTCACGCAGCGCGTTCACGACGTCGCCGGCGGTGAGTCCGCGCGCCGCCAGCTTCCCCGGATCGAGCCACAGCCGCATGGCATAGCGGCGCTCGCCGAAGATGATGACGTCGCCCACGCCGGGCACCCGCTTCACCGCGTCGCGCACGTAGCGGTCGAGATAGTTGCTGATGAACTGCGCGTCGTAGCGGTTGTCCTTCGTGAAGAACCCGAGACCGCCCATGAAGCCGGCGGTGTTCTTCGTGACGGTGATGCCGTTGGTGCGGACGTCGGCCGGCATGCGGCCGAGCGCCTGGTTGACGCGGTTCTGAACGTCGATGGCGGCCAGATCCGCGTTGCGGTCGATGTCGAAGGTGACCGTGATCGTGCTGATGCCGCTGTTGGTACTCGACGACTGGAGGTAGGCCAGCCCTTCGACGCCGTTGATCGCCTGCTCGAGCGGCGTCGTGACGGCCGATTCGACCGCCTGCGCGTTGGCGCCGGTGTAGATGGCCAGCACCGTGACCGAGGGCGGCGCGAGTTCCGGAAACCGGGCGATGGGCAGCGTGGGGATGGCGATCGCGCCGGCGATGACGACGACGAGCGCCAGCACCGTCGAGAGGATGGGCCGGCTGATGAAAACGTCTGTACGCATGCGGAGTGGCTCTACTTCCCGGCGGCGGCGGCGGCGGCCGCGGGGTCCGGCGCGGGGCCGGCGGGAGGCTGCGGCGACACGGGCATGCCGTCGCCGATCTTCTGGACGCCCGAGACGATGAGCTGTTCGCCCGCCGTGAGGCCCTTGAGCACCACGTAGTTGTTGCCGACGAGCGGGCCGAG
>CADEFD010000152.1:7499-12065 GCA_902826515.1 uncultured Acidobacteriota bacterium
TTGTCGTCGATGGTCGTGAGCATCGAGGCGCGCGTGACGCGGTCGCCCACCCGCACCGGGATGTCGCCGATGACGCCGGCCGCCGGCGCCAGCACGCGGTGATAGCCGAGCTCGACCTTCTGCTCGCGGATCTGCTGGTCGAGGGCCGCCAGCTGCGCTTCTCCCGACTTCACGGTGGCGCTGGCCTGATCGAACTCCTGCTGGCTCACGGCGCCGGCATCGAGCAGCGTCTTGAGACGCGCCGACTGCTGCCGCCAATAGGCGAGGTCGGCGTCGCGCGCGCCACGCTGCGCTTCGAGCGTGGCCACGGCGGCCTCCTGACGGCCGGCGTCGATCTCCATCAGCACGGCGCCGGCGCGCACCCGGTCGCCCGAGGTGGCCACGATGCGCGTGACGAACCCTTCGACCTGCGGCTGCACGGTGACGGAGCGGCGCGACTTCACGGTGCCGATGAACTCGCTCGACTGTTCGACGTCACCGTCGGCCATCGTCGCGACTTCGACGCCCATGGCCGGCATGCCGCCGCCGGGAGGGCCGCCGGGACCGGCGCCGGCGGGCGGCGTGGAACGGCAACTGGCGAGAATGAGCGCCGCGACAGACGCGGCAAGAGCCCGAACGACACGCTGAGGCATGAGGCGATACATCTCCGGCGACTCCACAGAGGACCGACGCGGAACGCGTCGGCGCGGACCCATGTGGCTGCCAGGGTCCGTTGGCGGGGAACATCCCATTGTAGTCGGGCGCGGAGCGCCTGGCGCGCACACGTCGAGCTTCGTGGTACGATTCCTGTGATGACTGAGACGCCACTCGACGCCGCGGAGATACATCGCATCGCCGCGCTTGCGCATCTCGCGCTCACCGACGACGAAGTCCAGCTCTTCGGTCGCCAGCTCAACGACATCCTCGAGTACGTCCGGCAGATCCAGGCCGCGCCCACCGACGGCGTCACGCCGATGTCACATGTCGGCGGTGAGGACGCGCACGAACGCGCCGACGTCGCGCAGCCCACGCTCGAGAAGCGCGCCGCGCTCGGCAACGCGCCGGACTCGGCGCCGGAAGCCGGTTTCTTCAAGGTGCCACGAGTCATCGGATGAGCGAACGCCGGGGTCATGTCGTAGGGGTGCGCGACGCCGTCGCGCGCGGGGAACGTACAGCCGCGTCGGTCACGCGCGAGGCGCTCGACGCCATCACGCGTCAGGAGCCGTCACTCGCGGCCTTCACGGCGGTCGCCGCCGAACAGGCGCTCGCGCAGGCCGCCGCGGTGGATGCCGCGCGCGCCCGTGGCGAGGCGCTCGGTCCGCTGGCCGGCGTGCCGATCGCGGTCAAGGACAACATCTGCACGAAGGGTGTGCCGACGACCGCCGGCTCGAAGATCCTCGCCGGCTTCGTGCCGCCCTACAACGCCACCGTGGTCGAGCGGCTCGCCGCGGCCGGCGCCGTCATCGTCGGCAAGACCAACTGCGACGAGTTCGCGATGGGTTCGTCCACCGAGAACTCGGCCTTCGGCCCGACCGCGAATCCCTGGTCGCTCGCGCACGCCCCGGGCGGATCGAGCGGCGGCTCCGCAGCCACCGTGGCGGCGCGCGCCGTGCCGGCGTCACTCGGCTCCGATACGGGCGGCTCGATCCGTCAGCCCGCCGCCTTCTGCGGTATCGTCGGCCTGAAGCCCACCTACGGCCGCGTGTCGCGCTACGGCCTGCTCGCCTACGCGTCGTCGCTCGATCAGATCGGCCCGTTCACGACGACGGCCGAGGATGCCGCGATCGTGCTGGCGGCGATCGCCGGCCGCGATCCGCACGATGCGACGAGCGCGGATCAGCCGGCGCCGGTCTTCGACGCCGCGGCTGCGCGCGACATGCGCGGCCTGCGCATCGGCGTGCCGCGCGCGTTCATCGAAGGGGTGGATGCGTCGGTCGCCGGCGCGTTTGCCGCCACGCTCGACGCCTGGCGCGGACTCGGGGCGAGCATCATCGACGTCACGCTCCCGAACGTCTCACTCGCCATTCCGGTCTACTACCTCATCGCCACGGCGGAGGCGAGTTCCAACCTCGCGCGCTACGACGGCGTGCGCTACGGGTATCGCACCACGCTCTCGGCGCAGGACACGCTGCGCGCGATGTACGAACGCTCGCGCGACGAAGGCTTCGGCGCGGAAGTGAAGCGCCGCATCATGCTCGGCACCTACGTGCTCAGCGCCGGCTACTACGACGCCTACTACCTGAAGGCGCAGCAGGTGCGCGCGACGCTGCGCGACGACTACGCGGCGGCGCTCGCCACCGTGGATCTCATCGCCACGCCGACCACGCCGACGCCGGCCTTCCGCCTCGGCGAGAAGGTCGCCGATCCGCTGCAGATGTATCTGGCCGACATCTTCACCGTGAGCGCGAACCTGGTGGGGCTGCCGGCCATCAGCCTGCCTTGCGGGATGTCGCCCGAGGGCCTGCCGATCGGCTGTC
The DNA here is from genome assembly GCA_902826515.1 of uncultured Acidobacteriota bacterium. Classification (GTDB taxonomy): domain Bacteria; phylum Acidobacteriota; class Vicinamibacteria; order Vicinamibacterales; family UBA2999; genus CADEFD01. The sequence continues at coordinate 9,956 of CADEFD010000152.1, forward strand.
AGCTCACGGCGCGGATGTGGGACGAAGCCGCGCTCGTGCGCGCCGGCGCCGCCTACCAGACGGCGAGCGACTGGCACCTGAAGACGCCGGCCCTGGCCGGCGCCTGAGCACACTCGCCGCCGTCAGGCGGTGACGGCCGGCCGCTTCAGGAACGACCAGACCACCAGCCCGAGCAGGATGAAGGGCACGAGCGGCAGGAGCGCGGCGAGTGCCGCGATGACGAGGCCGACGACGAGCGCCCCCCCGATGCCCACGAGGAGCACCGGCGCGAGCGCCAGCATCGCCAGCATCCCGAGCGCGCCGGCGACGACGCCGACGACCAGCTTCACGAGACCGAGCGCCAGCCGGATCGGCAGGAACACGAGCTTCAGGACGAACCAGACGATTCCGAGAATGCCGAACACCACGGCGCCGCCGATGGCGACCGCGCCGAGTGCGAGTAGTGCGCCCATCCTGCCCTCCCGACGGGCGGCGGGGGCCACCCACTGAAAGGGACGAGCGCGCGCCGGCCGCGGTTCCGTCCGCGGCCTAGCGCTTCTCGAGCAGCACGGCGAACTCGGGGAGATCCCACTCCACGAGCTGCTGATTCACTTCCTGCATCGCCAGACGTTCGGGCTTGATGGCCCGGGGCGCGCCGGCCTCGAGCCGCACCTTCGCGCCCTTGCGCAGCTGCTTGGCCCTGGCCGCCGCGACGTCCACGTACAGGAAGCGGCTTTCGATGGGACGCCCCTGGTGGCGCACCACCGGAGCTTCAGCCTGGCCATCCACGACGAGTTCGGAGTCGGACATAGCCTTTCAGCTTATAGAAACGACCGTCCCCGCATCAACCCCTGCGTGAGGCGGCCGGGCTGGCGCCTGGTTTCACGACCACCCCGGCGACCCAGGCGGCCAGGCCGGTGACGAGCGCGCCCAGCACGGCGGCAAAGAACGACGCCACGTCGAACCCGGGCACGAGCGCCGCCGCCAGGCCGAACGCCGCCCCGTTCACGACCAGATAGAACAGGCCGAGGGTGAGGATGGTGAGCGGCAGCGTCAGGAAGGTCATGACCGGCCGCACGATGGTGTTGACGATGCCGAGCACGGCCGAACCAACCGCCAGGGCGCCCCAGCCCGCAATCGACACGCCGGGGACGACCTGGCTGGTCAGCCAGAGCGCGAGGGCCAGCACGGCCCAGTGCAGCACGAAGCTCGTCATGACGGCCTACGAGGCGATGGACACCGGCACGACACGGGCCTTCGAGGCCTCGCGGATCGGCAGGCGCACCGTGAGGACGCCGTCCTTGTAGTCAGCCGCGATGCCGGCGCCGTCAACCGACGTCGGCAGCGCGAAGCGGCGGCTGAACTTCCCGTAGCGCCGTTCCACGCGCCGCACGTCGCCCTTCGGCACGTCGGCCGGCCAGGGACGCTCGCCGCTGATCGTGAGCGCGCCCTGCTCCACCGTGACCGCAATCGCCTCGCGCTTCAGCTCGGGCAGTTCGGCCTTGATGACGAGCGCCTTGTCGGCGGCTTCGTAGATGTCCACCGGCGGCACCCACGCGCCCTCGTCCGCGAGGGCCGCCTGCAGCCGCGACAGTTCACGCACCGGATCGAATCGCACGATAGCCATGACTTGCTCCTGTTCCCTGTTCCCTGTTCCCTGTGCTTACTTGGTCTCCGAGAACTCGGCGTCGACCACCTCGCCGTCGGCCGGCTTCGCGCCGTCGTCGGCCCCGGGCGCGCCCGGCTCGCCGCCACCGGCGGCCTGCGTGGCCTTGTAGAGCGTCTCCGCCATCTGGTGCGACGCCTTCTGCAGGTCGGCTGCCGCGGCCGTGATGGCCGCCACGTCGTCGCCCTGCGTGGCCTTCTTCGCGGCCTCGAGGGCGGTCGTCACCTTCTCGACGTCACCGGCCGGCAGCTTGTCCTTCGATTCGCCGAGCGTCTTCTCGACCGAGTAGACGAGCGAGTCGAGCTGGTTGCGCTGGTCGATGAGCTCGCGCTTCGCCGTGTCGTCACTGGCGTGCGACTCGGCGTCCTTCACCATGCGATCGACTTCGTCCTTCGACAGGCCGCTCGAGCCGCTGATGGTGATCTTCTGTTCCTTGCCGGTGGCCTTGTCCTTCGCCGAGACGTT
>CADEFD010000153.1:0-1538 GCA_902826515.1 uncultured Acidobacteriota bacterium
CCGAGGCCACAGACGCGGAGAGATGTCCGAGTGGTTGAAGGAGCACGCTTGGAAAACGATTCGGGCGAGCATCACCAAGGGACACCGAAACAGCTCCTTTCGTAGGCTCAGCAACGATTTAGCCTCACGCAGTGCTCTTCGATGTGACTCGGTAATCGTCGGCATTTCTCGTCGGTTTCAGGCCCACCTTACACAGTTCTTACACAGTGCCTCAAATCGGTTACGCCGACGAACACTGACACACGCGGACGCGTACTCAAGCTGCGAGGAAGTCGACTGCGTGCCACATAGTTTCTGTAGCCGCTGCCCTGAGCCGGGAGCGTGGGTGCTGCCTCTTCCTTGGGCGCGGGCCTGACGTGGTCGTGACGTTGGCAGCGACAGCTCGCGCAGCCCCGGCGTGCTTTGCCACCGAGAGCCCACGAACGCGCGCAGTAACGCATGATCGCCGCCCACCACCCAAGTAGGGATCGGAAATCGCACGAGTCGGTCAAGCGAGAAGGCGGACCGGCGCGTCACCTCCGCCAGGCGTACTGCACTTTCATCACCAACTGATTCGATTCGAGCTGCCAGCGGTCGAGGAGCGACCGCACGTTGTGGTTGTAGACCACGAACAGCTCGGCCTCTGGGCGGAACGTCCAGCGCAGGCGCGTGTTGACGCCAATCGAGTCGCTGTCGGTGTCGTATTGCACATAGCTGGACAGGGATAGGTTCGGCGACATGTTGATGCGGAGTCGGTTGCCGACGAGGGTCTGCACGAAGTGGCCTTCTGGCAACCGTCCCACGTTCCGCTGCCCTGTGAACTCGACCGTCACGAGCGCGGTCGGATTCCACGCGCCCGTCCACTGATACTGATCGAGATCGCCGCCGTAGAACCCGCCGAACCACCACGTGAGCTGCGTGAAGAACCGGCGCTTCTGAGCCGTGCCGGCTTCCAGACGATACTGGCGCCAGTTGTAAGCGCCGGGCGCGATCACGACGCCGTCGGCCACCTCGAACGGCGCCGTCAGCCGCTCCCCCGTAGGATTGACGTTGAACTCGACGCGGTCGCCGGTCCGGAAGCGCCAATTGATGGGCGCCGTGAACACACGGTAGCTCTCCCAGCGTCCCGACAGATCGGTGGCCAGGTTCGGCCGGAACTCGAAGAACATTTGTTGAATCGGCCCGCGCCTGAAGCGGGGGCTGTGCTCGACGTTGACGTTGTACAGGTAGACCGCGGGCCGGGGGACGAATCCCAGCGACGGGTCGAAGTTCTTCCCAATCCGCTTGTAGGTGAGGGCCACGTCCCACAGGTCATTGGGGTAGTCGATCTGGACACCATGCGCGGTCGCATCCCCACCAAGGCCGTCCCGGCTGGTGGCCAAGCCCCAGACGCCCACGAGCAGATTCTTACTGCCTCGCAGCCGCGACGTGGCGTAGGTGAAGTCGCCGCCCGCGAGCCAGCTCCCCGGGCGTCCGAGCGGATCGCCTATCGTCGCGATGCCCCCCACCCACGACTCGCGCCAGAGGTTCTGTTTCACGCGGCCGACGCCCATGAACGA
>CADEFD010000153.1:1638-3526 GCA_902826515.1 uncultured Acidobacteriota bacterium
ACACCGGCACGGCTGGTCTGCGTCACCTGATACTGCCGCGCGGCCGACGCCCATCGGTCGGTTTCGAGCATGCCCTGAATGCGGCGTTGCACGTTGAAGTGCCAGGCGCGTAGTTCGGGCCTAAAGCTCACGGTCAGAAACGGAATCCAGATCTCCGCGGTCCAGCCGCCGTCGCGTCGCGACGTGGCCGCGTCCCAGATGCCATCCCACTCCGGGCTATCGGATTCGCCGCCCGGATTGATGATGCCGTCGTAGCGCGCGCCGCTCGGATTGACCGCGAACACGTACCCAGAGCGGCCGTCCATGAACGGCCCGAGCACGAGCCGCACATGGTCCTCCTGGGTGAGCGTGGCGTCACGACGCACACTGAAGCTCACCACGCCGACGCCTGCCGGCTGCTCGCAGTCGATGCCGATGACGAGCGCCTTCGGTCCGGCCAGCACGCGCACGACCGTACGCGCCGAGGCCGGTTCACCTTCACGCGGATCGGCCTGCGTGAACACATCGATCACCTCCGCCGTCGCCCAGGCGGGCTCGTCCAGTCGGCCGTCGATGCTGTGTGTCGGCCCCAGCGCGCCAGCGCGAAGTTCCGGAGCCTGAACGCCTTGGGCGCGCGCCATGAGCGCGTGCCCGAGGAGCACGAGGGTGAGCAGGAGAACCCGGGAAAGTGCCATGGAAGTCAGCAGCGCAAGACTCTCGACCGTCGTGAGGCGCCGGACACCCGGCGCCTCCACACGCTCACCGTAGCGTGTCGATCAAGGCTCGGACATGACGGACGATGGCGTCGCGCATTGGCCCGTAGCCCTGGTCATCGGGCACGTCGTCCCACGAACTCGCCTTCCCTGACTTCGTGGCGCTGGCTGGCAGCGCGCAGCCAATGGCGAAGATGTGGGTGGCTGCCGTCACGTCCGAGGCAGCGATGGCGGTCGGACGACCGTCTGGAATGGTGAGCCCGTCTTCTTTCAGGCCGGCCACCGCCCGGACCGACAACGCGTCCTGCGGATCCACGCCGCGGAACGTGGCGCGTGCCGCCAGCCCGCGCTCAGCGGCCATCTTGTTGAAGTAGGCGGTGGCGACCAGGCTCTTGGCCGCGCCGTGCTCACAGACGAACACGACATGCGGCGCCGCGGCGCCGGCGGACGGTTGCGTCGGACCCGCGAGCGCCAGTATCGCCGTCAGAACGGTGGTGATCATGGGCTGTGTCTCCTAATCACTTGCCGAGCAGGTCTACGGCCGCACGAACGCCGCGCGCGAGGGTCGCGGCCGGCCCGGTACCGTAGTAGTGCAGAAAGATCACGGTCGGGGCCACGCCCGTCATGTGGTGGTGGATCGCCACGATGTTGAGGCCGTTGGCCCGCAGCGCTTTCAGCACGGGTGTGACTTCCTTCTCGAGCATCGCCACGTCGCCCGCGACCATGGCGTCTCCGTCCGACCCGGCGAAGGCCGCCCACGTGTTCAGCCCCATGCGGGCGTTCACCACGGCTCCGTGTTCGCGCAGGCTGATGTCGGGCCGGCCGATCGTCATCTTGAAGACCGGACCGGTCTGCTCACCCGGGTGGCCGACGATCGACGCAAGCGCGGCACTGTCGAGGGCTCCTGTCGCAGAGGGTGACGCCGCCGCGGACGTGGCGCGCTTGGCTGCCTGATCGATCAGGTCGATCGCTGGCTTGACGCGCGTGGCGATGTCTGCGGCCGTGCCCATGCCGTGCACGTGCATGTAATACATCTTCGGCGCGTCCCAGAAGAAGTGGTTGTGGAGGGCCGTCACGTCGAGGCCGTTACTCAAGAGCGCCGACATCACGGGGTTCACCTCGTCCTCGGTGAGCACGAGGTCGCCCATCATCACCTCGTGGCCACCATCGCCCTTGGTCAGCGCAATCCAGCCACC
>CADEFD010000153.1:3626-8690 GCA_902826515.1 uncultured Acidobacteriota bacterium
TTGAACGGCAACTCGTTCACGACATGGCACGTGCCGCACGCGGAGGTGTAGGGAATCGGCATCGCCCGCCCCGGCGCTACGCCGTCGACGGCCACATTGGTCTTCAACGGCACGTCGAACACATGGGACTTCAAGGGCCCCTGCCAGTACGCGCTGTTCTCTTCATCCTGCGCGTTGGCATAGGGCGGCAACTTGATCATCCTCCCGAAGTCGCCTGCGATGCCGCCCGTATTCGCCGTGCCCGGCATGTGACAGTCGATGCAGCGCGTCTGCAGACCCTTCATCTTCCCGTTCAGCTTGGTGTCCATGTGGGCAAGCGGGTCCACCGTGTGGCAGCGCTGGCAGAGTGCCGAGGTCGGGTTGTTGGCGTCGTGAATGAGGGCCCGCGGGAACGGCGTGCCGCCATGCAGGTCATGACAGTCCGAGCAGGCGACCAGCACGCGGTCGTTCCGGTACATCTTCGACTTCAGGAAGTCTGCGTACTGCTGGTGCGGTTTGTTCGAGTGGACGTCGTCGGCCCAGATGTTGTCTTCCCGACCGGGCCCCCGCATGGTCGGTCCCTTTTTGACGGGATCGGTGTAGCGCGTGATGAGTTCCTGGCGGCTGATGCCCGGCGGGGCCAGTTCACCGGTCTCGCTGATGGCCTGTGTATACCCATTGGTCGGGCCGCCGTAGCCTTGCCGCCGGTCATGGCATCGGCCACAGACTACACTCGAGCGCTCTGCCGAGAGGTTCTTGGGATTGACGATGAAGCGGGATCGTCCACCGTTCGCAATGTGCTCAGACCCTGGACCGTGACAGCTCTCGCACCCGACGTTGATCTCGTCAAGTTCCGGATCGTCGTCGATGTTGATTTCACCACCGGGATCGTTCACGCCTCTCACGAGGAACTGGCCGGTCGCCTTGTCTTGGTAGCGCTGCCACCCCGTCACGTGGCAGGCCGCGCACATCGTCTGGACCGCGTTGTTATTGACCGGCGGCGCCGTCAGTGCGTCGTCCGATGTGCCGTACCGGCCGTCCGCACCGACTGACCACCACATCCAGAACTTGTAGTCGTGCCACACGCGGCGCTCTCGGTGCAGCCGGTTGTCACGACCCGTCATGTTGTAGCGCAGCACCGTGTACCACGCCTGCCGGTTGGCCAGACTGGGCGGCACGGACACGATGTAGCGCTGGTCGTGCACGGCGCCGCCGTAGAGCAACTTGATCTCGAGGTGTGCAGGGCTGTTGGGATCCTGTGGATTCAGCCGATTCACCATCGTGATGATGTACTTGCGGTCGGCCTTGTTCCGCCACAGATAGACGTCCATGTACGCCAGGGCCATGGGCACGCGCGTGTCGCCGAAGGCGCGCAGCATGAACTTGTCGTCCCCTCGAATGGCGTCGTAGTCTCCCAGTTCGAGCCGCGTCCCGCCGGTGTAGTCGTCGACCTCGGGAAATGACTCGAGGGCCTTGAAGTAGTCGGGGTGCCTCGAGAAGTCCTGGCTCCGCGCCGGAGCACCGGGCACGGTCCAGCCGAGTTTGTGTGCGGTCTCCTGGTAGTGCTGCCTGTCCTTGTGGCAGGCAAGGCAGGCCGAACTGCCCGTGTACCGTGCGGCTACCGAAGGACGGCTGGATACCTTGATCGTCATCGGCTGACCGCGCAGCTGCTCTGCGGTATAGCTCTGCCGGCTGTGATCGCCACCGGGCAGGTGCTCGGCGTCTAGCGGATCTGGCGTGATGTGCACGAAGTACTTGCCGGCCGGCACCGTCGCGATCAGGAAGGCGCCCTGCGCGTCGGTGGTGGCCTGCGGAAATCCGGTGCCGCGCAGTCGAATCGCGTCCTCGAGCGGCTCGTCGACCGCCTCAGCCGGGTACGGAGCCGCGTAGATGGCGCTGGCGGTGATGCGCGTCGTGGTGTCAATCGCCGCGACGGGGACGAGATAGACCGTGGCGTTGGCCACCGGATGGCCAGGGTTGGTCGCCGGACCGCCAACCGCGAGGGCGCCAGACGCACTCACCACCTGCCCTCTGAACTGGCCCGCCTGACGCGTCGGCGGACGAGGGCCTCGACTGGTCTGCGTCGCTACCGTGACGCCGACGGCCCACACCACCACCAACGTCACCAGCGCCTTCGTCCAACTCCTCATGGCCTCTCCCTTTTCCGCACCCGCGTCGCCGCTATTTCTCGACGTTCCAGCTCACCTGGAGCCGACTGTTCAGGCTGTCGTCGTTCGCCGTCACACGGCTCTTGAATTGGTAGTCGATGCCAATGCGTGAGTGCGCCCCGACCTTCCTCAGGTAGCCCAGATTGAACGCCCGCACGTTGTAGCCGAACACCGGATCGCCATTGAAACGGTCGTAGCGTCCGTAGACCTGGTCCGTATCCGTCAGCCTGACGCTCGAGAACAACGCTCCACCGCTCGACCGGGCACCGGGCCGGAATGCCGGCGCAAACTCGGGTTCGAGATCGAGCAACGTGGACGGGCGGCTGCCGGTCACGAATTCTGCGCGTATGCCAAGGCGACGCCACGCCCATTGCACGTCCGCCCCCATCAGGTTCTCGTCGTTGTTGCCGGTCACGCCGTCGGGGAGGAGTTGCTGGCCGATCTGCGCCGACACGCCCGCTGCCAGCGGCAACCGGTCGAACACCTTGCGTACCCGCGCGTTGACGTTCAGACGGCGGTTGCTGTCGGCGAAAAAGCGGTTGCCGTTGAAGGCCGCGAGGAACATCTGGACGCCGCGGGTCACGTTGGCCTGGAGCATGACGCCCCGGTCTCGCTGGCCCGGGAAGAAATACCCGGCAAAGATGCCGCGCTCTGGTGACTCGCGCTCGGCGCTCGACTGCTGGATGTCGAACCCGAACGGCTTGACGAACTGGCCCACGCGAACGGACACGCGTTCGGACGGGTAGTATTCGACGAACGCATCGTTGACCAGCTCGAAGGCGGCACCGTTGGGCGCCGGATGGTACTGCAGCTCGAAGCCAAGGCCGACCTTCGGCGACAGCAGTCCGGCCCAGCGGGTCTCCATGCGGGTCAACAGGAAGTTGGTCGGCGCATCTGCGACCGATGTGCCGTCGAGCGGCAGCGCCTGGAAGCGCGATTGGACGAACAGTTCGGGCGCGGCGACCAACTCGTGGCCCCGCTCGTCCCCGCCAAGGTCGGGTCGTACGACCTGTTCACGGTACGGCGAGACCTCGTCATGACTCGTCACGACGGGAGCGGCGTTCACCGGCGGGGGCTCCTTCAAGGCCCGCAACTCGGCGGCCAGCGCGGCAATCATCTGGTGCAGCTCCTGCGCCTGCGACTGGGCCGCGTTGAGTTTCCTGTCGAGCTCGGCCACCCTCGCATCTCGCTCCTGGGCGTACGCCGGTCCACCAGCCAACACCACCGCGGTCACCCACAGGACATACCGCATTGACGCCGCATGAGACCACCGCACGTGGCTGGTCGGCCTCGGGTGTGGTCGAACGCTGAGTCGTGACCGTTTCAACAACGCATCCATGATGAGTGGCTCCTGCGTGCCGCGTCCGATGCCCGAATCGGCCCGCTCGTGAGATGCCGACGCCGCCCACGCCTCCATGGGGGCTTGTCGTGTCGCAACGAACGTACTATACTTGAAACATCTGTTACGCAGTCAATAGATGTCCACGCCGACCGCCACGCGGCCCGACCCGATCGCCTCGACGCCCGACCCGCACCCAGGGACGCGCCGTTGGCTGCTCTTCGTGCATCAGTTGCCGGCATCACCGTCCAACCTGCGCGTCCGCACGTGGCGCCGCTTGCAGCAGCTGGGCGCCGTGCCGGTCAAGCAGGCGGTCTATGCGCTCCCTGACACACCCGCGGCGCGCGAAGACTTCGAATGGCTGAAGACGGAGGTCACGAGTGCCGGGGGTGATGCCAGCGTGTTCGCCGCCGACCACATCGACACCTTCTCGGATGACGCCCTGGTCGAGGAGTTCCGGCGCGCCCGGCAGGACGCGTACGGCGCACTCGCGAAAGAGATCGAGCGTGTGCTGGCACGCGTGAATGCGACGCGCCGGCCCCGCGGCACCCGTGCCCCGGCCGTTCTTCGCTCCGTCGAGGCGTTCCGGGATCGGCTCGCGGCCCTCGAGCGCATCGACTTCTTCGGCAGCGCGGGACGTGACCGCGCGGCCACGCTGGTGGCGGAGCTGGAGGCACGGGCACGCCCATCGCAACCCGCAACAGGCTCGGCCACCGCCGGCGGCGCGACAGACATCACGTCGTACGCGCAGCGCCTCTGGGTGACACGACCGCGGCCCGGCGTCGACCGCATGGGCTCGGCGTGGCTGATTCGACGCTTCGTCGATGCGGATGCGCGATTTGCGTTCGCGGTCGACCGCGAATCGCTACCGGCCGCGGAGGCAATTCCGTTCGACATGTTCGGTGTCGAGTTCAGCCACCACGGCGAGGGGTGCACGTTCGAGACCCTGTGCACCGTCTTCGGCATCACGGATCCCGCCGTGGCGCGCATCGCCCAGATCGTGCACGACCTCGACCTGAAGGATGGCCGCTTCGGCGCACCAGACGCAGGCACAGTGGGCACGCTGATCGAGGGACTGCAGCTGAGTACGGCCGAGGACGACCTGCTGCTGGAACAGGGCATCACGCTCTTCGAGTCGCTCTATCGCGCGTTTGCGCAATCGGCGCGGGCCTCGGCCCCGCGGCCCGTCGCAAAGCCAGGCGCCCGCGCGCCCACGACCAGAGCGAGCCGTCGGTCCAGCTCCCGCCAGCGCCCGCGGTGACGGTTCCAGAGACTCGACATGTCTTCCTCCTCACCGATGCCTTCGGCCATGCCCTCAACGGAGACGCAAGGGCGGACGCTGGCGACCGACGGACAAGGACTGGTCCGACTGTGCGCGGCCGGCTTCATGGCGTATTCCAGCTACGCCATCTGCCGCGCCCCACTCCTTCCGCTGTTCGCTCGCGACCTCGGCGCGAGCCCGTCGATGATCGGCATTGTCGTCGGTGCCTCGACGTTGACGGGCATCTTCGTCAAGATGCCGGCAGGGGCCCTGTCCGACATCCTGGGACGTCGGCCTCTGCTCCTGGCCGGCGCCCT
>CADEFD010000153.1:8790-12063 GCA_902826515.1 uncultured Acidobacteriota bacterium
TGGCGTTCATCGCGGCGGGCGTCGTCGGGCTCGCGGTGCCCCTGATCGTCGGCACGTGGTCGCCGTTCCTTCCAGTCCACGATACGCCCGCCCGCTGGCCAGCATTCAGGTCCGGCATCCTGGAGGTGCTGGGTCATCGTCTGATTCTCGTGACCAGCAGCGCACACGCCGCCCAGTTCGTTCTCAACGGCGCGTTGAGCGCCTTCCTTCCTTTGTACGGTCGCGACGTCTTTGGACTGACCACGCCTCAGCTCGGCTGGCTCTTCGCCGGACAGACGGTGACGACGCTTGCCGCGCGGCCGTTCATTGGGGCCATGTCGGACCGCGTGGGGCGGCGAGGCGTCATCGTGGCCGGCCTGACGGTGTGCAGCATCGCCGTGTGGGCCTTGTCGGCCACCGCTAGCCGCTGGGTGCTGGCCGCCGCCGTGGTGACGTATGCCGCCGGTGTCGCGACGACGACGGCGGCGACGAGCGCCTTCATCACCGACGTCTCACGACGGGCGCGGTACGGAACCGCTCACGGCGTCTTCGGCACCATCTACGACATTGGCGATGCCGCAGGGCCGATTGGCGCGGGCTTTCTGGTGGCGGCGGCGGGCTACGCGTCGATGTTTCGGACGCTCGCCGTGGTGGGACTCGTGATGGCGGTGGTGTTCGCCGTGGCATCGCGACCCGGTGTGGGTGAGGTCTCGTCCAGCGCGGAGCGCTGACCGCAAGCCTTGCCGTGGAATCGAAGGAGACGTTATGCGCATCAACTACCCGAGTCTTCTGATACTGGCCACTGCCACGGTGGTCGGATACGCCGCCAGCCGCACCTTCGATTTCGGTGGTGACACCGTGGGTCAGCCGCCGAAGGGCTTCGTCTTTGGTCACACCGCCAAGGTTGGCGCACCGGGCACCTGGGTCGTCCAAGCTGAGGGCTCGAACCGGTACCTGGCCCAAAACAAGGCGGATTCAACGAACTCGCGCTTCCCCGTGGCAGTCGTGAGCGACATCTCCACCGCGGATGTCGACGTCTCGGTGCGCTTCAGGCCGGTCTCGGGTCGCGTCGATCGAGCCGCGGGGCTGGTCTGGCGCTACCAGGACGAAGACAACTACTACCTGGTGCGCGCCAACGCGCTCGAAGACAACGTCGTGTTGTACAAGGTCGAGCGCGGCCGGCGTACGGACCTGCCCCTCAAGGGTGCGGGTCGCACCTATGGGAAGGCGGCGAAAGTGCCAGCCGGCCAATGGAGTACCTTGCGCGTCGTCGCAACCGGACCCCGTTTCGAGGTATCCCTCAACGGGGTGGCGCTGTACGAGGTCGAGGACGCCACGTTCGCTGCCGCCGGCCGCGTGGGCGTCTGGACCAAGGCCGATTCCGTGACGCACTTCGATGATCTGACCGTGGTCACGAGGTAGGCCATGCCGTACCGATACAGAACTGCCCTCGGCGTCGCCCTGGCCGCCTTCACCGTCGTCGCACTGGCTGCGTGTCGCGGATCAGATCCGGGAGCGCAGGCGCCGCGTACGGTCACCATCTACGTCTCGACTGACCGTGTGTTCTCCGAGCCTGTCCTCCGCGCGTACGAGCGACAGTCTGGCGTGACGGTGAACGCCGTCTACGACACCGAGGAGACGAAATCCACTGGACTCGCCAATCGCCTACTCGCCGAGCAGGCTCGACCACAGGCGGATGTGTTCTGGTCGAACGAACCCGTGCGCACCTTGGTGCTCAAGTCGCGCAATGCCCTGGCGCCGTACCGTTCGCCGAACGCCGAAGGTATCCCAACAGCTCTCGTGGATACGGACGGCTTCTGGACGGGCTTCTCGGCGCGCATTCGCGTCATCGCGTACAACACGACGCTCGTAAAGGCGGCTGACGCTCCGACGTCGGTCTTCGACCTGACCGATCCGCGCTGGCGCGGCCAGGTGGCGATCGCCGATCCTCGGTTCGGCTCGACCTCCTTCCACGTCGCCGCGCTCTACGCTGCGGCCGGTGACGAACGCATGGACGCCTTTTTCCGCGGGTTGAAGGCCAACGACGTGAAGATCGTCGATGGGAACTCGGTGGTCCGGGACCTGGTGGCGCGCGGAGAGGTCAAGGTGGGCCTCACCGACACCGATGATGTCAACGTCGCGATCGAAGACGGTCAGCCGATCGCCATGGTCCTCCCGGATGCCGCCGGCCTGGGCGTGCCCGTGATGCCCAACATGGTGTCGCTGATCGCGAACGCTCCGCACGTAGAGGAGGGCCAGCGTCTTATCGACTATCTGCTGTCACGGGACGTCGAGGAACAGCTCGCCCGTTCCGAGGCCGTGCAGATCCCGCTGCACGCCGGCGTGCCGGGTCCCAAGAACGTCCCGGCCATCGACACGTTCACCCCGATGACGCTGGACTTCACGAAAGCGGCGCAGAGGGTCGAAGACGTCACCGGCAGGCTCGCCGGCATCCTCGGTCTCTGATCCCAGAGGTACGCAGACATCATGTGGGGGTGGCGCTCCAGTCGCACCGTCGTGATCGGGCTCGCGGCCGCCCTCTTCGTCGTGAGCTGCGTGCTGCCGCTCGCCTCGTTCCTGATGACGTCGCTTCGTGGAGCGGCGACGGCATTCACGCTCGACGCTCGACAATGGGGACTGCTGGTCAACACCGCGGGCCTCGGAGTGGGCACCGCCGTTGTGGCGACCGTGATTGGCGCGCCACTGGGTCTGCTCCTCGCGCGGGCGTCGCTTCCCTCCAAGGCGTTGCTGCGGGTTGGGCTGGCCGCACCCCTGCTCCTGCCTCCCTATGTGGTGGCCCTCGCGTGGACGTATCTGGGGAATAGCCGCGGGCTGCTGGCGACGGTCGCGGGATACGACGCGCTCGCGGCGTGGACCTACAGCCTGCCCGCGGCCGTGCTGGTGCTTGGCCTGGTGTTGTATCCCCTCTCCATGCTGGCCGCCGAGGTTGCCCTCCGACGGATTGATGGGCGGCTCGAGGAAGCCGCCTTGATGGTGGCGGGACCACGGGGCGTGTTCTGGCGCATCACGGTGCCCCTCGTGGCCCCGGGCATCATGGCCGCCGCGTTGGTCGTCTTCGTCCTGGCCGTGTCCGAGTTTGGCGTACCGGGCGTGCTGCGTGTCCGCGTGTACACCACCGAGATCTTCACGGCCTTTGCCGCGCTCTACGACCCCGGACGGGCAGCGCTCCTGGCCCTGCCCCTCCTGGCCCTATGCTTGGTCGTCGCGGTCGCGGCCGTCGCGCTTCTCGGCGATCGCTTCGTGAGCGCTCGCCGCGGCGCGGGCACACCGAGT
>CADEFD010000154.1:0-7486 GCA_902826515.1 uncultured Acidobacteriota bacterium
CGCGCCGCCAGCTTCACGCGCATGCCGATGCGCGGCCGCACGCCGACCTTCTCGGCGTACTTCAGGATGAGCTCGAGTTCGGTGTACTTCTCGACGATCGGAATGATGTTGCGGCCGATCTTCTGCGCCCACATCGCCAGCTCGATGAACTCGGCGTCCTTGAACCCGTTGCAGACGATCGGCGTGTCGTTGCTGGCCATGGCGGCCACGGCCATGAGTTCGGGCTTCGAGCCGGCTTCGAGACCGAAGCCGAACTCACGGCCGAACTGCATGACTTCCTGCACGACCTGCCGCTGCTGGTTGACCTTGATCGGGTAGACGCAGACGTACTTGCCGCCGTACTGATTGGCGGCGATGGCCTGCTGGAAGGCGGCGTTGATCTCGCCCAGGCGGTGCTGGAGGATGCCGGGGAAGCGCATCAGGATCGGGGCGCTCAGGCCCCGCAGGTCGAGCCGGTCGACCAGTTTCTTGAGGTCGATCGAACGGGCGGCATCGCGGCTCGGATGCACCTGCACGTGCCCGGTCTCGTTCACCGAGAAGTAGCCCTGGCCCCAGCGGGCCACGTCGTAGTGTTCCGACGCCTCGGTCGCCGTCCAGTGTCCGTTGGAAGGCGTGGTCGCGGCGCGCTGCTTTTCGTTGGTAGCCGTGCTCATCTCGGAAGGAAAAGAATAAACGAAATCCCCGGTTGCGCACGGCCGATTCGCCCCCGACACGATCTTTTTACTACCATCGGACGATGACCGAACGAATTCCCGCCATCAAAGTCCTGCTCCTGCCCAAGGACACCAACAATCTCGGGACGATCTTCGGTGGCGTGATCCTCTCCCACATCGACCTGGCGTCGGCCGTGGAAGCGCGGAAGACCGCGCCGCATCGTTTCGTCACCAAGGCGATTCGCGAGGTCGAGTTCCACTCGCCGGTGTTCGTCGGCGACATCGTGAACTTCTACACCGAGACGCTGAAGGTGGGTCGCACGTCGGTCACCGTCGCCGTGTCGGTCGAGGTGGAACGCTGGAGCGCCGGCGCCGGCGAGCGCGAGAAAGTGACGTACGCGGAGGTGGTGCTCGTCGCCATCGGTCAGCACGGCCGACCCATCCCGATCCGCCCGGAGCCTGGAGCCGCGCGATGATTGCCGCCTTCGCGCCGGCCACCGTGTCGAATGTGGCGGCCGGCTTCGACGTGCTCGGCTTCGCGCTCGAGGAGCCCGGCGACATCGTGGTGGCGCGTCTGGCCGACGCGCCGGGCGTCGTGATTGGCGACGTCACGGGGGACGGCGGCCGGCTGTCGCGCGATCCGGGCCGGAATACCGCCGGCGCCGCGGTACAGGCGCTGCTCTCGGCCCTCGGCACGCGGCAGGGCATCGTGCTCGACGTGCACAAGGGCCTGCCGCTCGCAAGCGGCGTCGGCAGCAGCGGCGCGAGCGCCGTGGCAGCGGCGGTGGCCGTGAACGAGCTGCTCGGCCGGCCCGCCTCGCTCGAACTGGTGTGTCTGGCGGCGATGCAGGGCGAGCAGGCCGGCTGCGGCGCCGTCCATCCCGACAACGTCGCGCCGTCGCTTTATGGCGGCTTCGTGCTGGCGCGCAGCGTCGAGCCGCCCGATATCGTGCGCCTGCCGGTGCCGGCGGGCCTGTCGTGCGCGGTGCTGCATCCGCACCAGGAAGTGCAGACCGGTACGGCGCGGGCCCTGCTCGGCGACACGGTGCCGCTCCAGACGGCCGTGCGCCAGTGGGCCAACCTCGGCGCGCTCGTGTCGGCGCTGCACACGGGCGACCTCGCCCTGCTCTCGCGCGCGCTCGTGGACCACGTGGCCGAACCGAAACGGGCCGTCCTCGTGCCCGGGTTCGCGCGGGTGAAGGCGGCCGCGATCGAGGCCGGCGCGCTCGGCTGCAGTCTGTCGGGCTCCGGGCCGTCGATCTTCGCGCTGGCGCCGTCGCTGGCCGAGGCGCGGGCGGTGGGGCAGGCCATGGCGACGGCGTACGACCAGGAGCCGGGGCCCGGCGCGGACCTCTGGATCTCGGCCGTCGGCACGACCGGGGCGCGCGTCGTGGATCTCGCGGGAGGGCGGTAGATGCCGTTCATCAGCACGCGCGGCGCCGGAGAGGCGCCCGTCACCCTCGCGGACGCCGTCCGCCGCGGCCTGGCGCCCGACGGTGGCCTCTACGTGCCCACCGCCATCAGCGCCATGACGCCGGCCGAGTTCGAGGCCCTGCGCGGCCGCTCGCTCGGCGAGGTCGCCACCGCGCTCATTGCACCACTCGTCGAGGAGTCGTTCGACCGCCCCACGCTCGGCCGGTTGATGGGCGAGGCGCTCGATTTCCCGGTGCCGCTCGTGCCCCTTGGCGCGGGGCACTACGTGCTCGAGCTCTTCCACGGCCCCACCCTCGCCTTCAAGGACGTGGGCGCGCGGACGATGGCGCGCTGGCTGGCGGCCGTGGCCGCCGCCGGCGACGCGCGTCCCCTCACGGTGCTCGTGGCGACGTCCGGTGACACGGGCGGCGCGGTCGCGCAGGCATTTCACCGCGTGCCGGGCACACGTGTCGTCGTGCTGTATCCGCACGGGCGCGTGAGCCGCGTACAGGAGGTGCAGTTCACGACGCTCGGCGACAACGTGTCGGCCGTGGCGGTCGAAGGCACGTTCGACGACTGTCAGCGCCTCGTCAAAGCCGCGTTTGCCGATGCGACGCTCGGCGAGGTGCACCGCCTGACGTCGGCCAACTCCATCAACATCGGCCGGCTGCTGCCGCAGATGGCCTACTACGCCTGGGCCGCGCTGCAGTTGCCCGCGGGCGCGCCGCCGCCCACCGTGGTCGTGCCGAGCGGCAACCTCGGCAACCTCACCGCGGGCGTGATGGCGGCGCGGCGCGGCGTGCCGGTTGGCCACTTCGTGGCGGTCACCACGATCAACGATCCGTTTCCTCGGTACCTCACCTCGGGGACGTTCACGCCGCAGGACGCCGTGCCGACGCTCGCGAGCGCCATGGACGTCGGCCACCCGAGCAACCTCGAGCGGCTCACCTGGCTCTACGACGGCGACCTGGTGCGGATGCGCGCCGCCATCACCGGCGTCGTCGTGACCGACGACGAGGTGCGTGCCACGATCCGGGAGCTGCAGGCCGCCCACGGCTACATCGCCGACCCTCACACCGCGGTGGGGTGGCTCGGCGCCGAGCGGGCCGGCCGGCGCGGCGAGGCCCCGGTGGTGGTGCTCGCCACGGCGCATCCGGCCAAGTTTCCCGAAGTGGTCGAGCCGACGCTTGGCGCGGCCGTGGCGCTGCCGCCGGCGCTCGCCGCCCGCCTCGCCCTCGACGTCGTGGCCACGCGCATCCCGCCGCGGCTCGACGCGCTCACCGCCGTGCTCGCGGCGACGGCCTGAGGCGCCGGCGACACGCGCGTCTCCGGCCAGACATCGAAGCCCACGACATGCCACGTCCGGTTGTCCGCGCGCTCCTGCTCGGCGCCCTCGTGGCGCTGGTCGCGGCGTTCTTCGCCTTCGACCTCGACCGCTTCGCGAGCCTCGGCGCCCTGAAGGAGCAGCAGGCCTCGGTCGAGGCGTGGCGTGCGGCGAATCCGTGGCGCGCCGCGGGCGCCTACGTGGCCCTCTACGTGCTCGTGGCCGCGGCCTCGCTTCCCGGCGCGGCCGTGCTGACGCTGGCGGGTGGCGCCCTTTTCGGCGTGGTCCTCGGCACGGTACTCGTATCGTGTGCGTCCACGCTCGGCGCGACGCTGGCGTTCCTGTCGGCGCGCGTGCTGCTGCGCGACGGCGTGCAGCGCCGCTTCGGCGGCCGCCTGGGGGCCATCAACGACGGCGTGCGGCGGGAGGGCGCGTTCTACCTGTTCACGCTGCGTCTGGTGCCCGTCTTCCCGTTCTTCCTCGTGAACCTGCTCATGGGCCTCACGCCGATCGGCGTCGGCACGTTCGCGGCGGTGAGCCAGGCCGGGATGCTCCCGGCGACCGTGGTCTACGTGAACGCCGGCACGCAGCTGGCGCGCCTCGACAGCCTCGGCGGCATCCTGTCGCCCGGCGTGCTGCTGTCGTTCACGGCGCTCGGCCTGCTGCCGCTCGCCGCCCGGCGTCTCGTGGACGCGGCGCGGACGCGCGCGGTGTACCGGCCATTTGCCGCACGCCGCCCGCGGACGTTCGACCACAACCTCGTGGTCATCGGCGCCGGCTCGGCGGGTCTCGTGGCCGCCTACATCGCCGCGGCCGTGAAGGCGCGGGTCGCGCTCGTCGAACGGCACCGCATGGGCGGCGACTGCCTGCACACGGGCTGCGTGCCGTCGAAGGCGCTGCTCAGGTCCGCGAAACTGCTGGCCGACATCCGCCGCGCGCCGCGCCTCGGCATTCGTGCCGCCTCCGCCGAGTTCGACTTCGCCGAGGTCATGGCCCGCGTGCGGCAGGTCATCGCAGGCATTGCGCCGCACGACTCGGTCGAGCGCTACACGCGCCTCGGCGTGACCTGCGTGCAGGGGAGCGCCACCATCACGTCGCCCTGGACGGTGGAGGTCACGGCCGCCGATGGCAGCCGTCGGGCGCTCACGACCACACACATCATCATCGCCGCCGGGGCGCGGCCGTTCGTGCCGCCGCTGCCGGGGCTGGCCGCGGCCGATCCGCTCACGTCGGACACCGTGTGGAACCTGACCACGCTGCCGCGGCGCCTCGTCGTGCTCGGCGGCGGGCCGATCGGCTGCGAGCTGGCGCAGGCTTTCGCGCGGTTCGGGTCGCAGGTGACGGTGGTGGAGGCGGCGACGCGGCTCCTGGCGAAGGAGGACGACGACTGCTCGGCGCTCGTCGCGCAGGCGTTCGCCGAAGACGGCATCGACGTGCGCACCGGGTACACGGCGCAGCGCGTCGAGATCGTGGCGGGCGAGAAGCGCCTCATCGTCGAACACGCCGGCGCCATGACGGCGCTGCCGTTCGACGAGATCCTGTGCGCGGTGGGGCGCGTCGCGAACACCACCGGCTACGGACTCGACGCGCTGGGCATCCCGACGACCCCGACGCGCACCGTCGAGGTCAACGAGTTCCTCGAGACGCGCTTCCCGAACATCCTCGCCTGCGGTGATGTCGCCGGGCCGTTCCAGTTCACCCACACGGCATCGCACATGGCGTGGTTCGCGTCCGTCAACGCGCTCTTCGGCCGATTCAGGAAGTTCCGCGTGGACTATCGCGTGGTGCCGCGGGCCACCTTCACCGACCCGGAGATCGCACGCGTCGGACTGAACGAGCAGGACGCGCGCGCCGAGGGACGGTCCTTCGACGTGACGACCTACGCGCTCGACGACCTCGACCGCGCCATCGCCGACGGCGCCACGACCGGCTTCGTCAAGGTGCTCACCGCGCCGGGCACCGACCGCATCCTCGGCGCCACGATCTGCGGCGCGCACGCGAGCGACCTGCTGGTCGAGTTCGTGACCGCCATGAAGCATGGCCTCGGGCTGAACGCCATCCTCGGTACCATCCACACCTATCCGACCATGGCCGAGGCCAACAAGGCCGCCGCGGGCGCGTGGAAGCGGGGCACCGTGACCCACGGCCAGCACGCCGTGCTGGCCGCGTTCCATGCCTGGCGGCGCGGCGCCGCCGGCCCTGGCGGCGTGCTGGCGGCGGTGCCGGCGCTTCTGCGCGACCGGCGGGCGGTCGAGCCGCGCGACACGACTGGCGGGTGACGAAGGGAGACGGGTAACATGCAGCGGATGGCAGCTGCGTCCGCGCTCGTCACCCGAGAACGAACCGAAGTCGACCCCGCATACACGTGGGACCTGTCGGCGCTCTTCCCGACGTGGGAGGCGTGGGAGGCGTCGGTCGCCGACCTCGATCAGCGGATCGGCGCGTTTGCCGGCCTCGCCGGCACGCTCGCCGCGAGCGGCGCGCACCTGCGCGCGGCGCTCGAAGCCAACGACGTCATCGGACAACTGACCTACCGCGTCTGGTACTACCCGTCGCTGACGCACGACCAGGATCAGCGCGACAACGCGTCGGCGGCCCGCCGCCAGCGGGTGCAACTGCTCTTCGCGAAGCTCGAGCAGGCCACCTCGTGGTTCAACCCGGAACTGCTCGCCGTGCCGCTCGCGACGATCCACCAGTGGATGGACGCCGACCCGGCGCTGGCCGTGTACCGCTTTGCCGTCGACGACCTCTTCCGCAAGCAGGCGCACGTGCTCGATCAGGCCGGGGAACGGCTGCTGTCGCTCGCCGCGCGCCTCACCGGCGCGCCGAAGGACGTCTACGAGGCGCTCTCGACGGCCGACGCGCAGTTCCCGGCGGTCACCCTCAGCACCGGCGCCAGCGTGGAGTGCACCTACGGCAACTACCGTCGCGTGCTGGCCACGAGCCGTGTCGCCGCCGACCGGCGCGCCGTGTTCAACGCGCACTACGACGTCTTCGGCGCCCGCCGCAACACGTTTGCCTCGATCTACAACAGCGTGCTGCATCGCGACTGGTTCCAGGCCCGGGCCCGCGGGTATGCGACCACGCTCGACGCCGCGCTCTTCGGCAACGCCATTCCCGCCGACGTCGTCACGACGCTCATCGCCGAGGGGCGCGCCGGTGTGGCGCCGTTCCAGCGCTACCACCGGCTGCGCAAGCGTGTGCTCGGCCTCGACACCTACACCCCGGCCGACACCTACGTGCCGCTCGTCGAACACGACGTGCAGTACCGCTATGACGACGTGCGCGAATGGATCGTGGCGTCGACGGCGCGGCTCGGCGCAGACTACCAGGCGCGCGTGCGCGAGGCATTCGACGGGCGCTGGATCGACGTCTACGAGAACAAGGGCAAGCGCAGCGGCGCCTACTCGGCGCCGGTCTACGGCGCGCACCCCTACATGCTGCTCAACTACAACGACACGCTCGATGCCGTGTTCACGCTGGCCCACGAGATGGGCCACTCGATGCACACGCTGCTCGCGCAGGCCAGCCAGCCCTTCGTCTACGCCGGCTACACGATCTTCGTCGCCGAAGTACCCTCGACGCTCAACGAGGAACTGCTGCTCGAGTTCATGCTCGCCCGGGCCACGACCACCGAAGAGCGCACGATGCTGCTGCAGCACGCGATCGACGGCATCGTCGGCACGTTCTACAACCAGGTGGTCTTCGCGGACTACGAGCTCGAGGCGCACCGGATGGTGGAGCGCGACGAGCCGGTCACGGCCGACGGCCTGAACGCCCTCTATGCGCGCACGGTGGACGCCTACTGGGGTGACACGGTCGAGCGCGACGAACGCACGGCGTGGACATGGGCGCGGATTCCGCACTTCTTCCAGGCGCCGTACTACGTCTACCAGTACGCCACCTGCATGGCCTCGACGGCGGCGCTCATGGAGGCGGTGGGCAGCGCCGACCCCGCGCGGCGCGACGACGGCGTGCGCCGCTATCTCGATCTGCTGCGGGCGGGCGGCAGCGATCATCCGATGGCGCTGCTGAAACGCGCCGGCGTGGATCTGGCGCAGCCCACGGCGATACGCGCGCTCGTCGCGCGCCTCGA
>CADEFD010000154.1:7586-12015 GCA_902826515.1 uncultured Acidobacteriota bacterium
AGCGCCAGGGCGGGATCGGCCTTCATGGCGCGCCGCGCCGGCACCAGGGCCGCCAGCGCCGCACCGGCCAGGAGCACCGCGGGCACGGACAGGAAGGTGCCCGGGTCGTAGGCCGTGACGCCCACGAGCACGCCGCGCGTGAGGCTGGCGGCGCCGGCTGCCGCGACGAGGCCGACGCCAATGCCCACCGCGGCCAGGCGGAGCGCCTGCCCGAGCACCAGGCGCACCACGGTGGCCGGGGCGGCGCCGAGGGCCATGCGCAGGCCCATCTCCGAGGTCCGCTCCGCCACCACCAGCGCCAGCACGCCGTAGACACCCACCACCGCCAGCAGCAGCGCGAGCACGCCGAAGCCGGACACCAGCGTGAGCACGAAGCGGCGCTCGGCGAGCGAGGCCGAACGCAGGTCCGACATGGTGTGGAAGTCCGAGAGCACGAGCGTCGAGTCAGCGTCCCTGGCGACGCGGCGGATCGTGTCCACCAGCGCGAGCGGGTCGCCGGTCGTGCGCACGGCGATGAAGGGGCCGTTGGGCGGCGTGCCGCGCATGTCCAGATAGAGTTCGGGCGGCGGCGCCACTTCCAGTGAGTTGTGGCGGACGTCGCCGACCACACCGACGACGGTGATCCAGGGCGAATTGGCGCCGGGGCCTGTCTGCAGGCGCCGTCCGATCGGGTCCAGCCCGGGGAACACCACGCGCGCCATCGTCTCGTTGATGACCGCCACGGGCGGATCGGTGGGGCGATCGGTGGCCTGGAGCGGCCGTCCTCTGACGATGGGCATACCCATCGCCTTGAAGTAGTCGGTGGACGCCCGTCTGAACTCGACTTCCGGCAGGCTCGATGCCGGCTCGGTGTTGCCTTCCGCGCGCGCCGACGTGGTGATGTTCGAACTGCCCAGCGGAATACGGGTCGTGCCGCCGGCGGCGGTGACGCCGGGAATGGCCCGCAGGCGCTCGAACCAGTCGTCGTAGAAGGCGCGTCTGGCTTCGACGGCGGTCAGGCGGTCGGGTGTCCCCATCTGGAACGTCAGGAGGCCGTCGGTCTGGAATCCCGGGTCGGTGGCGACGATCGAGGCGAAGCTCCTGAAGAGGAGGCCCGCCTGAATCGTGATCACCACGGCCAGCGCCACCTCCGCGACCACCAGCGTCGTACGGAGGCGTCCGCCCGACCGCGACACACCGGCGGCGCCGCGGCTCCCGTCCTGCAGCACGCCGCGCACGTCGATGCGGGCCGCGACCCACACGGGCACGATCGCGATCGCGATACCGATGACGAGGGCCAGACCCGCTGACGCCGCAAACGTCTCGACGCCGGCGCCGACATCGGCGATGCGCGGGACGGTGGCCGGGGCGAGGGCCACGAGCGCCCGCAGGAGCCAGGTGCCCACCAGCGTCGACAGCACGAGGGCGCCGCCGGTCAGGACGAGGCTTTCAATCAGCGCCTGCCGCACCAGCAGCCGCGCGCTGGCGCCGAGCGCCGAGCGCACCGCGAGTTCACGTTGTCTCGCAATCGACCGCGCCAGCACCAGGTTGGTCACGTTCACCGCGGCCATGAGCAGCAGGAGCAGCGCGCCGGCCTGCAGCGCCGACAGCCCGACCCGCATGGAGCCGGTGGCCTGCGTGTGCAGGTCGACGACGCGCGCGCTCCAGCCACGATTGGTGTCGGGATAGCGGTCGGCCAGTGTGAGAGCGTGCGTGCGCAGCTCGGCGCTGGCCTGCGCCGCCGTGATGCCCGGGCGCAGACGGCCGATCGCCATGAGGGCGTGCGCGGAGCGGACCAGGGTGCCGTCTGGCTGCACCCAGCGCGGTCCCTCGATCGGCATCGGCACCCAGAGATCTGCCAGATGCGGCGTCGTGGTGCCCGCCTGCCACAGCATGTCGCGCAGGGGAAACACGAACTCCGGCGCGGCGACGCCGATGATGGTGAGCGACTCGTTGCCCGAGAGCACGATCGTGCGACCCACGACCGACGGGTCGGCGCCGAACCTGGTGCGCCACGCGCGGTCGCTGACGATGGCGACGTTGCGTTCGTCCGGCTCCATGAGCCGGCCGAGCTGTACGCGCGCGCCGACGATGGGGAGCAGCGTCGAGCCCACGCGCAGCACCTGGACCACGCCCTGATCTTCCTGGCCCTGAATGGCGACGCGCACGATGAATGACAGCGCGTAGTCGAGTGACTCGAACGACTGATTCATGCGCTTCAGGTCGTCGAAGTTGGCGGGGGAGAGCGGGTTGGTCTCATTGGCCAGGCGCGGGTTTTCGCTCCACAGCATGGCGAGCTGCTCGGGACGTTCGTAGGGCAGCGGCCGCAGCAGCACGCCGTTCACCACGGCGAACACGGCGCTGTTGGCGCCCAGACCGAGCCCGAGGGCCACGATCGTCAATGTCGTGAACGCGCGGGCGGCCGTCAGGCCCCGCACGGCGGCACGCACGTCGTGCATCAGCGAATCGAACATGGCGGCGCGTCTCCCGGAGGGGGCGTAGAGATGTGAACGATGAGTGCGCCAGGTCTGGCGCGCGAGGGCGGCGCCGCGCTCGGCGCATCCGGAAGTGATGGTGGCCGACAGGAGACGGCCGCGGTCGCGCAGCCGCGATATGAGGGGGCCGCGTCCGGCCTCGCGCCAGTCGTCGGCCAGCGCCCGCGCGAGGTCGGCGCCGAAGCGGGCGCGGAACTGCCGCGGGTAACTGCGCAGCGCGACGGCGATGGGCCACGGCGTGGAGGCGGGCATCGTCCCTTGTCAGGCAAAGAGCTTCGCGGCGTGCGCGCGGGCCACGACCCGTTCGAGTCTGGCTGCATCGGCGCGTGCGACCGCGCGGCCCAGGTCGGTCACGCGGTAGTAGCGGCGACGCTCGTCGTCGCCCTCGCTCGGGCGGGTGTCGAGTTCCACGATGAGCTCGGATTCCAGCAGCCGCGCCAACGCGCGGTAGAGCGTGCCGGGATGGAGCGGGGTGTCGGCCGTGCGCGCGACCTCCTGCATGACGGCGTAGCCGTGCAGGTCCTCCGTGCACAGGGCCAGGAGGATGTCGAGCCACGCGGGTGGCAGGGGCAGGAAACGTTCGAGACGATGGCGGTCCTGGGTCATGGATACGTGAAGAATATACGCACAACGAACATAGACGGTCGGCGTGCCGGAAAGGTTGCCAGGGGTTGACGAGCGGGAAGACGCGATGTATCCTTGCATCCGGATTTACGGATGAATCAATTCCGCGCCCTCGCCGTCGCCGACCGGCCCAGCATGCCCCGCCTGCTGGAGCACATGACGGCGCTCGCCGATCCGGTGCGCTGCCGGCTGCTCCTCCTGCTCGAGCGGCATGAACTGACGGTCACCGAACTGTGCGCGGTGCTCCAGCTGCCGCAGTCCACCGTGAGTCGCCACCTGAAGACGCTCGCCGACGACGCCTGGGTCGTCTCGCGACGCGACGGCACGTCGCGGTACTACGGGCTCTCGACGACGCTCGATCAACCGGCGGCGCGGCTCTGGCCGCTCATTCGCGAGCAGGCGAGCGAGACGTCGGCCGCCGAACAGGACGCGCGTCGCGCGGAAGGGGTGCTGGCCGAGCGGCGCTCGAAGTCCGCGCAGTTCTTCTCGTCGGCGTCAGGCCAGTGGGACCGCCTGCGGGCCGAGCTCTTCGGCCAGCAGTTCCAGTCGGAGGCCGTGCTTGCCATGCTCGACCGGCGCCTGCGCGTCGGCGATCTCGGCTGCGGCACCGGTCAGTTCAGCGCGCTCATCGCGCCGTACGTCTCGCGAGTCATCGCCGTGGACGCCTCGGCCGAAATGCTCGCCGCCGCGCGCACGCGCCTCTCCGCGCTGCCGACGGTGGAGGTGCGCCGAGGCACGCTCGAAGCCCTCCCCGTGGATGACGCGCAGCTCGACATCGCCGTGCTCGCGCTCGTCCTGCATCACGTGCCCGACCCCGGGCGCGCCATCGCGGAGGCCGCGCGCGTCGTTGCGCCCGGCGGCCGCGTGCTCATCGTGGACATGCTGCCCCACGATCGCAGCGACTACCAGCAGCAGATGGGACATGTGTGGCTCGGGTTCTCCGAGCCGCAGATCCGCCGGTGGCTCGACAGCGCGGGCTTCAGTGACGCGCGCTTCGAGACGCTGACACCAGAGGCGACGGCGAAAGGCCCGGCGCTCTTCCGCGCCGTCGCGACGAAGTAGACGTTCGTTCGACCGATCAGGCACCGCACACAGGAGACAGACATGGCTACCGCCACTTCGACCGTTCACGCGTTTGACGCCGCCCGCAAGGCGGGCCGCGAGCCCTTCAAGGTGAAGGATCTGTCGCTGGCCGACTTCGGCCGCCAGGAGATCCGCCTCGCCGAGCACGAGATGCCGGGGCTGATGACGCTGCGCAAGCAGTACGGCGCGGCCAAGCCGCTGGCCGGCGCGAAGATCATGGGCTCGCTGCACATGACCGTGCAGACGGC
>CADEFD010000155.1 GCA_902826515.1 uncultured Acidobacteriota bacterium
GGGGCTGGGATCCGGTCGAGAACGCCGGCCTGCTGCCGTGGTTCACGGCCACCGCGTTCCTGCATTCGGTCATGGTGCAGGAGCGGCGCGGGATGTTGCGGGTGTGGAACGTCACGCTCGTCATCACCACGTTCTTCCTCACGCTCTTCGGCACCTTCATGACGCGGTCGGGCGTCGTGCAGTCGGTGCACGCCTTCGGCGAAGACAAGCAGCTCGCCATGATGTTCATGGTCTTCATGAGCGCGCTGCTCATCTTCAGTTTCGGCTGGGTGATCTACCGGCTGCCGCTGCTCAAGGCGCGCAACGAGCTCGATTCCTGGACGTCGAAGGAAGCGGCCTTCCTCGCCAACAACTGGGTACTGCTGTTCTCGGCGCTCTTCGTGCTGTTCGCCACGATGTTCCCGACCATCACCGAGGCGATCACCGGCGAGCGCCTCACGGTGGGGCCGCCCTTCTTCAATACCTGGATGACGCCGGTGGGGCTCATCCTGCTGCTGCTCACGGGCGTCGGCCCGCTGCTGGCCTGGCGGTCGTCGCCCGTCGGCGCGATGTGGCACCAGTTCCGGTGGCCGCTCCTGTCGGGCCTCGCCGCCGGCGTGCTCACGGTGTCGCTCGGCATCCGCGTGTGGAGCTCGGGGCTCTGTTTTGCGTTCAGCGGGTTCGTGATGGGCACGATCGTGCAGGAGTTCGTGCGCGGCGCCGCCGTGCGGCGCACCTCCACCGGCACGGATCTCTTCACGGCGATGGTCGGCCTCGTGAGCCGCAACAAGCGCCGTTACGGCGGCTACATCGTGCACGTCGGCATCGTGCTGATGTTCATGGGTTTTGCCGGTGAGGGGTTCGGCCGCGACGAGCAGGCGCTGCTCAAGCCCGGCCAGACCGTGCAGGTCGATCGCTACGTGCTGCGGCTCGATGCGATTCGCGCCACCGACGACGATCAGAAGCAGATGGTCACCGCGCAGGTCACGGTGATGGACACGGCGGGTAAGACGCTCGGCACGATGTACCCGGCCAAGTGGTTCTACCGCAGCCGGCCACAGGAACCCACGACGGAAGTCGCCATCCAGCGCACGCTCGCCGAAGACCTCTACATCGTGATGGCGGCCTTCGAACTGGGCGAGCAGTCGGCCAGTGTCGAAGTGCACGTCAACGAACTCGTGAACTGGATCTGGATCGGCTTCGGTCTGATGGCGCTCGGCACGGGCATCGCGCTCCTGCCCGAGACGGTCTTCGCCCTTGCCGGCGCGCGCGTGGGGGCGGAAGCCGCCGCGACGTTGCTGCTCATCGGCGCGCTGCTCGCGCCAGCCGGCCTGCACGCGCACGAGATGCACGAGCCGGCGGCGTCTACCGCCGCGCCCGCGACCGGCACGCTCGTGTTCCGTTCGGCGCTCGAACGCGAACTCGCGAACGAGGTCATGTGCACGTGCGGTTGCCGGCTGCCCGCCGGCACCTGCGGCATGACCAACTGCGAGGGCAAAGCCTCGCAGCTGGCGAAGATCAAGACGCTCGTCGCGGAAGGCAAGGATCGCGACGCCGTGCTCGCCAGCTTCGTACAGGAATTCGGCGGCCAGCACATCCTGGCGCGCCCGCTCGACGAGGGCTACCACAAGCTGCTGTGGCTGCTCCCGTACACCCTGGCCGGTCTCTCCGCTCTCGGGCTCGCGTTCATCGCGCGCAAGTGGGCGGCGGGCCGCAGCGACACCGCGACTGTCGGGGCCTCGGCCGCCGTGGCCGGTGTGGACCCCAGCCTCCGGCAGCAACTCGACGATGAACTCCGCGACCTCGACTGATCCCGGGCTGCGGCCCTGGCAGTTGTTCCTCCTGGCGGGCATGCTCGCCGCCACCGCCGTCGTGCTCGTCTCGACCGGCCAGACCATGTCGAGCGTGGTCGTGCTGAGTGCGACCGTGGTCGCCTCGAGCCTCGTGGCCGTGGCCGGCTATCGTTCGCTCGCCCCACTGGCCGCCGTGCAGGACGACGCCGCCGATGCGCCGGTGGGCGGCCGCGCCCGCGCCGCCCTTGAACGCGAGAAGGCGCTCGTGCTGCGCACGATCAAGGAACTCGAGTTCGATCACGCGATGGGGAAGACCGCGACGGCGGAATTCGAGGACATGCGCGATCGCCTGAAGCTGCGCGCCGTGGGCCTGATGCGGCGGCTCGAAGGCAGCGACTACCGTGCCGCGGCCGAACGCGACCTGGCCGGGCGCACTCCGGCTGCCGCGCGGGCCGCGTCGCCGGCGCCGCGCCCGGCGCCCTCCGACGTGGCGGCGTCTCCTGCTGCCCCTGTGAACGTCGCAACGTCGACGCTGGCGCGCGTGTGCGGCGGATGCGGCGGCGTCAACGACGTCGACGCGCGATTCTGCAAACATTGCGGTGCCTCGATCGCCGGAGCCGCATCATGAGCCGGCCGCGCGTGGGCGGCCTCGCGGCCGTGTTCGCCCTGACGCTCGCCCTGAGCGCCGTGGCGGTGGCGCAGGTGGCGATGCCGGATGCCCGCCAGATGTCGGGTGTGCCGCTGCCGGCCACCGAACTCCCCGATGGCACCGTGACGGTGCGCGTCGTGCGCGAGCGCATGGGGAACAACGTCCCCGACCAGGAAGTCGGCCTGACGACGCCCGATGGCAAGGTGACCGCCGTCACAGACGCGCAGGGCCGCGCCGAGTTCACGAGCATCGCGGTGGGCAGTCAGGTGACCGCCGAGACGGTCATCGACGGCGAGACGCTGCGGTCGCAGCCCTTCACCGTGCCGGCAAAGGGCGGCGTGCGCGTGGCGCTCGTCGCCGGCGCCGCGAAGGTGGCCGAGGCCGACGCCAGGGCGAACGAGGCGGCCGCGCAGGCGCCGGCCCGCACCGGCGCCGTCGTGTTCGGCCCCGACACGCGCATCGTGCTCGAGTTCCAGGACGACGAGCCGACCTTCTTCTACATCTTCAGCATCGTCAACAACGCGCGCACGCCCGTGAATCCGGTGCAGCCGCTCGTGCTGCCGCTCCCCGACGACGCCGAAGCCGCGGCGCTCGTGTCGGGCCCGCCGGGCATCGCGCGTATCGCCGATGGCGCCCTCACGCTCTCGGGGCCGTTCCCGCCCGGACAGACCGCGTTCCAGATCGCATTCCGTCTGCCGCTCGCCTCCACGCTGCACATCGCGCAGCGTTTTCCGGCGCCGGTCGAAGGCATCCTGGTGGCCACCGAAAAGTCCGGCGGACTCACGCTCTCGAGCCCGCAGCTCTCGGGCGTGCGCGAAGGGGATTCGAACGGCCAGATGTTCATCGTCGGCACGGGCGGGCGCCTGGCCGAGAATCAGGTGCTCGACATCACCTTCTCGAACGTGCCGGCGCATCCGGAATGGCCGTTCTGGACGGCAATCGCGGTGGTGGGCGGGGGACTGCTGTGGGTGGCCTGGGCGCTGCTCGGCCCTGCTCCGGACAGGTCTCGGGAGGCCCGCGCGCTCCTGGCCGAGCGCGAACGCCTGCTCGGCGCCATCGCGGCCCTCGATGCCGAAGCGCGGGCGAAGGGCGAGGACCCGAAGCGCGACGCCAAACGCGAGCGCCTCATGGCCGCGGTCGAACAGGTGTACGCGCAGCTCGACGACGCGGCGGGCGGCGCGGGAACGGCCGCGTGAGCGATTTCGACACCGTGAGCGCCGACGGCGTGGGCCGTCACTACGGCCGCCGCCGCGCCCTCACGAACATCTCCTTCACGGCCCGCGCCGGCGACATCGTGGGGCTGCTCGGCCACAACGGCGCCGGCAAGAGCACGCTGCTGTCGATTCTCGGCACGCTGCTCGCGGCCTCGACCGGCGTCGTGCGCTACGGCGGCCTGACGAGCGACGCGGCCGGCGCCTCCCTGCGCGCCCGCATCGGCATGCTCGGCCACGACCTCTTCCTCTATCCGGAACTCTCGGCGCGGGAGAACCTCGTGTTCTTCGGCCGCCTCTACGACATGCCGGAGGCGGCGCGGGCGGCCGACGCGGCGCTCGAGCGGGCGGGTCTCGCGGCGCGGGCCGACGATCTGGTGTCGTCCTTCTCGCGCGGCATGCGCCAGCGGGTGGCCCTCGAACGCGCGCTGCTGCACGGGCCGCGACTGCTGCTGCTCGACGAGCCCTTCACCGGTCTCGACCAGGCCTCGGCGGCGGCGCTCGTCGGCCGGCTGCGCGAGGAGCAGGCGCGCGGCGTCGTCACCGTGCTTGCCACGCACGATCTCGACGTCGTGGACGGCCTGCTGAACGAGGTCGTGTTCCTGCAGGGCGGCAAACGGGTGGCGGCGCCGGCCTCGGCCGGCACACTCCGCGACCGCTACCGCGAGGCGATGCACGCGTCATGAGCGCCTTCTTCCGCGTCGCCGCGCTCGTCGTGCGCAAGGACCTGACGGTCGAGGTGCGCAGCCTCGAAGTGGTCTCGACCACGCTGTTCTTTGCCGTCACCGTCGTGCTCATCTTCGCCTTCGGCTTCGTGAAGGAAGGTGTGCCCATGGACGGCGTGGCGGCGGCGATCCTCTGGATCACCGTGGCCTTCTCGGGCACGCTGGCGCTCGGCCGCACCTTCGAACGCGAACGGCAGGCCGACACGCTCCGCGCGCTGATGCTCGCGCCGGCCGATCGGCCCGCGCTCTACGCCGGCAAGCTCGTGGGGATGCTGCTGCTCATGGCGCTCGTCGAGCTCATCCTCGTGCCGCTCGTCGGTCTCCTCTTCCAGGCGCCGATCTTCCGGGCGCCGCTGCGCCTGGCCGGGCTGCTCGCCGCCGGGACGCTCGGTTTCGCCGCCATCGGCACGCTCTTCGCCGCCATGCTCGTGCGCGCCAGGAGCCGCGACGTGCTGCTCCCGGTGCTGTTGTATCCGATGACGGTTCCGGTCATGATTGCCGGCGTGCGGGGCACGGCGGCGCTCTTCCAGCCGCAGCCCGACGCGGGGATGGCGCAGTTCTGGTTCGCGCTGCTGGTGTTCTTCGACGTGGTGTTCGTGACGCTGGCGCTCTGGACGTTCGAACCCCTGATGACTGACTGACCGGCCCGCGGCGCCACAGGAACGAAAGAGGACGACGTGACCACCGCTGTCAAAGCGCAACTCGGAATCGCGGCGCTGATGTTCGCGGCCTCGCCGTGGGTGATCAACGCCGCGCCGCACGAGGCCACGATGGGCCTCGTCTACAAAATCTACTTCTACCACATGCCGTCGGCCTGGATGTTCATGCTGGGCGCCATCGTGGCCGGCGTGGCCAGCGCGCGTTTCCTGTTCGCGAAGCGCCAGGCCTCGGATGCCACCGCCGTCGCGGCCGCGGAACTCGCCGTGGTGTTCGGACTGCTGGCGCTCGTCACCGGGCCGCTCTGGGCGCGCAAGGCGTGGGGCGTGTGGTGGGTGTGGGACGCGCGCCTCACGTCGAGCCTGATGCTGTTCCTCATCTTCGTCGCCTACCTGCTGCTGCGACAGTTCGGCGGGCCCGGCTCCGAGAAACTCTCGGCCGGCCTCGCGCTCTTCGGCATGGCCAACGTGCCGTTCATCTACGTCTCGGTCAACTACTGGCGCACGCTGCATCCGAAGACGTCGGTCGTACCCACGCTGCCGGTGGCGATGGGGATCCCGTTGTGGTTCTGCGTCTGCGCGTTCCTGCTGCTGTTCCTGGCGCTTCTCTCGCTCCGCGCGACGCTCGAGACACACCGCGCGCGGATCGACTCGCTCTACCTGTCCCACGACGAGGCGTGATGCGATACCTTCGAGTCCTGTTCATCCTGTCGCTGCTCGCGGCGCCCGCCGTGAGCGGGGCGCAGCAGACGCCGTCGCCCGACGAGTTCGTCCCGATCTCCGAGATTCCCGCCGAGGAGCAGATCCCGGCCATCAACCTGGTGGCCGCGGCCTACGCGTTCGTGTGGGTGGCGCTCTTCGGCTACGTGTGGTCGCTCGGCTCGCGGCTCGGCAAGGCCGAAGCGGATCTGGCGCGCCTCGAGCGGAAGGACCACTGAGGTGGAGTTCGGCACGCCCGGCGCCGGCCATTTCATCTACATCCCGGTGATCCTGCTGCTCGGCGTGGTCGTCGGCTGGGTGCTCGGCTCGCGGGCCGCCGCCGACGCGATGGCGATGGAGCAGAAGAAGCGCGAGGAACGCGCGCAACGCAAGGCGGCCGGCGGCGCCTGAGCGCTCGCGGCGCGCCGGCGCGTCTATCGCCCGATGGCGAGGCGCTGCGCCAGTGCTTCGGGCAGACCGGCTTCGCGGATCCGCGCCTGCGTCTTCTCGATCGGATACGGCGTGCGGTAGATCTCGACCACCTGGCTGCCGGCATCGTAAACGCCGAACCCGGCGCGCGGATCGCCATCGCGCGGCTGGCCCACCGATCCCGGATTGATCAGATAGTGCCCCTGCCCGATTGCGATGTGGAGGGGACGCCGCACGTCCGCGGTCACGAGCGTCAGCGACTGGTTGGCGAGACGGTAGCCGACCTGCACGTGCGTGTGGCCGAAGAGCACGAGCCGGCGGTCGGCCGCCTGCATCGAACGCAGCACGTCGGCATCGTCGAACACGTACATGTCTTCGTCGAACGGCGTGCCGTGGCAGATCTCGAGCAGTGCATCGATGACGAGCGGGCCGGTCGGCAGATCGGCCAGCCAGTCGCGGTTGTCGTCGCTCAGCGCCTCGTAGGTCCAGCGGATGGCAGCCCGGGCCACCGTGTTGAAGGCGTCCGACGGTTCGAGGCCGGCGCCCACCTTGTCGTGATTCCCGCGGATGACCGCGTGCGGCTGCAGGCCGCGGATGCGGTCCACGACGGCATTCGGATCGGCGCCGTAGCCGACCAGGTCGCCGAGCACCAGGATGCCCTCGTAGGGAATCTCGCGGGCGGCGTCGAGCACCGCCTCGAGGGCTTCGAGGTTCGCGTGGATGTCACTCAGGACCAGGTAGCGCATCAGTGTTCCAACCAGTCGGTGACGTGATCGACGATCTCGTCCACGCTCGCCCTCGACACGTCGAAGCGGGCGTGCGCCTGCGAATAGGCCGCAAGCCGCTCATTGTACAGCCGCTCCATCTCGACGCGGTTGGCGGCGAGCGGCCGCCGGCCGTCGGCCGGCACCCGGCCGGTGATGGTGGTGAACGGCGCGTCGAGCCAGGCGACCACGCCGTCGCGCGCCATCAGCGCGCGGTTGGCCGGGTCCATCGGCGTGCCGCCGCCGGTGGCCACGACGACGCCGCGCGTGGGCAGCAGGTCGGCCAGCGCCTGGCGTTCGAGGGCGCGGAAGTACGGCTCGCCCGACTGGCGGAAGATCGCGGCGACGTCGCGGCCCTCGGCCTTTTCGATCCGTTCGTCGATATCTTCGAAGCGCCAGTCGAGCCGTTTGGCGAGCGCCCGGCCCACCGTGGTCTTCCCGGCGCCCATGAAGCCCACGAGATACAGCTTGTCGGCCTTCATGCGCGCAGGCCGTCGAGCACGGCGAAGAAGCCCGGAAAGGACACGGCCGCCACGTCGGCGCCGTGAATTTCGGTCGGGTGGGTCGCGCCGAGCGCCGCCACCGCGAAACTCATCGCCAGGCGGTGATCGTGCCGTGCGTCCACGACGCCGCCCGTGAGGCGGCGTGATCCGCGCACGGCGAAGCCGTCGGCGAATTCATCCACGTCGGCGCCCATCGCGCGCAGACCGGCCACGAGCGCGCTGATGCGATCGCTTTCCTTGACGCGCAGTTCGGCGGCGCCGGTCACCACGATCGACCCGCCGAAGGTGGCGAGCGCGGCGAGGGCCGGGAGTTCGTCGATGAGGAGCGGCACTTCGGCTGGCGTCACGACCACGTCGAGGCGTTCACCGGTGGCCACCCGCACGCGGCCCACCGGCTCACCGTGCCAGTCGCCGGTGACCTCGGTGGTCACGTCGGCGCCGGCGCGGCGCAGCACGTCGAAGAGCGCCACGCGCGTCGGGTTCAGGCCGACGTCCTCGATGTCGATCTGCGAGCCGGGCAGGCCCGCGGCCGCGACGGCGAGAAACGCCGTGGCCGACGGATCGCCGGGCACGGTGAGCGCAAGGCCGCCGGTGAGGCGGGCGCCGCCCTCGACGCTGATGTCGCCGTCGGCCGTGCGCGTGACGGCCACGCCGAAAGCCGAGAGGCCGCGTTCGGTGTGGTCGCGCGTCGGCGCCGGCTCGCGCACGGTGGTCGTGCCGGAGGCACGCAGGCCGGCCAGCAGCACCGCACTCTTGATCTGCGCGCTCGGCACTTCCGGCATGTGGGTGATGCCGTGCAGGGGGCCGCCCGTGATCTCGAGCGGCGGACGCCCGCCGTCGCCGGCCGCCAGCTGCGCACCCATCGCCGCGAGCGGTGTCATCACGCGCCGCATCGGCCGCGACGAGAGGGAGGCGTCGCCCACGAGCACGCTGTGAAACGGCTGCGAGGCCAGCAGGCCCGACACGAGCCGCATCGTCGTGCCGGAGTTGCCGCAGTCGAGCGGGACGGA
This sequence comes from uncultured Acidobacteriota bacterium, assembly GCA_902826515.1. Taxonomy (GTDB): domain Bacteria; phylum Acidobacteriota; class Vicinamibacteria; order Vicinamibacterales; family UBA2999; genus CADEFD01. Next base: position 8,419 of record CADEFD010000155.1, read on the forward strand.
TGGCGGGACGAACCCGGTGGGACGGCCGGTGATCCGCACGTCCTGTCCGGTGGCAGTGGCCGTGCGCGTCACGGCCACACCCAGCGCCTCGAGCACCCCGAGGGTGGACTGGCAGTCCGCGCCGGTCGAGTAACCGGCGATCGTAGTGGGCCCGTCCGCCAGCGCGGCGAAGAGAGCGTAGCGGTGCGAGATGGATTTGTCGGGCGGGACGCGCAGGGCGCCGCGAACGGCCCGCGCGGGCCGCACGAGGGTCGCGCGGGAGACGGTCATGGGCCCCCACTATAGCGACCTGCGGGCCGATGCGGCAATGCGCGCGCGCCCCGCGTATACTGTTCAGGATGCCAGGGGCACTGGTGGCCCGACACGGGGCCGCATGACACGCGCCAGCCATACCGTCCGACTGGATATCGGCAGTGCGTTCGACATGCTCGACTTCGTCGAGGTCGTCGGCGGACACATGTCGCGTCTTGTCGGCTTCGACGACGACACGCTGCACTGGATCAGCATCGCCGTGCGCGAGTCGGTCGCCAATGCCATGAAACACGGCAACAAGGGCGACGAAGGCAAGCGCGTGGCCGTCGAGTTCATCGCCTCGCCCGCCGAGCAGCCCACCGAACTCGTCATCCTCGTGCGCGACCAGGGCGAAGGCTTCGACCCCGAAGACGTGGCCGACCCGCTCGCCCCCGAGAACCTGCTCAAGTCGAGCGGCCGCGGCATCTTCCTCATCCGCAGCTTCATGGACGACCTCACGCTGCGCCGGGTGCCCGAAGGCGGCATGGAAGTGCGGATGGTCAAGCGCCGTCCGGACGCCCCGCCGTCGTGAGCGCCCCCGATCCCCGCTACCTCGCCACCGCGATCGAAGTCGTGACCGCGGCCGGTGCGATTCAGCGCGCCCGCTTCGGCTCGACGTTCCGGGTCGACAAGAAAGGCACGATCGACCTCGTGACCGAGGTGGACGTCGAGGTCGAACATGCCGCGCGGGCGCTGCTCGGCGCGCGGTTCCCCGACCACGACATCATGGCCGAGGAGATGGGCGGCGGCGCCGCCGGCGCCTCGCACCGCTGGGTCTTCGATCCGCTCGACGGCACCACCAACTTCGCGCACGGCATCCCGATCTTCTGCTCGTCGCTCGCGCTCGAGATCGACGGCGAGGCGGTGGTGGGCGCGGTGTTCGATCCCATGCGGCAGGAGCTCTTCACCGCCGAGCGCGGTGTCGGCGCGTGGCTGAACGGCGTGCCCCTGCGCGTCTCGGCGGCCGAACGCCTCATCGACGCGGTGCTCGTGACCGGCTTCCCCTACGACGTACACAGCACGCTCGATGACGTGATCGGCCTGTTCTCGGCCTACGTCGGTCAGGCGCGGGCGATTCGCCGCCTCGGGTCGGCGGCCATCGATCTGTGCTGGGTGGCGGCAGGACGCATGGACGGCTTCTGGGAACGCGGGCTGCAGCCATGGGACACCCGCGCCGGGGCGCTGCTCGTCGAAGAGGCGGGCGGCCGTGTGAGCGGGCTCGACGGCGCGCCGTGGAATCCGGCCGGCCGGCACCTGCTGGCGTCGAACGGCCGGCTGCACGATCAGATGGTCGAGGTCGCGACGGGCTTCTTCGAACGTCGCCGAAACAAGACGCCCTGACCCCGGCTGCGCTGCGGCGCGCGCGCCGATCGGCCTGAAATCCCCGCATTTTCGCCGTTCACCGATCTGGCATCGCCCATGCTTAGGGGATTGGTACACGCGCGGGCGTGCCGCGGGACTTCACCCGCGGGTTGCAGCGGGAGAGTGCGATGCGACTCGTACACATGACATGTGGCGTGCTGATGGCGGCGGTGCTTCTGGCGCCGGCCCCGGCGCGCGCCCAGCAGGCCATCAGCCTGTCGCTCGGCGGCTTTGCCGTGACCGGCGAGGACGCGCGTGTCGACGGCGATGTGCTGTTCGAAAATCGCGACATCCTGGCCTTCGACATCAAGGACTTCAACACCGGCTCGGTGGGCCTCGACTGGCTGCTGCCGGTCGGCGAGTTCTTCGAAGTGGGCGCCGGGATCGGCTTCACCAGCCGCACCGTGCCGTCGGTCTACTCCGACTTCGTGAATCGCGACGGCTCGGACATCGAACAGGACCTGAAGCTGCGCATCGTGCCGATGTCGGTCACGGCGCGGGTCCTGCCGTTCGGCCGGTCGCGCGGCGTGCAGCCGTACCTCGGCGGCGGTCTCGGCATCTTCAGCTACCGCTACAGCGAGGTCGGCGACTTCGTGGACTTCACCGACCGCAGCGTGTTCTCAGACCGCTTCGTGGCCAAGGGCACCGAACTGGGACCGGTGGCGCTCGCCGGCATCCGGTTCCCGCTCGGTGACACGTGGTCGCTCGGCGGGGAAGTGCGCTACCAGAAGGCCGAGGCGGACCTGTCGGACGACTTCCTGGGCCCGAAGCTGGATCTCGGCGGTTTCCACTACCTGATGACCGTGCATGTGAAGTTCTAGCCGGCCCTGACGGCCGGGGTGGGCGCGCGGATCCGGCAAAGGGTATACTTTGACGGATCTGGCCGCCCGCCCCGAATGACTCCAGAGCTGTCCCTCGTCATCCCCATCCGCAACGAGTCGCCCAACATCCGGCCGTTGTACGACGAGCTGATGCAGGTGCTCGGCGCGACCGGCCGCCGGTTCGAGGTCATCGTCATCGACGACGGCTCGACCGACGATTCCTTCGCGCAACTGGCGGCGCTGCAGGCGACGGACCCGCGTCTCCGGGTCATCCGCTTCCGCAAGAACTTCGGCCAGACGGCGGCCTTCGCGGCCGGCTTCGCCCACGCCCGCGGCCGGCTCGTCGTGACGAGCGACGGCGACCTGCAGAACGATCCGCGCGACATCGAGGCGATGGTGCAGCTGGCCGATCGCGACGACGTCGACATCGTGGCCGGCTGGCGCCGGCACCGGCAGGACACGTTCGTGAACCGCCGGCTGCCGTCGATCATCGCCAACTGGATCATCTCGAAGTCCACCGGCGTGGCGCTGCACGACTACGGCTGCTCGCTCAAGGTGTTCCGCGCCGAGGTCGTGAAGTCGATGCGGCTCTACGGCGAGATGCACCGGTTCCTGCCGGCCATTGCCAGCGAGCAGGGCGTGCGCATCGCCGAAGTGGCGGTGAATCACCGCGCCCGCCGCGCCGGCACCACCAAGTACGGCATCTCGCGCACGGTGCGCGTGATTCTCGACCTGGTCACCGTCAAGTTCCTGCTCAGTTACTCGACGCGTCCGCTGCAGATCTTCGGACTGCTCGGCCTGGTCAGCGGCGGCCTCGGCGCGCTCATCACCGCCTATCTCGGCTGGGTGCGGCTCGTCGCGCACCAGTCGATCGCCGACCGCCCGCTGCTGCTCCTCGGCGTGCTGCTCGTCTTCACCGGCGTGCAACTCGTGACGTTCGGCCTGCTGGCGGAACTCATGGCCCGCACCTACTACGAGTCGCAGGGCAAGCCGACCTACGTCATCCGCGAGATCCGGGAGAGCGAACCCCCGGCCGAGCCGCCGGCCCTCGCGGCGGTGCGCTGATGCCGCCCGGCGACCGTCCGCACGACCCGCGCATCACCGTCATCCAGCAGGA
>CADEFD010000156.1 GCA_902826515.1 uncultured Acidobacteriota bacterium
TGCCGAGCGAGAGCAGCGGCGCGCGATAGAGGCCGCTCTCGTTGGTGACGACGACGCGGGTGTCGCCGGTGTCGAGGTTCGTGATGGTGACGGTGACGCCCGGAAGAACGGCGCCCGACTCATCGGAGATGACGCCTTCAATCGACCCGTTGATGGCGGTCGACTGGGCGGCCGCGGGCAACGCGGCGGCGAGTGAAAGAAGAGCGGCTACGAGAAAACGACGCATGGGGTGAGTGCCTCCAACGCAAACACGGTGCAAAGCAGCAGTATAGCGGCCCCGGGGGTCACCCCGGGCGCCTGCCCCCGCACCCGCCCCAGGCGTTTACCGCACCGTGAGCACCACCTCAGCCGACGCCGGGCCCGGCGTTGCGCCATTCAGCGCCACGATGCGCACGTAGTAGATGCCGGCCGGCACGCCGCCGCCGGCGAGGCCGGTGCCGGCCACCGGAATCTGATACGTGCTGGCGCCGGGCGTGTGGCCGGCCACGAGCACGTACGACGTGGGCGCGGCGCCGGATGACGGCGCCAGCCACGAGATGCTGACGACACCCGGCGACGGCGACACGGCCGTGAGGCTGCGCGGCGCGCCCGGCGGGGCCGGACCGACGGTGATCGCCACATCCGCCGTGGGGGCGCTCGCGCCCGAGCCGTTGGTGGCGACGACGCGTGCGTAGTAGATGCCGTTCGGCACGCCGGGCACGACGAGTGTCGTGCCGGTCACGGGAATGGCGCCGATGTTCGAGGCGCCTGGCGCGGTGCCGGCGATGAGCTGATAGCCGGTGGCGGCGCCCCCCGACGACGCCGCGTTCCAGCGGATCGTGACCGTGGAGCCGACGACCGACGACAGCAGACCGGTGGGCGTGCCGGGTGCGCTCGCCGGCGGCGGCGGAGGCGGCGGCGGAGCACCGGCGCCGGGATAGAGCGCCGCCATCCCGGCCAGTTCGTCGGCGGCGAGGCCCGATGACACGGCGCGGCCGTAGCAGGTGGACGAAATCGAGGGATACATGATCGCCGGGCGCGCGGCGGCGTGGCCGAAGCCGATGGCGTGCCCGAGTTCGTGCACGAGCACGTCTTCGTAGCAGCCGGTCGTGAAGCCCGACCACTTGGTGGTGGGGTTGTCGGTCACGATCATCCCCTTCACGATCTTCCAGTAGGTGACGCCGTTCACCGTGCGCTGATCGCCGCCGGAGTAGTAGGCGCCGCCGATGGCGAGCGTCGAGCTCGCGTCCGAGATCTCGTTGCACGGATCACCGTAGGTCACCGACAGACGGTGGTCGTTTTCGGCGTTGGTGAAGCAGCGCGGCCCGCGGGCCACGCCGTTCTGCAGACGCAGCGAACCGGGCGCGCTCCAGATGGCGACGGCGTTGGCGAGCTGCGTGAGGCCGCCGCCGCTGTACTGCGGATGTCCGCCGCTCTGCGTGTCCACGTAGACGGGCGTGCTGGTGTCCGCTTCGTGCCAGCGCGCGGGTGTGGACGACAGCAGCGTGTAGGCGGCGCCGGCGCGGCCGTCGAGACCGGCGCGCGCGGCGTCCGGCACGGGCGCCTGCAGCACGGCACCTACCGCACTCACGCGCGAGCCGGCGAGCGCCGCCAGCGCGTCGAGCGCGGTGGCGGACGTGTAGTCGCGCGCGACCACCGTGGCCTGATCGTGCCCGCGCACTTCGCGCGTGGCCGACGTGGCGGCGTCCGCCGAGCCCGTGAGCACCCACTTGCCCTGTTCGAGTCCGGCCACCGAGAGGGTGTTGTCGCGCGGCCGCACGTCGAGGAACACGAGCACGTCTTCGCCGACGGTGAACTGCGCCTGGCCGCCGACGACGAACGCCGTGTCGCCGACGATGCCGCCGAGCTGTTTCACCACGACCCGCGCCGGCTGGCCGGCAAGGCCCCACGACTTCACGACGTCGATCGTGACGTAGGTGTAGATGGTGCCGGCCGCGTCGTCCCAGTGCGCGCTCGAGGCCACGACCCGGCCCTGCACCGCGGCCGCGCTCGATCGCGCCAGCGTGTCATCCGAAACGGCGCGCAGCGACGCCGCACCAACCGCGGGCAGCCCGGCGAGCGCCAGAGCCGTCAGAGCCGTGAAAAGATTGAGCCGCGCGCGTTCCCACATGGCGCAGCAAGGGTGCAAGGCAGGTGCCGCTGCGCGGGTACGCGGATTTCCGTGCGAACCGGGCAGAAGGTGCGCACCCGGTCCTCCGCGAGCGCACGCGGCGTGTCCATGTCTGAGACACGCCCTGTCAGTACGGTCGGGTCAGCGGCGGGCGCGGCGATCGTCGTTCAGCCGGCGGTCGCCGGCGCGGCGGTCCACGCCCGTGGGCGAGCCGATATCGGCCACCCGGCGCTCCCACCCGGTGCGGCGGTCGCGGGACCGGCCGCGGCGGTCGGTCTTCGTGGTCACGGCGGCACCGTCTGCCGCCTTCGACATCTCGCGCTGGAGGCGCACGGCGCGGCGCTTGGGCTCCACCACCTCGAGCAGCGCGTCGTGCACCGCTTTGGCCTTGGTGTCTCCGGGCGTGGCGCCGAAACGTTCCCGCAGCAGCGCGGCGGCGGCGAGCACCGCCTGGCGTTGCCACACATCGAGGGTGACGCCCTTCGCGCTGGTCATGACCGGCGCACCGCGGGGAGCGAGGACGCAGCGCCGGTGGGAGCGTCGCCCGGGGAGAAGTAGTCGCGCATCAGGCTGATGCCGGCGGCGCGGTTCGAGTGATCGCGGCGGTCGGCCTGACGATCGTCGTGGCCGGAGCGGCGCTCGGCGCCGTACGGCGCGCCGAGGTCCTGCTGGCGCCGGTCGGCACGGCGCCGATCCGGACGGGCCCGCCGGCGCTCGCGTTCGCCCGGCGGCAGGATGGCGAGACGGCGTTCGGGCGTCGCGGCACGGCCCGCCGGGTGCGGCACGGCGGCGATCGCGCCATCAGAACGCACCGACATCACGCCCGCCCCGGACCCGCGCAGCGGATTCGGGAGCGGACGTGGTGCCGGCGTGGGCACTGGGGGAGGCCCAAACCTGCGTGGATTCTCCATCCACGATGCGGCCGCGCGGGCCGCTTTCTCAAGAACAGTCATTCGTCGAACCGACTCTAGTTCGCGAATTGGATCCCTTTCGGGGCTCAAACCTCGCGACGAGCTTGAACGGCAGGCTCATCAGCAAGAAGCGTGCTCAGGAGCGGTCCTCCTGGACGCGGCTGAAGCCAAACGCTTCGTCGGCGGCGTCGGGCTCATGCGCCACGGCGCGGGTGAGCATCCGGCTGGCCATCCAGGCGAGGGCGGGATCGCGATCGGTGCCGAACGAAAAGAGTTGATGCGGATACTGGCGGTGCGGCCCGACGAGCGGGAAGCGGTCGGGCCCGGCGACTACCGGCGTGGACCAGCCGAACTCGGGTCTGAGTCCCATGATGACCGGGAAGCGCTTGAGCACCTCGTACATCAGCTCTCCGGTGTGATGCACCTGCGCGGCCTCCCGCTGCTTGTCGGCGGGAATCGGGCCATCGCCGCCCGACACGAGCAGCCGGCCGTCGGCGGTGGCGGTGACGGCGAGCGGCACGGCGGCATCCGTGACCACCGTCGAGCCGAGATTGACGGCCTTGCGCATCGCCGCCGGCATCGGCGCCGTGAGCACGTGATAACGCTCGAAGCCGCGCGTATGGCGGTCGAGCGTGGGTGCGAGCGCCCCGGGCGCATCGGTGCAGATGACCACACGCGGCGTGACGATGGCGTGTTTGCCCACGTGCACGGTGGCGTCCACACGCGTGAAGGTGATGCGCGAGACCGGGCTCTTCTCGAACACCTTCACCCGCGCCGCTGCGAGCCGCGTGATGGCGCCGGTGACGATGCGCGACGGCTCGGTGAGGCCCACGCCGGCCAGCCGCATGGCGGCCGCGGCGTCGGCCGAGGTCGCTTTGGCGAAGGCGGCGCCAGTCACCGTGGCGGCGGTGAGTCCGGCGGTGGTGCGCGCGACCACGTCGCGGTCCCAGCCCTTCACGGGCTCGGCGAGCGCAAGGAGCGGACGCGTGTCGCCAGCCCCGGGGATCTTCGCCTTGGCCAGGCCGGTCGTGAGCGTGGCCGCGGCGCTCGTCACGGCCGACATGAGCGCGCGGGCGATCTTGCGGCCGTGGGCGGCTTCGAGGGCGCGATAGTCGGCGGCCACCAGCAGCCCGGTCAGTCCGGACGCGGCGCGGCTGTAGCCGGCACCCACGCGCCCGGCTTCGAGGAGCACCACGGCATGGCCCGCAGCCTTGAGGGCGGTGGCGGTGAGCATGCCGGTGAGGCCGGCGCCGACGACCACGACGTCCGCCGTCTCGACGTCGGGCCTCGTGGGGAACGGCTTGACCTTGGGCGGCGTAAGCACGGCCCACGGACCCACGCCGTAGCGGGTGCGGCTCATGCGGCGGCCACGTCGCGCACGGCGCGTTCGAACACCGTCAGATAGCCGGTGACACCCTGTGCGTCACGCGGGGCCAGGAGGCGCAGCCAGCCGGCAGGTCCGGCCACGACACGTTCGCGCAGCACCGCCGTTGCGAAGTCGCGACCGGCCGGGGCCAGCCGCACGTCGATGGCATCGCCGTGGATCCGGATGGCCACGCGCCGGCCCGCGAACACCGCCGGGGCGCCGAAGAGCGACCCCAGACGCAGACCGCGCCGGCCTGCGACGAAGGCCTGCAGCAGCGCCACGAGCGAGCGGGACGGACGGGGCACGACGCGGGATTGTAACGGATCGCCCGAGCCCGGGCGAGCCCCGGGGACAGGTCCCTTACGGTTTGCGTAAGGGGTCTGACCCCGGGATTGATTCGCGGGCGAGGAGCGCCGCCTTGCGGGCCGCGCCCCAGCGGTAGCCGCCCGTGCCGCCGGCCGACGGCACCACCCGGTGGCAGGGCACGACGAGCGCGACGGGATTGGTGGCGCAGGCCCGCGCGACGGCGCGGACGGCTGTGGGCCTGCCGATGGCGGCCGCCACCTGCGCGTAGGAACGGGTCTCGCCGGCCGGAATCGCCTGCAGCGCCTTCCAGACGCGCCACTGGAACGCCGTGCCGCGCACGTCGAGCGGCACGTCGGGCGTGGTGGCCGGCCGGGCGCCGATGGCCTCGGCAATCGCCTTGGCCCAACCGCCGGGCAGGGTGCCGCGGGTGACGGTGGCGCCAGGGAACTCGGCCGTGAGGTCGGCGGCCAGCGCGTCATCCGCCGTGCCGAGTTTCACCGCGCAGACGCCGGCCGCGGTGGCGGCCACGAGCAGGCGCCCGAACGCGGAGGTCACGACCGCGTAGGTGATGACGGCGCCTGGCGCGCCCTTGCGATAGGCCGACGGCGTGAGGCCCACGCCCGTAGGTTTGTTGGCCGAGACGCGGCTCGGCGAGCCGTAGCCGGCCTCGTAGGTGGCCGTGGTCACATCCTGCCCGCGGCGCAGCGCCGCGCGGAAGTGATCGGCGCGGCAGGCCGCCTGGAACTCGCGCGGCGAGACGCCCGTGTGGGCAGTGAAGGCGCGCTGCAGATGCGACGGGCTGAGGCCCACGCGCGCGGCGAGGTCCGCCAGCCCGACCGTGTCGGTGGCGTGCGCGCGCAGGTACGAGGCCGCGTCGGCCACCGCTCTTGCGGCCGCGGAGACCGGGCGGGCGCCCGCCGGGGCGCAGCGGAGGCAGGCGCGGAACCCGGCCCGTTCCGCCGCGGCCGGGGCGGTGAAGAAGGTGACGTGGTCGCGGCGCGGCCGCCGGCTGGGGCACGAGGGCCGGCAGAAGACGCCGGTCGTGGTGACGGCGTAGACGAAGCGGCCGTCGGCTTCGCGATCGCGCGTGAGCACGGCGGACCAGCGGCGATCGTCGGAACGGGGCGCGGGCATCGGGTCGGCGGTGGTGTGGGCAAACATCATGGCACGAGGGTAGCGGCGGCCCGCACGCGCCCGCGATCCGACGCGTGCGCTCAAACTCGAGCCCCGGGCCAGTCCCTGGTCCCTTGGTCCCTGGTCCCTGCCCTTAGAATCCCCTCATGCGTCAGTTCCTCCGCTTCCTCGTGTGGATGACCGCGCTCGTGGTCGTCGGCACGATCGTCGTGGCCGTCGGGGCGCGGGTGATGGTGGGCCGCAGTCTGCCGGTGCTCGATGGCTCGCTCGCACTCGGCGGGCTCGCCGCGCCGGTGACGGTGACGCGTGACGCGCTCGGCATCCCCACGATCACGGCGGCGTCGCGCGTCGATCTGGCGCGCGCGGTGGGCTTCCTGCACGGGCAGGAGCGGTTCTTCCAGATGGATCTGCAGCGGCGGCAGCCGGCCGGCGAACTCTCCGCGCTCGTCGGCCCCGCGGCGCTGAACGCCGATCGCGCGCAACGCGTGCATCGTTTCCGTTCCGTCGCGAAACGTGCGCTCGCCCTCGCACCCGCGGACTACCGTGCCGAACTGGACGCCTACGCGGCCGGCGTGAATGCCGGACTCGCGGCCCTCGCCGCCGAGCCGTTCGAATACCTGGCGCTGCGTCTCACACCCGAACCGTGGACGCCGGAAGACTCGATGCTCACCCTCATCGCGATGTCGGTGACGCTGCAGGGTTCGCAGTGGGAATACGAGCGCACACTCGGCACGCTGGCCGGGCTGCCGGAGCCGGTGTTCGAGTTCCTCGCAGGACGCGCGAGCGACTGGGAAAGTCCGATCGTGGGCGCGCCGCATCCGGTGCCGCCGGTGCCCGCGCCAGGCGTGTTCGAGATTCGCAGCGGTCAGACGTACTTCGGGAACGACGCGGGGGTTCAGGCGCCGGCGAAGGTGGCTCGCACGTCGATCGCGCCAGACGCCACCGCGCCGGATCCGTCCGCGTCACTCCCCTGGTGGGTGCGCCTGCCGCGCGAGGAAGAAGCCACCCTCGGCAGCAACAACTGGGCAGTGTCGGGCGCACGCTCGAAGACCGGAAGCGCGATCGTGGCCAACGACATGCACCTGCGCCTCGCGGTGCCGAACATCTGGTATCGCGCCACCTACGTGCTGCCGGATGAGCGGCGGCCCGGGCAGACGCGCACACTCTCGGGGGTGACGCTGCCGGGCGGACCGCAGATGGCCGTGGGCACGAACGGCGACATCGCGTGGGGCTTCACGAACTCGGCGGGCGACTGGTCGGACCTCGTCATCATCGAGCCGGTGCCCGGCGACCCCACGAAGTACCAGACGCCCGATGGCCCGCGCGCGTTCGACCTCGCCCACGAGCCGATCGTGGTGAAGGGCGCGGCGCCCGTCGATTTCGAGGTGCGCTCGACGATCTGGGGCCCCATCGTGGCGCGCGATCATCAGGACCGCGAGCTCGCCAGCCGCTGGGTGGCGCACGACGCCGCGGTGCTCGCCACCGATCCGGCGCGCATCGCCCACGCGCGGTCGGTGGACGAGGCGCTGCAGGCGGCCGTCGGCGCCTCGCTGGCCGCGCAGAACCTCGTCGTGGGCGACACGAGCGGGCGCATCGCATGGTCGATCTACGGCGCTGTTCCCCGCCGGGTGGGCTTCGCGGGCGACGTGCCCACGTCGTGGGCCGACGGCACCCATCGCTGGGACGGCTACCTCGGCTACGACGAACATCCGCGCGTGGTCGATCCGCCGGACGGGCGGCTGTGGACGGCCAACGCACGCGCCGTGGATGGCGCCATGCTCGACGCGATTGGCGACGGCGGCTACACCGACGGCATCCGCGCGTGGATGATCCGCGATCGACTCGCGGCGATCGACATCGCCGACGAACGCGCCCTCTTCGACATGCAGCTCGACGACCGGTCACTCTTCCTCGACCGCTGGCGCGACGTGTTCCTGAAGACGCTCGACGCGCCGGCCGTGGCCGGCTCGCCGCTGCGCGCCGAAGCCGCGCGCCTCGCGCGCGATCACTGGAGCGGACGCGCCGCCGCCGATTCCGCCGCCTATCGTCTCGTGCGCACGTTCCGGCTCACCGTGTCGCGCATGGCGATGGAGGCGCTGACGGCGCAGGTGCGGACATCGGCGCCGGGCTTCGACTACACCACGATCCGCCGGCTCGAGGGTCCGCTCTGGCGGCTCGTGCACGAACGTCCGCTGCACCTGCTCGACAAGACCTATGCGTCGTGGGACGCTTTCCTGCTCGCCGCCATCGATCGCACGCTGCAGCCGCTCGCGGCCACCGGCGCTCTGGCAGAGCGCACGTGGGGCGAAGCCAACACCGCCGACGTCGCGCATCCGCTCGCGAGCGCCGTACCGCAGCTCGCCCGCTGGCTCAACATGCCGCGCGAGCCGCTGACCGGCGACGTCTACACGCCGCGCGTGGTGTCGCCGCGATCGGGTGCGTCGGAGCGCTTCGTGGCGTCGCCGGGTCACGAAGCCTCGGCCATCCTGCACATGCCGGGCGGGCAGAGCGGGCATCCGCTCTCGCCGCACTACGGCGATCAGCAGCGCGCGTGGGTGACCGGCACGCCGCTGCCGCTGCTGCCGGGCGCGGCCCTGCACACGCTGACACTGACGCCGTAGCGCCGGGCTGGCGCCGGGCGGCGCCTCGCGAACCGGCGTGGTAGTCTGCGGCACCCCCTCGTCGCGGACTCCGCATGTACCCGATCCAGTTAGGCCTGCTCGGTGCCGAGGCGATCGTGATGGCCGCGCTCGTGCTCGGGCTCTTCCGGAGCCGCACGGTGCTCGGCCTGTCGCCGCTGTACATCGTGATCGGAGGCTTCCAGTACCTCGAGGCCTCGCTCGGCCTGCGTGTGGAAGTGGCGCCGGGCTGGGAGGTGTATCCCGCCTCGATGGTGATGTTCACGGCGACGCTGCTCGCCGTGCTGCTCGTCTACATCAAGGAAGACACGCGCGAGGCGCGCAAGCTCGTCTACGGGCTGGTGCTCGCCAACGCCGGCCTGTCGCTGGTCTCGATGCTCGTCAGCCAGCATGTGCAGATCCCCGGCAGCGAAGTGCCGGTCGGCGTCACGACCGGCAGCCTCCAGAACAGCGCCTGGGTGGCCCTCGTGGGCACGGTGCTGCTGCCGCTCGACGTCATCGGCATCATCCTCGTCTACGAGTTCGTGAGCCGCTACGTCTGGTTCACGTTCGGGCGCGCCGCGCTGGCGCTGCTGGCCATCGTGGCGGTGGACAACTTCCTCTTCACCCTGTCGGTGCAGTGGGGCAATCCCGACCTGCCGCGTCTGATGCTGTCGGGGCTCGTGGGCAAGTCGGCCGCCGCACTGCTCTACGCCACGGCGCTCACGCTGTATCTGCGCTACTTCGAACCGGCCACGGCCACCGTCGGCTCTGGCGATGTGGCGGACGTCTTCCAGAAGCTCACCTACCGTCAGCTCTACGAGCAGGCGCGCACGCGGATGACGCGCGACGCGCTCACCGGGCTCTACAACCGCGGCTACTTCGACGAAGCGCTGCCGCGCGCGGTGGCGCAGGCCGAGCGCTACCAGCACCCGCTGAGCGTGCTGCTCGTGGACACCGACCACTTCAAGGAGATCAACGACACGCACAGCCATCTCGTGGGCGACCGCGTGCTGAAGCTGGTGGCGGAACTGCTCGCCGAACATGCGCGCGCGGCCGACACGGTCTGCCGCTACGGCGGCGACGAGTTCGTCGTGATTCTCTCGAGCGCGGATGCCGCAAGCGCCGCCGCGTTCGCCGAACGGTTCCGCCGCCGGCTGCGCGACCGGGCGCAGGTGGCGCTGCCGAGCGGCACCGTGCACATCACCGCCACCGTGGGCGTCGCGACGTTCCTCGAAGATCCCGAGGCGCATACGGCGGAAGATCTGCTGCGCCTGGCCGACAATCGGCTCTACGTGGGCAAACGCGCCGGCCGCGATCAGGTGGTGTGGCGCGACCAGCCAGTGACTCCGTGAACCGCGATTTGTCTTCGGGTCTGTCACCGTTTACATATCGTGACCGTGACAGACCCCGTGACAAATGGTGATGGTGACAGACCCCGTTACAATTCGTCGGAAGGAGCGTCCCATGCGCCGTCCCGTTCTTGCGTCCCTGGCCGTGACCCTGTGCCTCGTGCCTTCGCTGGCTGGCGCGCAGGCGCTGGATGAGCCGCGCTACGTGCTGCCGCCGAAGGCGATCGTGGACGCCCTCGATGCCCCGCCGCCGCCCGATGTCTACCTGAGCCCGGCGCGTGACGTGGTGGCGGTGCTCGATCGCGCGCCGATGCCGTCGATCGCCGAGCTGGCGCGGCCGATGCTGCGGCTGGCCGGGTTGCGCATCGACCCGAAGAACAACGGCCGCCACCGTACCCGCACGGCCCGCGCGCTCACGCTGAAGACGGTGGCAGACGGCGCCGCGCGCACCGTGACGCTGCCAGCCTCGCCGGCGCTCACGTGGATCGGATTTTCCGCCGACGGCCAGCGGTTCGCCTTCACGCACACCGGCGACACGGCCATTCAGCTGTGGCTGGGGACCACCGCCACGGGCCGCGCGCAGGCGGTGGACAGCCTCGCCGTGAACGGCGTCTTCGGGGCCGGCTGCACGTGGGTGGGCACCGGCGCGCAGCTCCTCTGCAGCACGGTGCCCGCCGGACGCGGTGCCGCGCCGGTGGCGCCGGCGGCGCCCACCGGGCCGAACGTGCAGGAACATCGCGGCGGCGTGGCCCCGGTGCGCACGTATCAGGACCTCCTGACCTCCGCGCACGACGAGGCGCTCTTCACCTTCCACGGCACCAGCCAGCTCGCGATCGTGAACGCCGCCACGGGCGCGCGCACGCCGCTCGGGCGTCCCGGTCTCTACACGCAGGCGCAGCCCTCGCCCGACGGCCAGCACGTGCTCGTGACCATGCTCACGCCGCCCTTCTCGCGGCTCGTGCCCTACGGCAACTTCGCGAAGACGATCGCGGTGTGGGATCGCAGCGGCGCCGTCACGAAGGCGATCGCGACGCTGCCGGTGGCCGACAACGTGCCGAACAGCGGCGTGCCCACGGGTCCGCGTGCCGTGCACTGGCAGCCGGCCTCCCCCGCCACGCTCACGTGGGCGGAAGCGCTCGACGGCGGCAATCCGAAGACGGCCGCGCGCGAGCGCGACAAGGTGGTCACCCTCGCGGCGCCCTTCAGCGGCACACCCGCGGACCTTGCGCGCACCGAGTACCGCTTCGGCACGCTGCAGTGGACCGACAAGGGCGTCGGCCTCCTCACCGAGAACGATCGCACGACGCGCCGCACGCGCACCTGGGTGCTCGACGGTGCTGGCGCCGCGCCACGCAAGCTCTGGGACCGCAGCGCCGAAGACACCTACAGCCATCCCGGCACGCCGGTCCGCCGCGAAGGCGCCTCGGGGCTCGACGTCATCCCGCAGACCGGCTCGACGATCTATCTGGCCGGCACCGGCGCCTCGCCGCAGGGCGACAAGCCGTTCCTCGACGCGCTCGATCTCACCACGCTCAAGGCGGCGCGCAAGTATCAGATGACCGAAGGCTACGAGCCGATCGTGGGGCTGCTGGCCGACGACGGATCGCGCGTGCTGACGCGGTTCGAGACGAAGAACACGCCGCCGGCGACGCTCGTGCGTTCGACCACCGACGGCCGCCGCGTCACGCTCACGACGTCGGTCGATCCGGCGCCGGGCATCTCGGGCGCGCAGAAGCAGCTCATCACCTACGCGCGCGCCGACGGCGTGCAGCTCTCGGCCACGCTCTACACGCCGGCCGGCTGGACGCCCGAGAAGGGCCGCCTGCCGCTGATCTTCTGGGCGTATCCGCGCGAGTTCGTCGATCCGAACGCGGCCGGCCAGGTCAGCGGCTCACCGCAGCGCTTTACCGGTGTGAGCGGCGCCTCGCACCTGCTGCTGCTCACGCAGGGTTACGCGATTCTCGACGATCCCTCGATGCCGATCGTCGGCCCCGGCGAAACCGCGAACAACACCTACGTCGAGCAGCTGGTGGCAAGCGCGAAGGCGGCGGTGGACAAGGTGGTGGCGATGGGTGTCGCCGATCCGAACCGCCTCGTGGCCGGCGGCCACAGCTATGGCGGTTTCATGACGGCGAACCTGCTGGCGCATTCGGATCTCTTCCGCGCCGGCATCGCGCGCAGCGGCGCCTACAACCGCACGCTCACGCC
>CADEFD010000157.1 GCA_902826515.1 uncultured Acidobacteriota bacterium
GCCGACACTGCGATTTTCAGTCGCATGCTCTACCAACTGAGCTACCTGGCCACGCACTGTGCCAAACAGACAGGCACAGAAAAACGACTATAACACAGGGCAATCGCGCCGATCCACGCCGACGTGCGGGCGGGCTCAGGGCCGGCGGACGCGCGGGTTGTGGCCCTCGGGCGCCGGCCAGGGCCACGCAGAGGCGTGACGGCCGCCGAGCACCAGATACGCGCACAGCACGCCCAGCAGGACGCCGGCGGCAACATCCGACGGGTAATGCACGCCCACGTAGACGCGCGACACCGCCATGAGCGTGGCGAGCCCCCAGAGCACCGGCGCGGCGGCGGGCACGAGACGCGCGCCCGAAAGGGCCCCGGCCACCGCAGTGGCGGCGTGGCCGGAGGGGAAGGAATAGCCCGTGGCCGGCGAGGGCTCCACGGTGCGCGCCGCGACGAGGCCCGCCTCGTACGGGCGGGCCCGCGCCACGAGCGGCTTCACGACGCCGCTCGCCATGGCGTAGGTGAGTGCCACGGCGAGACAGGCGCGAAAGGCGGAGGCTCTCAGGCGCGGCGACAGCAGGCCTGCCGCCGCCGAGAGAAACCACACGCCGGGAAAGTACCCCAGCCAGCTCACCCACGTCATCAACGTGTCGAGCCACGGCGCGTGCGCGCCGTTGATGGCTGAGAAGAGCGCCGCGTCCACGACCTAGACGACCGCGGCGGGTTCCGTGTCGCGCATGAGGCCGAGCTCGCGCCGCACGCGATCCTCGATCGTCTGGCGGATGTCCTTGTGTTCCTTGAGGAACGTCTTGACGTTCTCGCGGCCCTGGCCGAGCCGCTCGCCGCCGTAGGAGAACCAGGCGCCGCTCTTGTCGATGATCTTGCGCTCGACCGCGATGTCGACCAGGTCGCCCTCGCGCGAGACGCCTTCGCCATACATGATGTCGAATTCCGCTTCGCGGAACGGCGGCGCCATCTTGTTCTTGACGATCTTGACGCGCGTGCGGCCGCCCACCACGACGTCGCCGTCCTTGATGGCGCCGATGCGGCGGATGTCGACGCGCACCGACGAGTAGAACTTCAGCGCGCGGCCGCCGGTGGTGGTTTCGGGACTGCCGAACATCACGCCGATCTTCTCGCGGAGCTGGTTGATGAAGATGAGCGTGGTCTTCGACTTGGCCACGACGGCCGTGAGCTTGCGCAGGGCCTGCGACATGAGACGGGCCTGGAGGCCCACCTGCGCGTCGCCCATCTCGCCTTCGATTTCGGCGCGCGGCACGAGGGCGGCCACCGAGTCGACCACGACCACGTCGACCGAGTTCGAGCGCACGAGCACTTCGACGATCTCGAGCGCCTGTTCGCCGTTGTCGGGCTGCGACACGAGCAGGTTTTCGATATCCACGCCGAGCTTGCGGGCGTATTCCGCGTCGAGTGCGTGTTCGGCGTCGACGAAGGCCGCCATGCCGCCGGCCTTCTGGGCCTCGGCGATCACCTGAAGGGTGAGGGTGGTTTTGCCCGACGATTCGGGGCCGAACACTTCGACCACGCGGCCGCGCGGGAAGCCGCCGATGCCGAGTGCGTAATCGATGCTGATCGAGCCCGTGGAGATCGCCTCATGCGGCGCCACCGCGCCCTTCGACCCGAGGCGCATGATGGCGCCCTTGCCGAACTGCTTCTCGATCTGGCCTACCGCCATCTCGATGGCTTTGAGGCGCTCTTTCACATCATCCACTGCCATGGCTGGAATCTCCGTTGACGTAGGGCCGCTCCCCAGTCGGAGCCGCCCGTCAACCGAGTCCGATGCTAATGACAGGCCAAGCGAAAGTCAAGCGAAAATGCGTGTATGCGAAAGTTGATGGCCCTTCATTATCAGTGGTTTACGGGGAGGGTGGACTTTCGCCCCAGGCGTCCGGCGGCGCCTGCGGTGCAGTCGCTGCCTCCCGGCGGATTGACCGATCGTGCATGAGTTGCGTACGGTGGGCGGATGCCGAGCCCCGTGGGACACGCGCTGGGCGGGGCCATCGTGGGCCTCGTCGCCGGCGCGCGCCAGCCCGGCGGACGCCGCGGGTTCAACGGCCTGCGCGCGGCCCTCGCATCGCCGCTCGTGGCCGCCGGTGCGGTGGCCGGCGTGCTGCCCGACCTGGACTTCCTCTGGGGCCGCCACAACATGGAAACCCACAGCCTGGGCGCCGCCGTGGCGGCTGGCGTCGTGGCGTGGCTGTGGCGGCGCGGTCAGGGGCGGCTCGCGCTCACCGTGGGCCTCGCGTGGGTCTCGCACGTGCTCTTCGACTGGCTCGGTTCGGACGACACGCCGCCGCTCGGTGTGATGGCGCTCTGGCCGGCGACGTCCGCCTTCTACTTCGCGCACGCCTACGTGTTCGAGGCAATCTCGCGGCGGTACTGGCTGGACGGCTTCCTGGCGCACAACCTCTGGGCCGTCACGACCGAAGTGCTGATGCTCGGCCCGGTGCTGGCGGTGGCGGCGTGGTGGCGCGCCCGCGTGGCGGGCGTCTAGCGGCGCGCGCCGCCGGGAGTGGGCCGCGCCGGCGGTGTCGTGCGGCGGCCGGCCTCGTAGAGCCCAATCGTGCTCTGATCGGTGAGCACCTGGCCTTCGTACTTCCAGGTGCGCCGGTACTCGATCTTCGCAACCAGTGACGCGCCGGCCGCAATCTTCAGCGGCGTGGCGAGCGCGATGGCGGCGGTGCGTCCCGGCATCCAGGTGCCCAGATCGCGCGTCGTGCCGTCGGCGTTCTTCACCAGCAGCACGGCGCTACGGACGATGGCGGGATTCCCGGGCAGCAGGTCCACCGCGCCGATGGTGCGCCCGGCGGCGGCGGTGAGCGGCAGCACCACGTCGTGCATCGCCTCGTTGGCTGCCGCGTCGAGCGTGAACGGCGCCGGCAGACGCAGCGGCACATCCGGCGTGCCGCCGGCCCACGTGTTGACGAGCGTCACCGGCGGGGGCGCCTTCGTGGCGTCGCCGCGCGGCGTGCCGCCGTTGGCCCAGACGAGCATCATGTCGAGCTGCCGCGAGGTCAGCTTCATCTGGTGCCAGGGTGGCGCCGGCTCCTCGCTCAGGAACTCCAGACGCAGCGATTCGGCCCACGGCGCGGCGTCTTCGTGCGTGAGCAGCGACATCGGCGCCACGCCGCCGTCCACGTGGCAGCGGCCGCAGTGATCGCGGAAGAGCGGGAACATGTCCTCGTTGAAGAGGTACTTCGACGTGATGGCCTTGTGGGCTTCGCCGGGCGTCTGCGCGGCGAGCGCCAGGCCGAGGGCCACCGCCGCGGCCGTCAGCAGGCGGATGGTGGAGGCAGTCACGCGGATCATCGGGCACCTCCGAACGTGGCTTCCATGGTCTTCACGGCCTGCGCGAACTCGGCGGCGGCGCGTTCCACGACGTCGCGTTCCCCGCGGTCGCCGGCCGAATCGAGGCGGAAGGCGGCCAGCACGATGGCGCGGCTCGCGGTTTCAACCACGGCGCGCTTCGCCTCCGGGAACTCGCGGGCGTGCAGCTCAAGGGCGAGCGCCAGTTCCTTGCCCTGCAGCGCCGGCACCCAGACCTCGCTCAGACCGCCGCGGCCGACCACCGCGGTCAGTTCGTCGCGGCGTTCGACGAGCATCTTCACGAGATCGGCGGGGTTGTCGGGAATGTCCATCATCAGCCGCGTGGCCACGTCCATGGCCGGCGGCATCGAGTCGGTCGAGAACTCGCCGAACGCGAAGTCGAAGCGCTGTTCCTTGCCGTTCGGTTCGAAGACCGCCTGCATCGTCAGGTTCGCCGGCAGCGTCAGGGGATCGATGGCGGCCTCGAGATAGGCGCCATCGGCGGCCACGGCGAGCGGCACCGAGGCCACTTCCTTCGTGACGAACGTCTTCGGGTCGGTCTCTTCCTTCGTGACGAGCCGCGCCTTCACGGCCTTGACCTTCGCGGCGGCCAGCGGCTTCGTGTAGTCGTCGTAGAGATACAGGCGGAAGACGCCGGGCGACGGATACACGCCCTCGACGTGATGCCAGTAGTCCTGCGCCATGAAAAACTGGCCGCCGTGCTGCGGATTGTGATTGCCGTGGGCCGCCGCCTTGTTGACGCGCACGGCCTGCGTGCCGTCCGTGCAGCGCTGCGGCTCCATCAGATCCTTGTCCACGCCGCCGCAGCGCCACGCCACCGACACGGTGATCTCACCGAGCGTGCGGCCGCAGATGGGGCACTTGCCAGGCTGCTTTTCGGCGACCACGGAATGCACCGGGCAGGTGTGGACGTTGTCGAGCCGCATCGGCTCGAGGCCCATCTTGCAGATCGGGCACTCGCCGTCTTCGTGCGCCACCTGGTCCGAATGCATCGGGCAGACGTAGACGAGCGGCGGCAGCTCCTGCTCCTGCGCGTGGGAATGGAAGGCGGTGGCCGACCAGGCCACGAGCCAGCCGATGACGAGGGCGATGCGGGCGGCGCGGTCGGGACGCGGCATGTGCCGATGATAACGCGCCCGGGGGGCGGACGGCGCGCCGCGACGCCCGGACGCCGGCGTAAGATTCGGGGCCATGCCCACCCATACGCGCCGGATGGTTCTTTCGTTACTCGCCGCGGCCACCGCGGGCGTCCGGCTGACGGCGGCCGGACAAGCGGGCCGGCCGGCCGCCGGGCGCGTCATCCGCACCCTCCGCGGCGACATCGCCCCGGCGGACCTCCGGGGCACGGTGCTCTTCCATGAACACCTGTCGATGCGGTTCCCGCTCGACGCCGCCTCACATTTCACCGACGACGTGCCGCTCATGGTGGACGAAGCCCGGGCGGCGAAAGCCGACGGGCTCGGCCTCATCGTGGACGGCGGCCACCCCGACATGCACCGCCGTCTCGACGCGCTCGTCCGCATCACGACGGAGAGCGGCCTGCCGGTCGTCGGGAGCGGCGGCTTCTACATGCAGCGCACCTATCCGCCGGCGCTCGAGACGCAGTCGGCCGAGCAGATTGCGGACGGACTCGTGGCCGACGCGGCGCGTGAGCGTCTCGGCGCGTTCGGCGAAATCGGGCAGCAGGGCGGCGTGCTCACGGCCACCGAGACGAAGGTGCTGCAGGCGGTGGCGAAGGCGTCGGTGCGCACCGGGCTGCCCGTCTTCACCCACAACCCCTACCTGGGGCTGCGGCCTGGCGCCGCCGACATTCCACACGACGCGGCGCTCCGGCAGCTCGACGTGCTCGAGGCGGCCGGCGCACCACCCGCATCGCTTGCGATCGGCCACGTCTGCTGTCTGCACGATCCGAAGGCCGCCGTCGCCATCGCGATTGCGAAACGCGGCGCCTTCGTGGGCTTCGACCGCGTCACGCTCGCGCTCGTGCCCGACGCGGACAAGGTCGTGGCGGCGATGGCCCTCATCGAGGCCGGGCACGCCGACCGGCTGCTGCTGTCGTCCGACTTCGCGTCGGCGCGGTCGCTCAGGAAGAACGGCGGCGCAGGTCTCGCGCAGACGGCGACCGTCTTCGCGCCGCTGCTGCTGAAGGCCGGGCTGCCGCAGGCGACGCTCACGCGCATCCTGACCGAGAACCCGAAGCGGTTCCTCGCCTGCACGCCGCGCGGCTGAGCCGCCGGGCATTTGCCGTTGACATTCACCGCGCCGGAGCCATAATCCGCCGACATGCGGCCGCGATCTCCGCGGCGGTGTCGGCAGGAGGGCGTCCATGAGCGGTGCGTTCCAGGTGTCGCGGCGTCGGTTCCTCGGCGGCTCGGCCGCCGCACTCGGCGGGCTGTCGACCGGCCTCTTCGGCGACGCACTCGCCGCGCAGCCGAAGGCGCCGCCCCTCGCCAGGCCGCTCTCGACGCTCGTGCCGTCCGGCCCGGTGGACGAAGCCTACTGGTGGAAGGTCCGCGGCCAGTTCAACGTCGTCGACGGCCTGACGTTCATGAACAACGGCACCTACGGTCCCACGCCGCGCGTGGTCACCGAGGCGCTGGCCCGCTACGAACGCGAACTGGCCGAGGATCCCACCGACAACTACCGCAACGAGGGGCGTGACGCGGTGCGCGCCCGCATGGCGGCGTTCGTCGGCGCCGCGCCGGAGGACATCGCGCTCACGCGCAGCACGAGCGAGGGCATGAACATCTTCATCAAGGGCCTCGACTGGAAGGCCGGCGACGAAGTGGTCTACTGCACGCACGAACACGGCGGCGGCATCCAGCCCCTGCAGCAGATCGAAGCCCGCTACGGCGTGAAGCTCGTCAAGGTCGACGTGCCGTCACCGCCCGAGAGCGTGGCGCAGATCGTGGCGATCTACGAACGCGCGATGACGGCGAAGACGCGCCTGCTGATGGTGAGCCACATGACCTACGTCACCGGGCTCATCACGCCGATCAAGGCGCTGTCGGATCTCGCCCACAGCAAGGGTGCGCTCATCTCGGTGGACGGCGCCCATCCGCTCGGCATGCTCGACCTGAACCTCGCGGCCACCGGCATCGACCACTACGCGGCGGCGGGGCAGAAGTGGCTGCTCGCCGGCACCGGCACCGGGGTGTGTTACATCCCGCGGCGTCTGCAGGACCGCATCTGGCCGCTCATGGGCTACGCGGACCAGAAGACGATGAACGATCCGAAGTCCACGTCCTACGGCGCCAAACGGTACGAGCTGGGCGGGCAGCGCAACGTGCCGAGTTTCATGGCGATGGCCGAGGCGATGGATTTCCACGAGGCGATCGGCAGGAAGACCGTCGAGGCGCGCGTCCGGCAACTGAGCACGAAGCTCCGCGCCGGGCTGAAGGGCATACCCGGCGTGAAGATGTGGACCTCAGAGGATCCGGAGTTCGCCGCCGGCCTCACGCTGTTCTCCGTGCACCAGATCCCGATGGAGAACGTGGTCAAGGCGATCTACGACTACAACCGCGTCTGGATCCGCACCATGACGACCGGCAACCTCAACGGCGTGCGGGCGGCCACGCACATCTACAACATGCCGGACGAGGTGGACCACCTGCTCGACGCCGTCACGCACGTGGCGAAGAACCAGTCACGCTACATGACGACGACCACAGCCGGGACCCGGGGCCAGGGGCCCGGGAACTAGACGAGCTCGACGGCGAGGGCCACGCCGTTGCCGCCGCCCAGGCAGAGCGTCGCGATGCCGCGCTTGCCGCCGCGGTCCTTGAGCGCGTAGAGCAGGGTGGTCAGCACGCGCGCGCCCGAGGCCCCGATGGCGTGGCCGAGGGCCACGGCGCCGCCGTTGACGTTCACCTTCGCGGCGTCGATGCCGAGTTCGCGGATGACGGCCACGGCCTGCACGGCGAAGGCTTCGTTCAGCTCGAACAGGTCGACGTCCTGCAGGTTCCAGCCGGCCTTCTTCGCCGCCTTGCGCGAGGCTTCGACCGGCGTCATGAGCAGCATCTTCGGTTCGAGGCCGGTCGTGGCCTGAGCGACGATCCGGGCAAGCGGGGTGAGGCCGAGGGCCTGCGCGCGCGCGGCCGACATGACGACGAGCGCCGCGGCGCCGTCGTTCACGGGCGGCGCGTTGCCGGCGGTGACGCTGCCGTCCTTCTTGAAGGCCGGCTTGAGGCGGCCGAGGGTGTCGGGCGTCGTGTCGGCGCGCACCGATTCGTCGGCGCTGAACATGATCGGGTCGCCCTTCTTCTGCGGGATCGCCACGGGCAGGATCTCGGCGGCGAACTTGCCGGCGGCCTGCGCGGCGGCCGCCTTCCTGTGGCTGTCGGCGGCGAACGCGTCCTGTTCCTCGCGCGTCACCTTGAAGGCGGCGGCCACGGTTTCACCGGCGTTGCCCATGTGCCAGTTCTCGAACGGGCACCACAGGCCGTCGTGGACCATCGAGTCGATCATCTGCGCGTGGCCCATGCGCAGGCCTTCGCGCGCCTTGGCGAGCAGGTAGGGCGCGTTGCTCATCGACTCCATGCCGCCGGCCACCGCGATCTCGATGTCGCCGGTCTGGATGCCCTGCTGCGCGAGCATCACGGCCTTGAGGCCCGAGCCGCACACCTTGTTGATCGTGAGCGCGGCGACGGCGTGGGGCAGCCCGCCCTTGAGCGCTGCCTGCCGCGCCGGGGCCTGCCCGGCGCCGGCCGAGACGACGTTGCCCATGATGCATTCATCCACCGCCGCCGGGTCGACGCCGGCCCGCGCCACGGCTTCGCGCACGGCGAGCGCGCCGAGGTCGGTGGCGGACATGTCCTTCAGCGTGCCGAGGAACTTGCCGGTGGGGATA
The DNA here is from genome assembly GCA_902826515.1 of uncultured Acidobacteriota bacterium. Taxonomy (GTDB): domain Bacteria; phylum Acidobacteriota; class Vicinamibacteria; order Vicinamibacterales; family UBA2999; genus CADEFD01. The sequence continues at coordinate 8,188 of CADEFD010000157.1, forward strand.
CGAACGGCGCTGACGATGACGGCTTCCTGCATGACGGCTCTCTCCACTCTTTCTTAGGACGACGCGCCGAGGCTCGTGCGGCGTGGCCGCCTGGCGGCGCCTCCGGCGATTTCGATGGTCGCGACGACGCCGGTGCCGAGCCACGGCTCGAGCTGGCGCACGAGGTCGTGACGCAGGCGAAACACTTCCTTCGCCCACTGCGGATCCAGCGCCTGCACCTTCAGCACGCCGCCCTCGGCGAGCGTCACGTCGGTGACCCGCGCGATCGCGGCCCCGCTGGCGGCGCGCCACGCGAAGACGACCTTCTCGGGTGTGAGCGGCGCCTGGCGGATGGCGGTGGCGAGCACCGCCGGCAGCACGCGGCTGGCGTGGTCCATCCTTCGAAGGATAACACCCGGGTCAGCGGACGAGGTACCAGGCCTCCTGGCGCGGCCGGAAGAACTCCCAGCCGGTCTCGGTCAGGTGCGCGTCGTCTTCCATCATCACGAACACCTTCTGCCCGTCCCACTCGGGCACGGCCGTCGCGGTGTTGAGCTCGATCGAGATGTAGGAGCCGAGGCGCAGGCGCTTCTGCGCCTGCTGGCCGATGTCGGCGCGCTGCGTGGCGCGGAAGTCGATCGAGGCGCCGAGCCCGTGGCCGTGCAGGCCGATCGGGTGCGAGTAGATCATCGCCTCGATGCCGGCCGTCTTCATCTCCGCCATCGTATCGGTGTAGACGTCGGCGGCGAGTTTCCCCGGGCGCGAATGACGGCGCATCACGCTGTCCTGCAGCGTGTTCGTGTTGCGCATCGCCGCCTTGAGGCCCGCCGGGACGTCGGTGTCGCCCTCGCGCAGCACGTAGGCCATCTTCTGCCAGTCGGTGTCGAAGCCCATGTAACTCAGGCCGAAGTCGAGGTGCACGACGTCCCCGCGTTCGATCACGGTCGCTTCCGGCGCCACCGCGAGGAAGCCGCGCGAGGTCGCGCCGGGCGTGCCGCGCCGCTGCACGCGCAGGTCGGGCTGGAACCACGTGCGCACGCCGTGCGCCCACAACGCGTCGTACAGCCAGCGCCGCACCTCGCCCACGGTGGTCGTGCCCGGCCGGATCACCTCGCTCGACAGCGCGCGCCGCGTCAGTGCCTCGGTGAGCTGCACGGCGGTGCGATAGTGCGGCATCTCGCTGGCGAGTCGCGTGTCGGCATATTCCTCGATGAGATCCTGCGCGCTCACGATCGCGACGCCCGCCGGCGTGCCGATGGCGCCCGCGATCATGCGGTAGGTGTCGTAGGTGAGCGACCGCGTCATGCCGCGCGTGCCGCCGATGGCGAGACCCACGGTCTTCGGCTTGTACTGGTCCACGAGCTGCCCGATGCGCACCTCGGCCGGCACCGGCTCGCCGGTCTCGAAGAACTGCCGCAGGTTGTCTTCGGTGTAGCCGGTGATGGCGATCCGCTTCAGCCCGGCGTCGCCGGCATCGACGAAGACGAAGAAGTCGCGGTTGCCCACGTAGGGGCGCGGCGGCGCCACGTGCTGCACGAGGGGGTCGTCGTGGAACTCCTCGGTGGCCACGATCCACATGCTGATGCCGTGCCGGCGCAACATCGGGAGCAGCGCCGCGTGGCGCTCCTGCACCCAGCCTTCGCGGATGGCGATCTGCTGCGACCAGGGGAGCAGCGGGGGAGAGGTGGCATCGGGCGCCTGCGCGTGCAGGGGCGCGGCGAGCGCGACGAACACGAGCAGGGCACAGGCGGAACGCGGAAGCGGCGGCATGCCGGAATCGTAGCCCACGTGCTTAAATCGGGCGTGCTCACCACGCCGATCTTCGTGCTCGCGTCCGCGTCGCCGCGTCGCCAGGAACTGCTCGCCGCCGCCGGCTACACCTTCACCGTGCGCACGGCCGACGTGGACGAAACGCCGCACCCGGGCGAAGCGCCCGACGCGTACGTGGCGCGGCTGGCCGAGGCCAAGGCGCGCGCCGTGCTGGCCGCGCAGCCGGGGGCGCTCGTGCTCGGCGCCGACACGACGGTGGTGGTGGATGGCGACATCCTGGCCAAACCCGAGGACGCCGCCGATGCCGCCCGCATGGTGGGCCGTCTTCAGGGCCGCGCCCACGAAGTGCTGACCGGTGTGGCGCTCGTGTCGGCGGCGTGGTCGCGCGTGGCGGTCGCGTCGACGACCGTGTGGTTCGCGCCGATGTCGGCCGCCGAGGTCGATGCCTACGTGGCGTCCGGCGAGCCGATGGACAAGGCCGGCGCCTACGGCATCCAGGGGCGCGCGGCGCGGTATGTGACCCGCATCGAGGGGTCGTACAGCAACGTGGTCGGCCTGCCCGTGGCGCTCGTGCATGCGCTGCTCGCGGAATATCAGGGCGGGTGACGGAAGATCCCGCGCCATCCACGCCAGCCCAGCCGCAGCCGGCCGGCGAATCCGCGAAGAATCGGGCGGCCGCTCCAGGCATGATTCCTGCCTTCCTGTTGGTTGACCGGGTGCCGGGGCAGGGATACTCTAGGCAGGGAGTCCGGTTCGGGTCTGTCTCCGGAAGTCATTGACCATGAAGCACAAAGCCATCAAGGTCGGAATCACGGGTCTCGTGCTCGCGCTCTCGTTCGCCGGGTTGTTGTACTCGACGATGGCCGAGAGCACCGAGTATTACAAGCACGTCGAAGAAGTGATGAACGAGCCGGAGGCGTGGTACGGCAAGCCGCTGCAACTGCACGGCTTCGTCAAACCCGACTCGATCTACCGGACGCGCGAGTCGCTGCATTACCGCTTCGAAGTGCAGAGCCAGGGCCACGTGGTCAAGGCGACCTACACCGGCATCGTGCCCGACACGTTCCAGCCCGACGCCGAAGTGGTGCTCAAGGGTGTGCTCGGCCCCGACGGCTTCGTCGTGCAGCCGAACGGCGTGATGGCCAAGTGCCCGTCGAAGTACGAAGCCCAGGTCGATACCAAGGGCCGCGGGGTGGCCAAGCAGGGCACCACGTCCGGCGGCGAGTAGCGCATCGCGACTCCGGGGCGCGCCTGACGCGCGCCTGACGTCCCTTCGTTTTCGAGATCTGCCCACATGGCCACACTTGGCGCTGTCCTGCTCCTGTCGGCGTTCGTGATCTCCGCCTATGCGGCGGCCGCTTCCGTGGTCGGCGCCCGGCGCCGCAGCACCCGCCTCGTCGAAAGCGGCGTCGGCGCGCTCTATCTCGTGGCGGCGGTGATGACGGTGGCTTCGGGCGTCATCGTTCACGCCTTCGTGGTCGGCAACTACAGCATCAAGTACGTGCAGCGCTACTCCGAGAGCGCGCAGCCGCTCGGCTACAAGCTGGCTTCCTACTGGGGCGGCCTCGACGGCTCGGTCATGTTCTGGGTGTTCCTGCTGTCACTCTTCGGCGCGGCGGCCGTGCGCATCAACAAGGAACGGCACCGGGAGCTCATCCCGTACGTCGTCGCGACGCTGAGCGTCGTGCAGATGTTCTTCCTGTTCCTGATGATCGCGCACAACAACCCGTTCGCGACCTATCTCACCGACACGCCGCGCGCCGGCGCCGGCCTGAATCCGCTGCTCCAGAACTTCTACATGGCCATCCACCCGCCCACGATGTACCTGGGCTTCGTCGGGATGACCATTCCGTTCGCCTTCTGTATTGCCGCGCTCGTCACCGGCCACCTGGACGACAGCTGGCTGCGCGCCGTGCGCCGCTGGACGATGGTGTCGTGGTTCTGCCTCTCGCTCGGCCTCACGCTCGGCATGATCTGGGCGTACGAGGAACTCGGCTGGGGCGGCTTCTGGGGCTGGGATCCGGTCGAGAACGCCGGCCTGCTGCCGTGGTTCACGGCCACCGC
>CADEFD010000158.1 GCA_902826515.1 uncultured Acidobacteriota bacterium
ATGGACGGCATGGGCGTCGTCGGCGACCTCTTCGGCGCCGGCAAGATGTTCCTGCCGCAGGTGGTGAAGTCGGCGCGCGTGATGAAGAAGGCCGTCGCCTACCTCTTCCCCTTCATGGAGGCCGAGAAGGCGGCGCAGGCCGCCGCCGGCCAGGCCGTGCGCGCCCAGGGCAAGATCGTGCTCGCGACCGTGAAAGGCGACGTGCACGACATCGGCAAGAACATCGTCGGTGTGGTGCTCGCCTGCAACAACTACGAAGTCATCGACATGGGCGTGATGGTGTCGTGCGAGAAGATCCTCGAACGCGCCCGCGCCGAGAACGCCGATCTCATCGGCCTGAGCGGCCTCATCACGCCGTCGCTCGACGAGATGGTACACGTCGCCCGGGAAATGGAACGCCAGGGCTTCACCCTGCCGCTGCTCATCGGCGGCGCCACCACGAGCCGCGCCCATACCGCCATCAAGATCGCGCCGCACTACAAGCAGCCGGTGGTGCACGTGCTCGATGCGAGCCGCGCCGTGCCGGTCACGACCAGCCTGCTGAGCCGCGAGCACAAGGACACCTTCGTGGCGCAGCACCGCGCCGACTACGAAACGATCCGCAGGAACCACGGCGCCACGCGCCAGCCGATCGTGGACCTCGAGACCGCGCGCACGCGGCGCACGCCCATCACCTGGCGCGCCGAGGACCTGCCGGCGCCCGAGGCCGCCGGCGTGCACGTGCTCGACGACTTCCCGCTCGCGACGCTGCGCGAGTACATCGACTGGACGCCGTTCTTCCACACCTGGGAACTGAAGGGCGTCTACCCGCGCATTCTCGACGACGAGAAGTACGGCGCCCAGGCGCGGCAGATCTTCGCCGAGGCCAACGCCCTGCTCGACCGCATCATCGACGAACGCCTGCTGCGCGCCCGCGGCGTCTACGGCCTCTTCCCCGCCAATACGGTCGGCGACGACGTGCAGGTCTACACCGACGCCGGACGCGGCGAGGAGCTGACGCGGTTCCACTTCCTGCGCCAGCAGACCGACCGCGGCCCCGATCAGGCCTGCCGGTCGCTCAGTGATTTCATCGCGCCGAAGGCCACCGGCCTGGCCGATCACATCGGCGCCTTCGCCGTCACGACGGGACTGGGCCTGCGGGAGCTGACCGCGCAGTTCCGCGCCGCCCACGACGACTACAACGCCATCATGGCCGAGGCGGTGGCCGACCGCCTCGCCGAAGCGTTCGCCGAGTGCCTGCACAAGCGGGTGCGCGACCAGTGGGGCTACGGCCGCGCCGAGACCTTCACGCCGGCCGATCTGATCCAGGAGAAGTACCGCGGCATCCGGCCGGCCGCGGGCTACCCCGCCTGCCCCGATCACACCGAGAAGGGCACGCTGTGGCAGGTGCTCGACGTCGAAGCGGCGACCGGCATGACGCTCACCGAGTCGTTTGCCATGTGGCCCGGCTCGAGCGTGAGCGGGCTCTACTTCGCCCATCCCGAGGCGCGCTACTTCACGCTCGGGAAGATCGGCCGCGACCAGGTGGCCGACTACGCCGCGCGCAAGGGCCTGTCGGTCGCGGAGGTCGAACGCTGGCTCGGCCCGAACCTCGACTACGAGGCCGACGGCCGCTAGACCGCTAGACCGCTACGAGTGGACCGGGGTGCCCGGCGGCAGCACCTTCGGTTCCACCGTGAGGAAGTACGGCACCGTGAGCAGGGCCAGCGCCGCCGCCGCGCCGTAGGCGCTGCGGTAGCCGTAGTGCTGCACGATCCAGCCGATCGCCATCGAGCCGGTGCCGATGCCGGTGTCGAATGCGGCGATGATGCTGCCGAAAGCCGCGCCGCGCCGTTCCGGCGCCACATGACGCATCACGTGGCCGAGGAAGAGCGGGTACGCGGACCCGAAGCCGGTGCCGAAGACGAGCGCCGACGTGACGAACATCGCCGTGCTGCCGCCGACGGCGAGCAGCGCGAAGCCGGCGACGACGAGCCCGAGGCACGGCACGAACACCTTCTTGTGGCCGATGCGGTCGCCGAGCCGCGCGACGTACGGCCGCGTCACCAGAATCGCGATCGAGAACACCGTGAAGTAGAGCGAGGCCGGCTGCACGCCCGACGCTTCGCTGTACATCGCCACGAAGCTCGTGATGCCGCCGTACCCGAACGAATACAGGAACATCGTGACCGCGAGCGCGAGCACCTTCCACTCGACGAGCGACGACCACGACCACGCGGCGCGCTCGGCCGCGTGCGGCGCGTCCTTCGGCAGCAACGTGAGGGCAATCACGAACATGCCGAGGCAGAGCGCCGCCGTTTCGTAACAGAGCACCTGCCAGCCGCCGTGTTCGTACACCCACAGGCCGATCGCCGGCGCCATCGACACCGCGAAGATGGTGGACATGCCCCAGTAGCTCATGCCTTCGGCGCGGCGGTGCGGCGGCACGATGTCGGTCACATAGGACGCGGCGGCCACGAGCAGACCCGACCAGAAACACCCGTGCACGATGACGAGGCCGAGCATCAGCGGATAACTCGGCAGCACGGCGTAGATGAGCGAGAAACACGCAATCGCCGCGCTCGACACGAGCAGCACGCGCCGCTTCCCCACGCGGTCCACGATGCCGCCGGTGATGGGGCCGGTAGTCGCCGACGAATAGGTGAGGAACCCGAGGAACAAACCGGCCGCGACGGCGCTGCCGCCCAGATCGCGGATGCGGAAGGGCGCCGTCGGCAACAGCTGGAACGCCGACAGGAACACCACGAAGTTGAAGCCGCACATCACGAAGAAGCGCGGCGTGAAGAGACGGTCCGGCACGGACATGGGAGTCGCCCAGTATAGCTGGCCGTGGCCGGACGCCCGCCGCCCCTACTCGCAGCGCGCCTTCAGGCCTTGCGCTTCGAAGGCCAGATACCGCTCGGTGATGGCGCGCGTGAGACGCGCCCACGGCCCGGCGAACAGTCCCTCGATGTCGATGCCGACGGTGGCGAGCGTGCCGGCACCGGCCGGTTCCGCGGTGTGCACGCCGGTCACGCGCAGCCCCGGCGCGCGGCTGACCCAGGTGAAGCTGCGGCCGGGCTGGAGGTCGGTCACCGTCCAGAGTGCCGGCGGGAACTTCGGCTGCCGCACGATCGCGCGCGCACCGACGTCGAACGGACCTCCGCCGATGCGGCGGATCCCCGTGATGGAGCGCGTCCATTCATGCCAGCGCTCGACGTCCTGCATGACGGCGAACACCCGATCGGGCGGCGCGGCGATTTCGATCGACTGCCTGACGCTGTGCATCGCGTCCTCCTGGCGCGGCTAGGGCACGGTGAGCACGATCTTGCCGATGTGCGCGCCCGACTCCATCAGCCGATGGGCCGCCGACGCCTCGGCCAGCGGGAACGTGGCGTGGATGACCGGCGCCACCTCGCGCGCGGCGAGGCGCGGCCACACGTGCGTTTCGAGCGCCGCGGCAATCGCCCCCTTCTCGGCCACGCTGCGCGGGCGGAGCGTCGAGCCGGTGAGCGTGAGGCGCCGCCGCATCACCTGCATCAGGTCGATCTCCGTCTTCGACGCCTTGAGGAACGCGATCTGCACGAGCCGGCCCTCGGGGGCGAGCAGGTCCAGGTTCCGCGCCACGTAGTCGCCGCCCACCATGTCGAGAATCACATCCACGCCGCGGCCGCCGGTTGCGGCGAGGAGCGCCGCAACCCAGTCGTCCTCCCGGTAATTGATCGCCATCGAGGCGCCAAGGGCGACACACGCGGCGCACTTGTCGGAGGAGCCGGCCGTGGCGAACACGGTCGCCCCGAACGCGCGGGCGAGCTGGATGGCCGTCGTGCCGATGCCGCTCGTGCCGCCGTGCACGAGGAACGTCTCCCCCGCGGCCAGACGGCCGCGCTCGAACACGTTGGTCCAGACAGTGAAGAACGTCTCGGGAATCGCGGCAGCCTCGACCATCGAATAGCCGGCGGGCACCGGCAGGCACTGGGGTGCGGGCGCGGCGCACAGCTCGGCGTAGCCGCCGCCGGCGACGAGCGCGCAGACCGCCTCCCCCACCTGCCAGCGCATCGGCGTGCCATCGGCCGCCGGCGCCGCGTCCACGACCCGCCCGGCCACTTCGAGCCCGGGCAGGTCCGACGCCCCGGGCGGCGGCGCGTACTTGCCGAGCCGCTGGATGACATCCGGCCGGTTCACGCCCGCCGCCTCCACGGCAATGAGCACCTCGCCCGGCGCGGGCACCGGCCGCGGACGTTCGACGACGCGCAGGCCCTCGGGCGGGCCGAAGACGCCGATCTCCACCGCGCGCATCGCCGCTACTCCCGCAGGTTCGACGGCAGGCGCGGCGACGACAGCAGCGCGCCGAACACCTGCCAGCGCTTCACCGGATCGCCGACGGCACGTTTTTCGACCCAGGCGCGGGCCATGTCTTCGCCGAGGTTGTAGTTGATGACGTAGCTGCGATAGGTGTCGAAGAACTTCACGCGCTGCGCGGCCTGCGCCGGCGTGTTCATCGCGTACCGCACCAGCCAGTCGGCGGCACGCGCCGCGTCCATCCGGCCGTCAAGGTAGCCGCGGGCGGCTTCGTTGCCCGCGTACGACAACTGCTTCGCCTGCGCGAGCACGTCGTAATACTCGTCCACGCGCGCCGGATCCAGGCCGGCCAGCGGGAAGAGCGTGGCGCGCTCGAAGGCGCGACGTTCGGCGTCGGTGAACGCCACCTGGATGCCGTAGTTGGCCGTGCCCTCGGCGATGAGCGACTGCGGCGAGAAGAGCGGATAGACCGAGAACTCGATCCAGCCGCGCGCCTTCACGAGGTGCTGCTCGAGCAGCGTGTTGTAGACGTGATGTCCGGGATACCCCTCATGGCAGGCGAGATCGATGGCGCGATCGATGAACACCGGCAGATCGGTGTTCACCTCGATGAGGCTCGTGTAGTTGCCCTTGTACCAGTTGTAGGCGCTCCACGGCTTGTCCTTCACGTAGGCCACCGTGAACGACTCACCGTCGGGCAGCGGAAGGTGTTCGCGGGTGCGGCGCCGGCACTCGGCAATCGCCGCCGTGAAGACGGCGTCGAGGCGGTCGGGCGGAATCACGAACGCCTGCCGGAAGGCGGCGTAGCGGGCGGGCAGATCGCCGGTGCCGCCGAGGCGCGCGCCGATGGCGTCGATGGCGGCCTGGAACGAGGCCTCGGTGTTCTGCGGGGCGACGGCGTCGTAGAGCTCGCGCGACTCCTCGTCGAACGGGAACCGCTTGCCCTGCAGCATCGACACGCGGGCCCGCAGCGCATTCAACTGGCGCGCGAGATACCCGCGCCGCTGCGTGTGCAGTTCGACCTCGGCCGGCTCGCCGGTGATGGCCGGCAGGCGCCTGAGATCCACTTCGAGCACCGCGGCGCGTTTGTTGATGTCGGCGAGCGTCCACGCGTCGCGCGCCGCCTCCTGCCGCAGCGTCGGCGGACCGTAGTAGGCGTCCACGAAGTTCGCGTCGTGCTGGCCGAGCGCGAGCACGAGCCGCACGTAGGTCTCGGCGGCCGCGTTCTCCGACTGCGCCATGGGAATGGCCGTGTGCATGCAGCCTCCAAGCACGAGCACCGCGCTCCCCAAGCACGCAAGCGCCAGTCGTCGTGCGGGCATCGGCACCTCAGGGGCGCGCATAACGCGCGCGGATCGTCGGAATCAGGTATTCGTCGAAGGCGCGCCCGACGTCGTAGGCCGGCGCGAAGCCCCAGTCGCGGCGGGCGGCGCTGTCGTCCACGTCGGCCGGCCACGAATCCACGATGCCCTGCCGCTTCACATCCGTCTTCCACGTGATGTCGGCCCGGGGGAACGCCGCCAGCACGCGGTCGTGGATCTCGGCGGCCGACGGGCTGAACGCGCCCAGGTTGTAGGCGGTCTGCGTGAGGCGCTCGCGCGGCGCGGCGGCAAGCGCCAGCAGGGCGTCCACGCCGTCGGGCATCGCCATGAACGGGATCCGGGTGTCGGGCCGGACGAAACAGGCGTACGGCTCGCCCTTCGCCGCGGCGTGGATCATCTCGGGCGCGTAGTCGCTCGTGCCGCCGGAGGGTACCGTGAGCGCGCTGATGAGCCCCGGGAAGCGCACGCAGCGGAAGTCCACGCGCCCGGCCTGCGGCTCGGCCGAGAGCTGCTTGTAGAAGCGGGCGTAGTACCGCCCGAGCTGCTCGCAGTACAACTTGTTGCAGCCGTACATGGTCGTCGGCGTGGCAAACGCGTCTTCACGCACGCGGCCGGCGCGCGCCTTGGTTTCGAGGTCGGGCAGGCCGTAGGCCGCAATCGACGACGGGTACACGAAGGTCACCGGGCGGCCGTGCGACTCGGCCTCGCGCTGCGAGAACTCGAGCAGGTGCAGCGTGCCTTCGACGTTCACCTGGTGCGCCGTGGTCGGCGTGAACTCGGAACGTGTCGAGAGGAGCGCCGCGAGATGGAAGACCGTGTCCACCTCGAACTCCGCCAGGATGCGCTCGAGGAGCGCGGTATCGAGGATCGAGCCGGTGAATTCCCGCTGCACGAGGCGCCCGAGGGCCGGCTCCAGCGGGTTGAGATCGAGGGTGACGACGGCCTGCCGCCCCGACTCGGTGAGTTTCGCAATCAGGCCGTGACCAATTTCTCCGCCGGCGCCTGTAATGAGCGCCACTGGCTTACGCATCGTTCCTCCCACGCTCTCCATATTCTATGTGCCGGGGTGGCGGCCACGCGCGGCGCCCGCGGCCGGAGGTTCCCCCCGCGCGATCGAGCCGCCGGGTCGCGCCGCCGCGCCGCGTGCCGCCGGCGCATCGGCCGCATGCGCCGCACTGATGAGCAGGTTCGCCAGCATGTGCGCGGCGAGATGGGGCCTCTTCGTTCGCCGGGCCCGCCCGGCGGGCCCGGCCGGTCGCCCCCGCTGCCCGGCCCCGCAGCCCTCCGCATCCTCCGCTCCATCGGCGCCGCGAGACCGCGTGCTGCCCGTAGCGCCCGAGAATTCAGGGACTTTCTGCGTGCAGCGGCCCGCCGTCCGCGGCGGGCATCACCCACGTGCCGGAGATCGCGCCGGGGCGGATGGCCCCGGGCGGCCCCTCGACGCGTGCCATGCCAGTCATTGGCCGAACTCGACGACTCGTCGGCGCTCATCGCCCGCTCGCATGGTTAACAGACGTGAATCGTCCTTGTGTCGCGTGGATGACCTGCCTAGAATACGCGCCATCCACGGCGCCCCCGGTCGATTCCGAGGCCCGCCGTGGCTACCCGCAGCCCGTCCGCGGGCACCGAGGTCGCGCCTGACACCGGTGCGCACGTCCCCACACGCAATGTGTTTTTCTGCACGACAGAAGGAGGAGTTCGGCATGGTACGCGTTTGCGCCCTTGTCCTTAGCGCGCTCCTGGCGTCGTCCGCGGCGTTCGCGCAGGTGTCCAGCACGACGGGCTCGATCAACGGCAAGGTGACGGACAACACTGGCGGCGTGCTGCCAGGTGTGACCGTGACCGCGTCGAGTCCCAGCATGCAGGGTACCCGCACGGATGTCACGAACGAGGCTGGCGAGTATCGTTTTCCCGCAGTAGCGCCAGGTGTCTACAAGCTCGTTTACGAACTGCCCGGATTCGGCACGGTCAACCGTGAAGGTGTCCAGGTCGGCCTCGGCTTCACGGCCACGGTCAACACGGAGATGGGCGTCGCAACGCTGCAGGAGACCGTGACGGTCAGCGGCGAATCCCCGGTGGTCGACGTCTCGACCACGACCACGGCCTCGAACTTCGGTGAAGAGCGGCTGTCGGCCCTGCCGAATGCGCGCGACTTCTGGACCGTGCTGGCGGCGGCGCCGGCAATCGTCGTGACCCGCATCGACGTCGGCGGCAGCGCGGCCGGCACGCAGACCGGCTACGCCGTCTACGACACGAAGGAAGATCAGCACCGCCCGATGGTCGAAGGCATCGTGAACACCGAAGGCACTGGCGCCGCCGGGTTCTACTACGACTACGGCTCGATCGACGAAGTGGCGGTGCAGACCAAGGGGCATACGGCGGAAATGCCGTGGCCTGGCGTGTGGTCGAACTTCGTGTCGAAGTCCGGCGGCAACCAGTTCCACGGCAAACTCTACGGCGACTACCAGAGCAAGAGCATCCAGCGCGAGAACATCCCCGGCGACTTCCTGTTCCTCTGTCCGAGCATCGCCGGCGTGCGGAACTGCGGCAACCTCACGCCGAGCGATCTCAATCGCATGGAGCGCTACTACGACCTGAACGGCGACGTGGGCGGCTACGTGCCGGGACTGCAGGACAAGCTGTGGTGGTACGGCTCGGTGCGTGAACAGAACATCCAGACGCAGGTGCCGAACTTCCCCGTGAAGCCCTTCGAAACCCGGCTGCGCAACGTGACCGGTAAACTGACCTACGCGCTGTCGCAGAACAACAAACTCACGGCCTACGCCCAGGGCGGGCAGAAGCTGCAGCCGAATCGCATGGACCGCTTCCTCGTCGCCGCCACGGTGGCGCGCCACGACACCGAGGAATCGACCTGGGAGCAGCGCTACTGGGGCCACACCTACAAGGCCGGCTACGAGTCGGTCATCAGCGACAACTCGTTCCTCGAAGTGCGGGCCGGCCAGTTCAAGTACGAGTGGCCCAACTTCCGCCAGACCGAAGCGCCGGCCTACGAGGACATCGGCAACCAGATCGTCCGCGGCGGCAACCGCGACGGCTGGTTCAACATCCCGTCGCGCAATCAGATTGCCGGCTCGATGACCTACTACAAGGACGGCTGGGCCGGCTCGCACAACTTCAAGGTGGGCGGCGAGTGGTTCCGCGAGACCTTCACCTACAAGCGCGGCGAAGGCGTCGACGGGGTGTTCCCCGGTGACGTCCTGCACGTGCTCAACAACGGCAACCCGGTCGAGGTGCTGCTCTTCGAGACGCCTTCGACGTCCGAGCAGGGCCTGCGCACGACCGGCATGTATCTGCAGGACACCTGGCGCATGGGGCCGCGATTCACGATCAACCTCGGCCTGCGCTTCGACCGCTACCGCAGCTTCCTGCCCGATCAGGAGGGTCCGAGCGGCGGCCGCTTCTCGGCGGCCAGCGCCACGCAGTACGACGCGGTGAACGACGTGAAGACCTTCAACCACCCGGTGCCGCGCATCGGCATCATCTACGACGTCACCGGCGAAGGCCGTACCGTCGTCAAGGCAAACTACGCGCAGTACTTCTGGAACCCCGGCACGGACATCGCGAACGTCATGAACCCGAACAGCCAGGACTACTACAAGCGCTACAACTGGACGGACGGCTCGAACCTCCCTGCCGGAACCGCCGGCCGGCTCAACGGGATCTTCGACGTCGGCGAGACCATCGGGCTGCCGACGACCACGCTTGGCGGCGTCGGCACCACGGTGCTCGACCCGAACCTCAAGAACACCCGCACCGACGAGGTGTCTGCGTGGATCGAACACGAGCTCATCCCCGGTGTCGGCCTGCAGGGCGGCTACGTGTATCGGAAGATCGACAACTTCCGCGTGCGCGTCAACGTCAACCGGCCGGTCAGCGCCTACAACGTGCCGGTCACGCTGCGCGACCCGGGCCCGGATGCGGTCTTCGGCAACGGCGACGACGGCGCCAACTTCCAGGCGTTCAATCTGAACCCGGCGAATCTGGCCCTGCCCAACATCAACCAGCTCACGAATCTGGATGGTCAGGGCGAGTACCAGACCGTCGAGTTCGGCATCAACAAGCGCCAGACCGGCCGCTGGTCGATCGCCGCCTCGATGTCGAAGCGCTGGAACAAGGACCACTCCACCACCTACTTCGGACAGAACCTCCGCTCGGTGGTCACGCCGTCGACGGCGAACGACTTCATCAACACCGACGACGGCCAGTTCGTGTTCAGCATGTGGACGGCCAAGATCAACGGCAGCTACGAGTTCCCCTGGCAGATCCGGGTCACCCCGGCCCTGCGGTATCAGTCGGGACAGCCCTACGGCCGCACCATCCTCGCCTCGGCCGCGTACGGGATCGGCGGCGCCGGCACCGGCATCAACTACGGCACGCAGCGCATCCTGATGGAGCCGCTCGGCACGCGGACGCAGGACGACATCGCGATCTTCGACCTCCGCGCCGAGAAGTACTTCAACCTCGGGGGCAGTCGCCGGGTCGGTCTGTTCTTCGATGTCTATAACCTGACCAACAGCGACGCCCAGCAGAACATCACGTGGAACAGCGGATCCGCCTTCGAGCTGCCCAGCTCGATCGTGCCGCCGACCATCGCCCGCTTCGGCATGAAGTTCGACTGGTAGCGGAGAAATTCACCAGACTCAGAGGGCCGGAGTGCGACGCATTCCGGCCCTCTTGCATGTACGCACATCGGGTCAGGGATCAGGGACCGGGGATCAGGGACCGCAGGCGGCTATCGCCGGAACCGTCGCGGCGGACTCCCTGTTCCCTGTTCCCTGTTCCCTGCCTGTAACATGTCCCCGATGACCGACGAGGAACGAGCGGAGATCGCGCGCATCATCGACGCGCACGAACAGACCCTGGCCATCTGCCGTGCCTGCGCCGAGACCACACGCGATCTGGCCTGGGAAGTGAAACGTGGCGCCGCACCGCCGCCGGAGGCCCTGGCGCAGACGATTGCCGAAGCCGACCAGGTGCTCGCGGACCTGGCGCAGGTCGAGATCGCGATCGCGCGGATGAAGGCGGCGCTCTGGTAGCGCCTCAGGCGAGCATCGGCAATGCCGGCGCCCCCTCGGGCACCGGCACGTCGCGGGCGTTCAGCGTGAAGGCGACGAGCGTGTAGTAGCCGACGAGCGCGATGAGGTCCACCACCACCGCCTCGCCGAGGGCGTCGATCGCGTCGTCGTAGCGGGCGTCGGAGACCCGCCCGGTCGTCACGAGTTCCCGGGCGAAGGCATGCACCACCCCGTCGAGGCCGACGAGCGCCGGCACGGCCACGTCGCGGCCGACGGCGTCGATGATCTCGGGTTCGAGACCAGCGCGCAGCGCTTCGCCCACGTGCACGCCCCACTCGTAACCACACGACCAGTGGCGCGCCACCACCAGAATGGCCAGCTCCGACCACCGCGGCGGCAGGCCCGTCTCGTACCGCACGAACTCGCCAAACGCCGCCGCGCGCCGCGCCAGCTCCGGGCTCGGCAGCCAGGCGACCACGTTGGCCGGCACGGTGCCGCGGCGCCCGCGGCGCACCTCATCCACGACGACGCGCTGCGCGTCGGTGAGGCGGTCCGGATCGAGGGGGAAGAAACGTGCCGGCACGGTCGTGGAGGACGTTACGTGCGCATGTAGTCGGGCCGCCACTGCCGGATGGCGCCCTTGATGGCGGCGGGCGTCATCTGTTCCCTGACCGCCCGCTGCAGCAGATCGCCGAGTTCGTCGTCGGCCGCAAAACGCAGCGCCACCACCTGCTTGGGCGAGAGCTGCGCCAGCAGCTCGTCCTGCCCCGCCGGCAGCACGCGCGCGCAGCGCACCTGCATCTCGAGCTGGATGATGCGGTCCTGCAGCTTCACCGTGTACCAGCGCCCGATGCCGACGAGCGGAAAGACCGTCAGACCGAGCAACAGCACGCCGAGTTCGTGTAGGTTCCAGCCGAGCCACATCGATCCGCCGATGCAGAGCATCGCCCCGAGCCAGAGCACGGTGGCGATGTAGGTCGGCACCGGGTGGTGCGCGTGATTGGCGGCCGATTGGCTGGTCACTTCAACTTCCCTTCGAGTTCGTCGTAAATTTTCCGGATGGCGATCGGCCCCTGCTGGCCGGCCAGCATCCACGAGGCATACTCGCCCCAGTTGGCTTGCTTTGCGGCGTCTTCGACCGACAGGTTGAGGCGGTGCAGGCGCTTCACTTCCTCGATGACGTACTGCACGGCCTTCTGGAAGGCCGCCAGTTCCTCGCGCGACGCCTTCG
>CADEFD010000159.1 GCA_902826515.1 uncultured Acidobacteriota bacterium
GCGCTGCCGCCGCCAATCGCGGATTCGCCGTCGATGACCGTGGCCTGCCAGCCGCGGGTGCGCAGCGTGTCGGCCAGGGCGTCGGCCCGCGCGGTCACATCCGCCTTCGGCGCGTGCAGCATGCGCAGCACCGGCACCGTGTCGTGCGCGCGGCCGGCGCGATGTTCGAGCAGCGTGCCTTCGAGCGCGGCGTAGGTCAGCTTGTCCACGCGCAGGGCCCGCATCAGCGGATGGGCGCGCAGCCGATCGACGAGTGCCTTCCGGCCCAGGATGATGCCGGCCTGCGGCCCGCCCAGCATCTTGTCGCCGCTCACGGCCACGAGGTCCACGCCGGCGGCGAGTGACGCCTGCACGGTGGGTTCCCACGGCGAGTCCGCATCCACGTTGCCGGAGCCGAGGTCTTCGACCACCGCCACGCCGGCCTCGTGCGCCGCGGCGACCACGGCTGCGAGGGCCGGTTGCTCCGTGAAGCCTTCGATGCGGAAGTTCGACGGATGCACGCGCAGCACGAGCGCGGTGGCCGGCCCCATGGCGGCGGTGAAGTCCGAAAGACGCGTGCGGTTGGTCGTGCCCACTTCGCGCAATGAAGCCCCCGACTGGGTCATGACGTCGGGCACGCGGAAGCCGCCGCCGATCTCGACGAGTTCGCCGCGCGAGATGAGCACCTCGCGGCCGCGCGCCAGGGCGCCGAGCACGAGCAGCATCGCGGCCGCGTTGTTGTTCACGACCACCGCCGCTTCGGCGCCGGTGAGAGCACAGAGCAGACCTTCCGCGTGGACAGACCGCGAGCCGCGCGCGCCCTTGTCGAGGTCGTATTCAAGCGTGGCGTAGCCGCGGGCGACCTCGCCGATGCGCTCGACGGCGCGGGCGGCGAGTGGCGCCCGGCCCAGGTTCGTGTGGATGACGACCCCGGTGGCGTTCACGACCGGCACCAGCCGGCCGCGGTCGGCGGCCGTCAGCGTGCCGGCGGCCTGCGCCACGAGGGCCTCTGGGTCGTGCGGACTCTCAGCAACGGCGTCGCCGGCCGCGCGCGCCAGCAGCTCGCGGGCCCGGCCAACGGCGGCGCGGAGCGCCGACGTGGTGGGGCCGCGGCCGAAGCGGGCCACCAGGTCCCGCGCGGCGGGATGCTGGAGGAGCTGATCGATCGAGGGGAGTGCGCGGAAGTCGCCCAAGGGTGCGCCGTCTTGCGAGGGGTGGCGGATCAGGATACCATCACAAACTCACGCGTTCGCGCTGCGCCGCGCCCCGCAATGCCCGAGCCACCCTCCTCCACGCCTGTCCTGCCGCCGCCGACGCGCCGGCCGCTCGAGCGCTTCTGGCCTTACGTCGAACTGACGGAGGAGCCGACGCCCGACGAACTCGCCGCGCTCGATCCCGATCTGCACGCCGCGCTCTTCGGGCCGCGCGACCTGCCGTTCTCGCTCACGCTGGTGTTTCCGGATTTCGACGGCCCCGCGTTCGCGGAGGCGCTGGCCCGGGCGGAAGCCGCCCCCGAATACCGCGCGGTGGGCAGCGGCGCGGCCCGGCGCCACCGGGCGCGCTTCTTCAGCAGCGACGTCGCCGCGCTGCGCGACCTCTACGTGCTCATCGGTCACCTGCCGGAGTCGGACGTCCTCATCGACGACCGTCCGGTGCCCTACGCGCGCGAACTCTGGCTGCCGCTCCTCTGGTTCCAGCTCCTCAGGTAACCCGTGGCCCCTCCCATTTCAGAGTTCGAGCGTCGGTTGCAGGATCTGGACGGCGAGATCAAGCGGCTCGAACTCGAGTACATGCAGTTCCAGACGGGCCGCCTGGCGAAGCTGCCGTGGGAGTCACGCAAGCGGGTCGAGACGCTCGTCAAGCAATACGACCGGATGCACATCCAGAACACCGCGGAGCGTTTCCGGTTCGAAGGGCTCCAGTCGCGGTTCTCGGCCTTCTGCGAGCGGTGGGAACGCGACCTGAAGATGCGCGAACTCGGGCGTCCGGGACCGCGCGGACGAGGCGGCGTCGCGCCGCCGTCGGCGGCGGTGCCGCCCGTCGCACCGCCCGATCGGCCTGCTGGGGCCGACACGCCGGCCCGTCCGGAAGTCGTGGCGCTGCGCGATCCCGACGCCCAGATCGACCAGGTGCAGGCGCTGCACGAGAAGCTCAACGCGGCCCGGCGTCAGGCCGGCGATGCCGACGTGCCGTTCGAGCGCTTCCGTGAAGTGGTGCGCGCGCAGCTGACGAAGCACGCGAAGGACGGCGTCGAGGTGGCCTTCCGCGTCGGCGTGCAGGACGGACGCGTGGTCTTCACGGCCAAGCCCAAGACCGGAACGAACGACGAATGACTGAGGAAGGGGAGTGGGGAGGACGACCTGGCGGGACGAACCTGGCAGAAGCGGCGCCGACCCCGAGGCCGGCGCCGGATGACATCAGTGGCTCAGACGAGCTGGACGTTGCCCGCCTGCGGGCCCTTGGGACCGTCGACGATTTCGAACTCGACGCCCTGACCCTCTTCGAGGGAGCGGAAGCCCGAGCCCTGGATCGCCGAGTAGTGGACGAACACGTCGCTGCCGCCCTCGCGCTCGATGAAGCCGTAGCCCTTGGCGTTGTTGAACCACTTGACCTTGCCTGTGATACGCATCGTTCTTCTTCCTAGCTTGCTGTGGCTCGCGCCACCTTACATCCGACCCCAGACCCCCGGGCGGGCGCCAGAGCCACGAAAAAAGGCCGCGCGATCGCGGCCTTCCGCGTCCCCACGAGGGGAACCGCAACACGGATGATACCGACCGGTGTCTCCAAGTGTCAATGGCTGTCTCGCGGTTTTTCTGCGGACGGTTTCACGCTTTCGCCAGTGATTTTCTCCTTAGGACCAGGGTTACCCGACCATGCGACGTGCGCTCCTCAGTGTCTCTGACAAGACCGGCCTTCTCGACTTCGCCCGCGGCCTGCGGGCCCGGGACTTCGAACTCGTCTCGACCGGCGGTACCGCCTCGGCGCTCGCCGCCGCCGGCCTGCCGGTGACCAATGTGTCGGACGTGACCGGTTTCCCCGAAATGATGGACGGACGCGTCAAGACGCTGCACCCGCTCATCCATGGCGGCATCCTGGCGCGCCGGCACGACGCCCACGACCTCGAGGCCGCCCGGGCGAACGGCATCGGCCTCATCGACCTCGTGGCCGTGAACCTCTATCCGTTCGCCAAGACCGCCGCCAACCCGGCGGCCACCTTCGACGAGCTCATCGAGAACATCGACATCGGCGGCCCGAGCATGGTGCGGGCGGCGGCCAAGAACTTCCGCGACGTCGTGGTGGTGGTGGACCCGGCCGACTACGCGGCGGTGCTCGCCTCGCTCGACGGCGACGGTCCGTCGCCGGCCATGCGGTTCGATCTGGCGCGCCGGGCGCTCACGCACACCGCTGCCTACGACACGACCATTGCCGAGGTGCTCGACGCCATCCGCTACGACGAGGGCGGCGCGCCTGCGCGCGAGCCGGCGGCGCTCGCCCCGGCGCGGCTCGTGGTCACGGCCGCCAAGGTGCGCGATCTGCGCTACGGCGAGAACCCGCACCAGCCGGCGAGCTGGTATGCGATCGGCGGCGGCGAGGGCCTGGGACGTCCGGCCATCGTGCAGGGCAAGGAGCTGTCGTACACGAACCTGCTGGATCTGGACGCGGCGGCCCGCATCGCGCTCGAGTTCGACGAGCCGGCGGCGGTCGTCATCAAGCACACGAACCCCTGCGGCGTTGCCATCGGGACGTCGGCGGCCGATGCCTTCGAGCGGGCCCGCGAGGCCGATGCGCTCTCCGCCTTCGGCGGCATCGTCGGCCTGAACCGCGCACTCGACGCCGCCACGGCGAAGGCGCTGACCTCGACCTTCATCGAGGCCGTGGTCGCGCCGTCCGTGGACGAGGACGCGAAGCCGATTCTGGCGGCCAAACCCAACATGCGCGTAGTGGTCGCCGACACGTCGGCGTTCCAGTCGCCGGCCACGGCCGCGGCGTCGCGCGAGATCCGCTCGGTGCTCGGCGGGCTGCTCGTGCAGGCCCGCGACATCGTCGAGGAAGCGCGCGTCGCCTGGCCCTGCGACGGCGTGAAGGTCGTGACGAAGCGGGCGCCCACCGCCGAGGAGTGGCTGGCGCTGCGCTTTGCCTGGCGGGTGTGCGCGCACGTGAAGTCGAACACCGTGCTCTTCGCGGATGCCGGGCGCACGCGCGCCATCGGCGCCGGACAGATGAGTCGCGTGGATGCCGTGCAGGTGGCCACGATGAAGGCGTCGGCGTGGAAGGCGGTCGAGCGGCCGCTGGCCGGCACGGTCGCCGCGTCGGACGCCTTCTTCCCGTTCCGCGACGGTCTCGATGCGGTGGCGCTGGCCGGCGCGACGGCGGTGGTGCATCCCGGCGGGTCGGTGCGTGATGCCGAGGTGATCGCGGCCGCCGACGAACACGGCCTGGCGATGGTGCTGACCGGTCGCCGGCACTTCCGCCACTAGGCGGCGGCGTGGACGCGCGCCCGAGTCTAGCCGACGCGGGCGCGCAGTTCGTCGAGCGTGGCCACGGCCGTGCCGAACCGCGTCACGACGATGCCGGCCGCTTCGTTGGCGATCCGCGCGCCTTCGGCGGAACTGGCGCCCGCGGCCATCGCCGCGGCGAGCGTCGCGACCACCGTGTCGCCGGCGCCGGTCACGTCCGAGACCTCGCGGGCGAGCGCCGGGAGGTGGCCGTCGGTCGCCTCGTGGGCCAGCCACATCCCCTGTTCGCCGAGCGTCACGAGCACGCCGTCCACCCGCAGCGTCTCGCGCAGTGCGCGGGACGCGCGGCGGGCGTCGTCGGCCGTCCTGATCCGGATGTGACTCGCGCTCTCCGCTTCGTGGTGGTTCGGCGTCAGCAGGGTGGCGCCGGCATAGAGCGGCATGTGCGGCACCTTCGGATCGACGAGCACGGGAATGCCGCGGGCGCGGGCAGCGGCGACGACGTGCCGCATGACCCGCTCGGTCACGACCCCCTTGAGATAGTCGGACACCACGATGGCGCCGGCCGTGGCCGCCGCGTCGTCGATGACGCCGACGAGTGCCGTTTCCACGTCGGCGGCGAGGTCGTCGCTCTTCTCGATGTCGATGCGCGCCACCTGCTGGTTGCGCGTCGTGGCGATGCGCGTCTTGCGCGTCGTCGGCCGGGCGGTGTCGGTGACGAGGCCGCTCACGCTGACGCCGCGCGCCTCCAGCAGCCCCCGCATTTCCGCGGCCTGCGGGTCGTCGCCGACCACGGCCACGAGCGACACGCGCGCCCCGAGCGCCCGCACGTTGCAGGCCACGTTGGCGGCGCCGCCCGGCAGGCTGAACTCGCGCACGAACTCGACGACCGGCACCGGCGCCTCGGGCGAGATGCGCGACACCCTGCCGATCATGAAGTGGTCGAGCATCGCATCGCCCACGACCACGACGTGGGTCGCGGCCATGCCGTCGAGGATGGCGCGGGCGCGTTCGTGGGCGAGCGGCGGCAGTTCGGGGGCCTCGATCACGGCAGGCCTCCGTCCCGATCGGCCGCGAACGGCGCGGTGAGCATCACGAGGAACAACATGAGGAACTCGGAATCGCCGAAGTTGTATTCGAAGAGACCGGCGGCCAGCATCGCGGCGATGGCGGCCAGCCCGCCGGCGGCCAGCGCCGGAGCACGCGAGCGTCTGAGCCGCGGCCACAGGCCGTGAATTGCCGCGCCGATGAACCAGACCCACGCGGCCAGCGCCGGCAGGCCGCGTTCGGCGGCGATCTGCATCGGCACGTTGTGGAGATGGGGATTCGACGGCTGCACGGCCCACGGCACGCGGTAACGCGGGTAGACGTGCTGCACCATGTCGGGGCCCACGCCGGTGAGCGGGTAGTCGCGCACCATCGCCCGGCCCGATTCGAGCATCGCCATGCGGTCGCGGCTCGTCGGATCGTTCCTGTCGAACATCGAATAGACGCGGTCGGTGACCGACGCCGGGGCCACGCCGACGACGATGGCGACGGCAATCGGCAGCAGGCCGATGAGCCGCCGATCCTTCAGCAGGAACAACGTGCCGACGCCGGCGAACACGCCCACCCAGGCGCTGCGTGTGAGCGTGAGCGCGAGGCTCGTGACGAGCGCCGGCATGGCCACCGCCGCCCAGGCCCGGTCGCGCGTGTCGAAGAGCAGCCGCGACACCCCGGCGCAGATGACGAGCATCAGCGTGCCGGAGTAGGTCATCCAGTGGGACAGCGTGCCCTGCGGCCGGCGGCCCAGGCCGCCGTAGTTGAGCACGCCGTACTGCACGATGCCGACGAGCGCGCTCGCCGCGCCGACCGTCAGCGCAATCGAGATGAGCGTGCGGGCGCGGGCGCCGCGCGCGAATTCGAAGACGAGCGGCACGAGCAGGAACAGCACGAGCTGTTTGGTGTCGGGCACGCTCACCGCGGGGTCGCGCGACAGTCCGGCCGAGAGCAGCGTCCAGGCGATGTAGACGCCGAGCGGCACGACGAAGCGGGGGAGCGCCGGGACGCCGGCGATGGTCGCGCGCATGACCCACGTGAGGCCGGCGACGGTGATGGCGATCTGCGCCGCGGCGATCGAGACCTGGAGCGCGGCGACGGCGGTCATCACCGCCCACCAGCCGACGCGGTCGAGCCGTTCGAGCGTGGCGCGCGCGGTGGCGTCGGCGGCAAGGGTCGTCATGCGCCGGCTCCGAGCAGGCGGTTGGCCGCGGCGAGAACCTGCGCCGGCGTAATGGCGCCGAGGCAGCGGAAGTCGCCGTGCACGCAGGTGCGCTGATGACAGGGGCGGCAGGCGAGCGGCCCCGGCTCGAGCGCCTCGGCCGGCGCCGCCGGATCGCGCCACGGCATCGAGCGCGCCGGCAGCGTGGGCCCGAAAAGCGCCACGACGGGCACGCCGGTCGTGGCGGCCACGTGGAGCGGGCCGGAGTCGCCTCCGATGAAGAGTGCTGCGCGCGACATGATGACCTGGAGCTCGTCGAGCGGTGGTTCACCGCACCGGACGATCACGTGGGCGGCCGCCCCGGCCGCGCGCGCGGCATCAGTGGCGATCGCATCCGCGGCGTCGGCTTCCGAAGGGCCCGCCGTGATCATAATGCGGCGGCGCGCATCGGCGCGGGCCAGCGCGCCGGCCACCTGCGCGAACGACTCGCGCGGCCAGCGCCGGAAGGGGTTGCTGGCGCTCACGTGCAGCACGACGAGCGGCGCGTCCCCGGGCACGCCGGCGCCGGCCAGGCGGGCGGCCGCCAGGCGCGCCGCCTCGGCGCCGGGCGTCATCCGCACCGGATCGGCGGCGGGTGTCGGCGCGGCGATGCCGAGCGGCGTCAGCAGGTCCCACTGGTTCAGCACGGAATGGCGCGGCGGCACGAGGTCCGGATGCCACGGCACGCGGTCGGTGTAGGCGAAACGGCGGCCGGGGATGTCGTAGCCGATCCGCCGCGGCGCGCCGCTCGCGCGCACGAGCCAGGCCGATCGCGGGCCGCCGTGGAAGTCGAGGGCGAGGTCGTAGCCCGTGCGGCGCAGCCGCCGTGCCAGGCCGACGTCGTAGGCGAGACGCGCCAGGCCGCGCGGGCGGGCGACGTCGATCACGGCGTCGAGGTCGGGCGAGTGGCGGACGATGGCGGCTGCGGCGGGTTCGACCAGATAGTCGAGGCGCGCCGCGGGAAAATGGCGCCGCAGGGCGTGAATGGCCGGCGTCGTGAACACGACATCGCCGACGAGACGCAGGCGCACCAGGAGGATCTTCAGGGTTCGACCGTGGCTTCGTCGAGCAGCATCACCGGGATGTCGTCCTTGATCGGATAGACGCGCCGGCAGCGCTCGCACTTGAGCGCGGTGCCGTCCTTCGCGAGCACGACCGGGGTCTTGCAGGCCGGACACGCCAGGATCTCGAGCAGCTCCGCATCAATGGGCATCGGGGACTCCGCCGAGGAGTATAACGCGCCGTCCGCGCCCCTCGCCCCGCGGTCCCGGAAATGTGAAAAGATGCAGCGTATGACGCTCGGTCGTGCTGCTCTCGCTCTGGTGCTGGTGGTGGCCGGCCGGCCTGTCGCGGCACAACCCGCGCCTGCCGCGCCGCCCGCGGTCACGACGCGTCCGGCCAACGCCGCGGCGATGTTCGAGTTCCTGCTGGCCCGCCGCGCCGAAGCCAGCGACGACGCGAAGGCCGCTGAGGCCGCCTTCACCCGCGCCGTCGCGCTCGACCCGACCGCCGCCGAACTGCACGCCGAACTCGCCGGCTTCTATGCCCGGCAGAACCGCGCCGCCGAAGCCGTGGCCGCCGCCGGGAAGGCGCTCGCCCTCGACGCGTCGTCGGAGGAAGGGCATCGCATCCTCGGACTCGTGAATGCGGCCTGGGCCGACGGCGTGGTGGATGGCCCGGCGGGCGGCAGCGAGGACGCGTGGCGCGCCGAGGCCATCACACATCTGCAGACGGTGCAGAACTCACCGGCGATGGCGACCGACCTCGGGTTGCAGCTCACGCTCGCGCGTCAGCTCCTCGGCGCCGACCGCGCGGCCGACGCGGTGCCGCTGCTCGAACGGATCGTCTCGCAGACGGGACCGGCCGGCGAGCCGGTGTCGATGCTGGCCGAGGCGCTGCGGTCCCTCGGGCAGCTCGAACGGGCCACGACGGTGCTCGAGCAGGCCGCCGCCGCGAATCCGCGGTATTTCATGGCGCTCGGCGACATCCTCGAGCGGCAGTCGAAATTCGAGGAAGCCGCCGACGCCTTCGATCGCGGCGCCAAGGCGCTGCGCACGCCGGGACGCGAACTGCGGCTGCGGCGCGTCAACGCGCTGCTCGGCATTCCCGATGGCAAAGGCGCCGAGCGCGCCGTGACCGCCCTCACCGAGTACCTGACGGCCACGCCGAAGGACGCTGCCGCGCACTACCTGCTGGCGCGTGCCCACCTGCAGCGCAACGACACCGCCGCGGCGGTGAAAGCGGGGCAGCAGGCGCTCGCGATCGAACCGCGGCACCTGCCGACGCTGACGCTGCTTGCCGCGCACTATCGCGATCGTTACGACTACGCGGCCATCGCGGCGCTGCTTGCGCCCATCGAGACGGCCGAGGCGGGCCGCAACGAGTCGCCGGGTGACATCGTGCGGCTGCTTGCCGAACTCGGCGGCGCTCGCCAGCAGCTCGGGGATGCGGCCGGCGCCGCGACCGCCTTCGAAAAGGCGCGCGCGCTCATGCCCGACTCGGCCCCGCTGGCGACCGCGCTGGCGCAGGCCTACCTGCAGGCAGGCCGCGCCGACGCGGCGATGAAGGTGGCGCGCGAGGCGCGCGCCGCCGCGGCCGGCGACCTGGGCCTCATCCGTGTCGAAGCCCTCGCCGGCATCCGCGCCGGACGCGCCGCCGACGCCGTGACCACCGCGGAAGCCGCCGTCGGAGGACGACGCGCCCAGGTCTCCGGTGCGTTCGTGCTCGCCGACGTCTACCAGGACGCGAAACGTCACGCCGAGGCCATCGGCGTGCTCACGCCGCTCCTGGCCGCGCGTCCCGACGACGATGCCGTGGCGTTCCGCCTCGGTGCCGCCTACGACACGGCAGGCCGCGTGCCCGATGCGGAGAAGGCGTTCCGCGCCATCCTCGGCCGCGACCCGCTGAACGCCAACGCCCTCAACTATCTCGGCTACATGCTGGCCAACCGCGGGATGAAGCTGCCGGAGGCGCTGGCGCTCGTCGATCGCGCGCTTGTCGTCGAGCCGGACAATCCGGCCTTTCTCGACAGCCGGGGCTGGGCGCTCTTCAAGCTGGGCCGCACCGCCGACGCCGAAGGTCCGCTGCGCCAGGCCGCCACCGCGCTCGGCGGCAGCTCGGTCATCCAGTTCCACTTCGCCGAGGTGCTGGCCGCGCTCGGCAAACGCGACGAGGCGGCCTCGCGGCTCGAGCAGGCGCTCAAGGGCGACGGCGTGGATCTCGATCGCGCCGCCGTCGAACGGCGGCTCGCCCAGGTCCGGCGCGGCAGATGAGCGCGCGCCTGGTCGCGCGGCGCGCCGCCGTGTGCGGCCTGCTGCTGCTCGCCACGGGATGTGCGGCTCGCGGGCCGCTCCGCCCTGGCGGCACCGCCGCCGATGACGCCACGGCGCCGTCGGCGCTCGCCGTCGCCACCACGCACTGTTCGCCGCTGCGCACGGCCACGACCGAGATCCGGTTGGCCGGACGCGCCGGCCCGCAGCGCATTCGCGCGCGGCTCCTCGCCGGCTTCGCCGAACCGGCGTCCGTCCGGCTCGAAGCCCTCGCGCCGTTCGGCGCGCCGGCGCTGGTGCTCGCCTCCGACGGCGCCGCGACGACGCTGCTCTTCCCGCGCGAGAAACAGGTGCTGCGAGACGCACCGGTGGCGTCGGTGCTCGAAGCCCTCACCGGCCTCGCCCTCGACGCGTCGGAACTGCGGCGCATGATCTTCGGCTGCCTGGCGCCGCCGGACGGACGCGGCGAGCGATACGGCGCCGCGTGGCAGGCCGTGACCGCCGGCGACACCCGCGTGTACCTGCGCGACGGCGTGCCTGTGGCCGCCGATTACCGCGGCTGGCAGATCGACTACGCCGGCCACGTCTCGGGGATCGCCCGCCAGGTGCGCGTGCGCCGCGCGGTGGCGGCCGGTCCCATCGACCTCACGGCCACGCTCGGCGAGGTCGAACTGAACATCGACCTCGATCCGCGCGCCTTCGTCGTCGACGTGCCGGCCGGCGCGGCTGCCATCTCGCTCGACGACCTGCGCCAGTCGAGTCCGCTCACCGCCCGCTGACCCGCCGCCTGCCCATGCCGCGCTCCGCTCCCGTCACCGTTCGTGCGTTCGCCAAGATCAACCTCGACCTGCGCATCCTCGGCGTGCTGCCCGACGGCTACCACGACGTCCGCACCGTGCTGCAGTCGGTGCGCCTCCACGACACGCTCACCTTCACGCCGACCCGCGGCCCGTTCGCCATCGAGTGCGACGTGCCCGGCATGCCGCTCGATGCGCGCAACCTGATCTGGAAAGCGGCGGCGCTGCTCGATCACGTCGTGCGCCGGCGCGCCGGCGCGCCGGCCGGCGTGCGGGTCACGCTCACGAAGCGGATCCCGGCCGAAGCCGGGCTCGGCGGCGGCAGCAGCGACGCCGCCGCCACCCTGCTGGCGCTCACGCGCCTCTGGCGGCTCGATCTCGACCTGCCGAGCCTGCTGCGCCTCGGCGCCCGCCTCGGCGCCGACGTGCCGTTCTTTCTGGCCGGCGGCACGGTGCTCGGCGCCGGCCGCGGCGACGACATCTCGCCCCTGACCGAACCTCCGCGCGTCTCGGTGGTCATCGTGAAGCCGGCGTTCGGGGTATCGACGCCCGACGCCTATCGCTGGTTCGACGAAGACGGCCCGCCACGAACGGGTCGTACCAGACGCCGGCTGCCGTCGAGCTGGCCGGCCTGGGCTGCCGATGTGCGCAACGACCTCGAAGCCCCGGTGGCCCGGCGCCACCCGCCGATCCGGCGGATCGTCCGGGCGCTCGGGGCCGTCGGGGCCGAGTACGCGGCGATGTCGGGGAGCGGCTCGGCCGTGTTCGGCCTGTTCGAGGCGCCGGACGCGGCGGTGGCGGCGCAGGCAGCCCTCGTCCGGCGGGGCTGGAAGGCGTGGGCCACCGACACCGTGTCCAGGGCGACCCTGGTGCGGGAGCGCCAGCGGGTGCTTGCCCGCGGCTGAACCGGTCGTATACACTTGGGGTTTCGGCCGCTCGGCGTGAGCGCGCCATGCGGGGCTGCGGCTCCGGATGGCGGGTTCTGGCCGGCGGGGGCGTGGCGCAGGCGGCCACGGGTGCTGGGGCGTGGCCAAGCGGTAAGGCGCGGGCCTTTGGAGCCCGTATTCGAAGGTTCGAATCCTTCCGCCCCAACCAACT
>CADEFD010000160.1:0-9033 GCA_902826515.1 uncultured Acidobacteriota bacterium
GACTCGATGCCCGAGACCGGCGAGAACGTGGCCGAGCAGTTCGGCATCTCGCGCGAGGACCAGGACCACTTCGCGTGGCGCTCGCAGCAACGCGCCGCCGCCGCGCAGCAGGCCGGTTTCTTCGCCCGAGAGATCGCGCCGATCGAGGTGCCGGTGAAGGGCGGCACGTCCACGGTGTCGGTGGACGAACATCCGCGCGCCGACACCACGCTCGAACAACTCGCGAAGCTCAAGACGCCGTTCCGCAAGGGCGGCACGATCACGGCCGGCAACGCCTCCGGCGTCAACGATGGCGCCGGCGCGCTCATCCTCGCCTCCGAGGCGGCCATCACGGCGCACGGCCTGACGCCGCGCGCGCGGGTGGTGGCGGTCGTGTCGGCGGGCGTCGAGCCGCGGATCATGGGCATCGGTCCGGCCCCGGCCACCGAGAAGCTGCTCGCGAAGACCGGCCTGACACTGGCCGACATCGACGTCATCGAACTGAACGAGGCGTTCGCCTCGCAGGGGCTCGCGGTGCTGCGCCAGCTCGGCATCGCCGACGACAGCGACCTCGTGAATCCGCACGGCGGCGCCATCGCCCTCGGCCATCCGCTCGGCATGTCGGGCGCGCGGCTCGCGATGACGAGCGTGAGCGCGCTCGAGGTGCGCGGCGGCCGGCGGGCCATCGCGACGATGTGCATCGGCGTGGGCCAGGGCATCGCCGCCCTCATCGAACGCGTATGAGCACTGCACAGGTTCTGCCCGAAGACGAGGCGGCCGCGAAGGCCTACCTCACGGCCGCGGAAGTCGAGGCGGCGCGCGTGCCCGGTCTCGATGGCGTCGCGCCCCGCCCGATCGGCCGCGTCGCGATCATCGGCGGCGGCACCATGGGCGTCGGCATCGCCGTGTCCGCGGCCGAGGCCGGCCTCGACGTCGTGGTCATCGAACGTGACGCCGCCGCCGCCGAGGCGGCGCGCGCACGAGTGGCCAGCGTCTACGCGCGCCATCTCAAGCGCGCCACGCTCAGCGACGACGAGAAGACGACGCGAATGGCCCGCGTGGCCGTGACCCACGACTGGGACACGCTCGGCGGCTGCACGCTCGCCATCGAAGCGGCGTTCGAGGACATGGCGGTCAAGCGCGACATCTTCGCGCGCCTCGAGGCGCTCTTGCCGCCGGGCGCCATCCTCGCCACCAACACGTCGTATCTCGACATCGACGCCCTGGCCGCGTCGACCTCCCGTCCGGCCGACGTCCTCGGCCTGCATTTCTTCGCGCCGGCCAACCTGATGCGGCTCCTCGAGATCGTGCGGGCGGCGCAGACGGCACCAGACGCGCTCGTGACCGCCCTCACGTTCGCCGCGCGCCTGAAGAAACAGCCCGTCGTGGCCGGGGTGTGCGACGGCTTCATCGGCAACCGCATCTACGCCGCCTACCGCCGCCACGTCGAGTACCTGCTCGAAGACGGCGCGATGCCGGAAGACGTGGACGCCGCGCTCGAAGCCTTCGGCTTCGCGATGGGGCCGTTCGCCGTGTTCGATCTGTCGGGACTCGACATCGCCCACGCCATGCGGCGGCGGCGCGACGCCACGCGCGATCCGGGCGAGCGCTACGTGCACATCGCCGATCGGCTGGTCGAGGCTGGACGGCTCGGCCGCAAGACCGGCGCCGGCTGGTACGCCTACGACGCCGAGGGGAAGAAGTCCGTGGATCCAGCGGCGGCTGCGATCATCATGGACGAACGCGCCCGCAAGGGTCTCACCGCACACCCCGTCAGCGCCGAAGACATCCGGCGGCGCGTCCTCGCGGTGATGGCCAACGAAGGCGCGAAGGCGCTGGCCGACGGCATCGCGCTGCGGGCGTCGGACATCGACGTGGCGCTCGTGAACGGCTACGGCTTCCCCCGCGCTCACGGCGGCCCGATGTACGCGGCCGACCGTCGCGGGCTGCCCGCCCTGCTCGCCGACCTCGACGAGGCCCACCGCGTGGGCGGCGTCGGCTCGGAACCCGCGCCGCTGCTCGTGGCGCTCGCCAGGAGCGGCGGCACGCTCGGCGCCTGGCGCCGCGACCTTTCCCGTCCGCAGGAGTAGACATGTCGATCGTGCTCAAGAGTTACGCCGCCGGCCAGTGGGTCGAAGCGTCGTCCGGGTTCAGCGACATTCCGAGCGCCATCGACGGCCGCGTCGTGGCCCGCGCCTCGACGGCCGGCCTCGACTTCGGCGCCATGGCCACCTACGCGCGCGCGGTCGGCGGCCCGTCGCTGCGCGCCATGACGTTCCACCAACGCGCCGACCGACTCAAGGCGCTGGCGCTCTATCTCAGCGAGCACAAGGATCCGCTCTACGCGCTGGCCGCCGACACCGGCGCGACGAAGGGCGACAACCTCATCGACATCGACGGCGGCATCGGCACGCTCTTCGCTTATGCCTCGCGCGGCCGGCGTGAGCTGCCGAACGAACACGTGGTGGTCGAAGGGCCGCCGGAGGCCCTCTCGAAGGGCGGCACGTTCGTGGGGGCGCACGTGATGACGCCGCTCGAAGGTGTGGCCGTGCACATCAACGCCTTCAACTTCCCCTGCTGGGGCATGCTCGAGAAGCTCGCGCCCGCATTCCTCGCCGGCGTGCCCGTCATCACCAAGCCCGCCACCGCCACGGCGTACGTGGCAGAGGCCGTCGTGCGGCGCATCATCGAATCCGGCCTGCTGCCCGACGGCGCCCTGCAGCTCATCTGTGGCTCGACCGGCGACCTGCTCGACCACCTGACCGGCCAGGACATCGTGTCGTTCACCGGATCGATCGAGACGTCCGAGAAGCTGCGCAACCACCCGTCGATCTCGCGGCAGGCGGTGCGTTTCATCGCCGAACGCGATTCGCTGAACGCCGCGGTGCTCGGTCCGGACGCGGTGGAGGGCACGCCGGAGTTCGATCTGTTCGTGAAGGAAGTGGCGCGCGAGATGACGGTGAAGGCCGGGCAGAAGTGCACGGCGATCCGCCGCGTCTTCGTGCCGCGCGCGCTCGAGCCGGCGGTGACCACGGCGCTCGGCGCGCGTCTGGCCGGCGCCACGATGGGCGATCCGCGCACCGAGGGTGTGCGCATGGGGCCGCTCGCCAGCCGCGCCCAGCGGGCGTCGGTGCTCGAAAAGATTGCCGAGATCGCGCAGGAAGCGGAGGTGGTCTACGGCAGCGTCGCCGTGGCCGACGACACGCTCGACGCCTCGCTCGCCGGCGGCGCGTTCTTCGCGCCGGTGCTGCTGCGCTGCACGCGTCCACTCACCGGCCGCCACGTGCACACCACCGAAGCCTTTGGTCCGGTCGCCACGGTCATGCCGTACGACTCGCTCGACGAGGCCGTGGCGCTCGTGGCGAAGGGCGAAGGCAGCCTCGTGGCCTCGATCTTCACCTACGACGACGCGGTGGCCGACCGGCTGTTCTTCGGCCTCGCCCCGTACCATGGCCGGGTGCTGCTCGTGGACCGCGACTGCGCGAAGGAATCGACCGGCCACGGCTCGCCGCTGCCGATGCTCGTGCACGGCGGCCCCGGCCGCGCCGGCGGCGGCGAGGAACTGGGCGGCATCCGCGGCGTGTTCCACTACATGCAGCGCACGGCCATCCAGGGCTCGCCGAAACGCCTCACGGCGCTCACCCGCCGCTGGACGAAGGGCGCCCCGGCGCCGGCCGACGGCCCGCATCCCTTCACGCGCGACTTCGACACGCTCGTCATCGGCGAGACCGTGCGCACGCCGTCGCGTGTCATCACGCTCGAGGACATCGAACACTTCGCCCACTTCACCGGCGACACGTTCTACGCCCACATGAACGAGGAGGCCGCGGCCGCCAACCCGTTCTTCCCCGGCCGCGTCGCCCACGGGTATCTCATCCTGTCGTTCGCCGCCGGGCTCTTCGTCCAGCCCGATCCGGGCCCCGTGCTCGCCAACTACGGCCTCGACAACCTGCGCTTCGTGAAGCCGGTCTCGCCAGGTGATGCCATCGCCGTGCGGCTCACCGTGAAGCAGAAACAGGCGGCACGCAAACCCGAGTACGGCGAAGTACGCTGGGACGTGGAAGTGACCAATCAGCATGGCGAGCTCGTGGCCACCTACGATCTGCTGACGATGAACGCCCGGCCCGTGGCCGCGGTGTCGTAACCGGGCGGCGCTGGCGCCGCGCGAGGAGGCCGAGCCCGTGACGCCGACGCCTGCCGCACTCGAGCCGATCGAACACGCGAGCCAGGACGAACTGCGCGCGCTGCAGCTCGACCGCCTGCGCTGGTCGTTGCGCCACGCCTTCGAACACGTGCCGCACTACCGCGCGAGCTTCGACGCGGCCGGTGTCCATCCCGACGATCTGCGTTCGCTCGACGACCTGGCGCGCTTCCCCTTCACGACGAAGGCGGACCTGCGCGCCACCTACCCGTTCGGCATGTTCGCCGTGCCGCGCGACCAGGTGGTGCGCATCCACGCATCGAGCGGCACGACCGGCAAGCCCACGGTGGTCGGCTACACGGCCGCGGACATCGACATGTGGGCCCGGCTCGTGGCGCGGTCGATCCGCGCCGCCGGCGGCCGTCCCGGCGACCTCGTGCACGTGGCCTACGGCTACGGGCTCTTCACCGGCGGCCTCGGCGCGCACTACGGCGCCGAACGCCTCGGCTGCACGGTGATCCCGATGTCCGGCGGCCAGACCGAACGGCAGGTGCAGCTCATCACCGACTTCCAGCCCACGGTCATCATGGTCACGCCGTCGTACATGCTCGCGCTGGCCGAGGAGTTCGTGCGCCAGGGGCTCGACCCACGCGCCTCCTCCCTCCGCATCGGCATCTTCGGCGCCGAACCGTGGACCGAAGCCATGCGGGCCGAGATCGAGCAGCGCATGGGCCTCGAGGCGCTCGACATCTACGGGCTCTCGGAGGTCATCGGGCCCGGCGTGGGCTGCGAGTGTCTCGAAACCAAGGACGGGCCGGTCATCTGGGAGGATCACTTCTACCCGGAGGTGATCGATCCGGTCACCGGGCGCGTGCTGCCCGACGGCGAGGAGGGCGAGCTCGTCTTTACGTCGCTCACGAAGGAAGCGTTGCCGATCGTGCGCTACCGCACGCGCGATCTCACGCGGCTCCTGCCGCCGACGGCCCGGTCGATGCGTCGCATCGCCCGCATCCGCGCCCGCACCGACGACATGCTCATCATCCGCGGCGTCAACGTGTTCCCGAGTCAGATCGAGGAGCAGATCCTCGCCGACGCGCGGCTGTCGCCCCACTACGTGCTCGAGGTCAGCCGGGAAGCGCATCTCGATCTGCTGGCCGTGCGCGTCGAGGCGCAGGCCGCCACCGCCGGCGACGCCGCCGCGCGGCAGCAGGCGGCGCGCGACCTCGCCCATCGCGTGAAGTCGTACGTTGGCGTCTCGGTGCGCGTCGAGGTGTGCGACCCCGGCGCGGTCGAGCGGTCGGCCGGCAAGGCGAAGCGCGTCATCGACCGCCGTACATGACACGAGCCGGCGGGCGGACACCTCCGCCACGCCGGCTCGTCGCAGGTGTTACGCGAGATCGAAGCGGTCGAGGTGCATGACCCTCGCGAACGCGGCCACGAAGTCGCGCACGAACTTCTCCTTCGCGTCGTCGCAGGCATAGACCTCGGCCAGCGCCCGCAGCTCGGAGTTCGACCCGAACACCAGATCCACGCGGCTGGCCGTCCACTTGAGGTCACCCTTGGCGCGGCCGCGGCCTTCGAACGTCTCGGCGGCCGCCGAGGTCGGCGTCCACACCGTGCCCATGTCGAGCAGATGCACGAAGAAGTCGTTCGTCAGCACGCCTGGACGCGACGTGAATACGCCGGTGTGCGACCCGCCGGTGTTGGCGCCGAGCACGCGCAGGCCGCCAACGAGCACCGTGGCTTCCGGCGCACTCAGCGTGAGCATGCGCGCCTTCTCGAGCATCAGGTGCTCGGCCGGCAGCGCCTGACCGGGGGCGAGGTAGTTGCGGAAGGCGTCGGCCGTCGGCTCGAGCACCGCGAACGACTCGACGTCGGTGTGGTCCTGGCTCGCGTCGGTGCGGCCCGGGGTGAACGGCACCTGCACGTCGTAGCCAGCCGCCTTCGCCGCCTGTTCGACGCCGACCGAGCCGCCGAGCACGATGAGGTCGGCGAGCGAGATCTTCGCCGGGCTCGTCGCGTTGAACGCCTGCTGGAGGCCTTCGAGCGCCGAGAGCACCTTCGCGAGGTCGGCCGGCGAATTCGCCTCCCAGTCCTTCTGCGGTGCAAGACGCACGCGGGCGCCGTTGGCGCCGCCGCGCTTGTCGGTGCCGCGGAACGACGAGGCCGAGGCCCACGCCGTGGCGACGAGCTGCGACACGGTGAGGCCCGAGGCGAGAATCCGGCCCTTCAGCGTCGCGATCTCGGCCGCGCCGATCGGCGCGCCGGTCACCGGCGGCACCGGATCCTGCCAGATCTGCGGTTCCGACGGCACGAGCGCGCCGAGGTAGCGCGACAGCGGGCCCATGTCGCGATGGGTCAGCTTGAACCACGCTTTGGCGAAGGCGTCGGCGAACTCCTGCGGGTGCTGGTGGAAGCGCCGCGAGATCGTCTCGTAGGCCGGATCGACACGCAGCGCGAGGTCCGAGGTCAGCATCGACGGCGCATGTTTCTTCGTCGGGTCGTGCGCGTCGGGCACCGTGGCCGCGCCCGCGCCGCCCTTCGGCGTCCACTGGTGGGCGCCGGCCGGGCTCTTCGTCAGCTCCCACTCATAGTTAAAGAGATGATCGAAGTAGTCGTTGCTCCACTTCGTGGGCGTCGTCGTCCAGGTGACCTCGAGGCCGCTGCTGATGGTGTCGCCGCCCTTGCCGGTGCCGTAGCTGCTCTTCCAGCCGAAGCCCTGATCCTCGAGCGCGGCCGCTTCGGGTTCGCGGCCGACGTGCTTCGCATCGCCCGCGCCGTGTGTCTTGCCGAACGTGTGGCCGCCGGCGATGAGCGCCACCGTCTCTTCGTCGTTCATCGCCATGCGGCTGAACGTCTCGCGGATGTCGCGCGCGCTGGCGAGCGGATCGGGATTGCCGTTCGGGCCTTCGGGATTCACGTAGATGAGCCCCATCTGCACGGCCGCGAGCGGGTTCTCGAGCTGCCGGTCGCCGCTGTAGCGCTGGTCGCCGAGCCAGGTCGTTTCCGAGCCCCAGTAGACGTCCGATTCCGGCTCCCAGACGTCGGCGCGGCCGCCGGCGAAGCCGAAGGTCTTGAAGCCCATCGACTCGAGCGCGACGTTGCCGGTGAAGACCATGAGGTCAGCCCACGACACCTTGCGGCCGTACTTCTGCTTGACCGGCCACAGGATCCGGCGCGCTTTGTCGAGATTGACGTTGTCGGGCCAGCTCGCGAGCGGCGCAAAGCGGATCGTGCCGGAACCGGCGCCGCCGCGGCCATCGTGGATGCGGTAGGTGCCGGCGCTGTGCCAGGCCATGCGGATGAAGAACGGGCCGTAGTGACCGTAGTCGGCCGGCCACCAGTCCTGCGACGTCGTCATCACCTGCTCGATGTCCTTCTTCAGCTCATCGAGATTGACGGTCTTGAACTCGGCCGCGTAGTCGAAGTCGGGCCCCATCGGATCGCCCGTGGGCGGATTCTGGTGGAGCACCTTCAGGTTCAACTGGTTGGGCCACCAGTCGCGATTGGACGTGCCGCTGTGCGCGTTGCCCGAGAACGGGCACTTGGATTCGTTTGCCATTGGACGTTGACCTCTACTCTGTTGTGCGTGCGGAACGCCGCGCCGCAGCGCGGCGAATGGTTGGTTCGGGCGGGGCGGCCGCGCGCGACTGCGCCAGGCAGTCGGGGCACCGGCCCCAGTAGGCCACTTCGGCTTCGTCGATCTCGTAGCCCTGATCGTCGGCCGCTGCGAGACACGGCGCCGCGCCGGCGGCGCAGTCCACGTCCACGAGCCGGCCACACACGCGGCAGATGAGATGGTGGTGATTGTCGCCGACGCGGTCTTCGAAACGGGCGGCGGATCCGGCCGGCTGGATGCGGCGCAGCAGGCCCCGGGCCACCAGCACGCCGAGTGCGTCGTAGACCGCCTGCGTGGAGATGGTGCCGATCTCGCCGCGCACCGTCTCGGCCACGGCATCGGCCGTGATGTGCGGCTGCGCCGAGACCGCGCGCAGCACCGCGAGGCGCTGCGCGGTGACCTGGATGCCATGCTGGCGGAGGAGCTCCGCCGGGTCGGAAACCACGGTGCCAGCTTAGACCAAGCCGTGGAACGATTCCAGAATTTGAACGAGGCGTCCCGCGGTGCGGACGCGGTGCGGGGAACCGGGCCGTCGCGGCTGCCGTCGAACCGACCGAATGCGCGCCCTCGACGCCGCCCATGTATGGGCCCTGCGGCAGCCCCTCCTCCGCGTGGCCACCATCGGCGTGCGCGTGCTGCTCGCGCTGGCCTTCGTGCCCTCGGGGCTCGTCAAGATCCTCGGCGAGCCGTTCACCTCGCTGCCGGTGTCGGATCCGGTGGGCTATTTCTTTGCCGGGTTCTTCTCGGCCCCCGGCTACTACCGCTTCGTGGGACTGGCGCAGTGGACGGCGGCCGCGCTGCTGCTCGTGCCGCGCACGGCCACCCTCGGGGCGGCGCTCTACCTGCCGATCGTGGCCAACATCACGGCCATTACGATGTCGTTCGGCCCGGCCTTCGGCGGCACGCGCGTCGTGACGGGTGCGATGCTGCTGGCGAACCTCTACCTGCTGGCGTGGGACTGGGACCGCTGGCGCGCGTTGTGGCCGGGCGGTGGTGATGCGGGCCGTCACGGCTCGGCGGTCACCGCCGTGCTGCTGCTCACCGGGGCCGGGCTGGCCTTCTTCGGCGTGACCTCCGCGCACGTGGCGCGGCTGCAGGGCGCCAGTGTGGCCCGCGCGGCGCTGCCGGTCGGGGCCGGCATCACGCTCGGCCTCGCCGCGCTGGCCGTGGCGTATCGGCGCGCGCGAGCCGACCTCGGCGCGCCGAACGTCGCCCCGCGCACATCGCCGGAAGATCCGCGATATCGGTGACGTCGCCCGGGCGCGGATATGCTGAAGGCCGCATGCCGTCGCCA
>CADEFD010000160.1:9133-11755 GCA_902826515.1 uncultured Acidobacteriota bacterium
TCGCCCTCCTCACCGTGCTCGCGTGTGCGGCGCCGGCCGTGGCCCAGACGTCCGGGCCGGCCATCACCGACGGCGAGTACGTGCTGCCGTCGTACCGGTTCAGGAGCGGCGAGACGCTGGCGAACGTGCGTCTGCACTATCGCACCATCGGCACGCCGATCCGCGATGCCGGCGGGAAGATCCGCAACGGGGTGCTCGTGATGCACGGGTCGAGCAGCGATGCCGGCCAGGTCCTCGCGGCGTCGTTCCGCGAGCCGCTCGTGGGCCCGGGCCGCCCGCTCGATCCGGCCACGCACTACCTCATCTTCCCGGATATCCTCGGTGCCGGGCAGTCGTCCAAACCAAGCGACGGCCTGCGTGCGCGGTTCCCGAAGTACGGCTACGAGGATCTGGTGGACCTCGAGTACCGCCTCGTGACCGAACACTTCGGTATCGCCCGCCTGCGCCTCGTGATGGGCATCTCGATGGGCGGCATGCACACCTGGCTCTGGGGCATCCGCCATCCGCAGATGATGGATGCCCTCCTCCCGATCTCGTCGCTGCCGGTGAAGGTGGACGGCCGCAACCTGCTGTGGCGGCGCATCCTCTCGAGCGCCATCCGCACCGATCCCGCATGGATGGGCGGCAACTACACGGCGCAGCCGCGCGGCTTCCTGAACATCATGCCGATGTTCGACATGCTGGTGCAGAGTCCGGCGCGGCTCGGCGAACGCCTGCGCACCTACGCGGAGGCCGACGCCTACGTGCGCGAGGTGGTGGACGAGACGCTCGAGGAAGACGACGCCAACAACATCCTCTACCGCTTCGAGGCATCGTTCGACTACGACCCGGCGGCCGAGGTCGGACGGATCACGGCGCCGCTGCTCGCCATCCTCTTCGCCGACGACGAACTGAACCCGATCGAACTCGGCGTCATCGAGCCGCTCATCGCGGGGGTGCCGCAGGGCCGGCATGTCGTGGTGCCGGCCGGACCGGCCACCGAAGCGCACCGCACGCAGGTGAAGGCGTCGGTGTGGGCGGCGCACGTCGCGGCGTTTCTGAAGGGGCTGCCGCCGCTTCGATGAGCATCGCCCGCTACTACGCCTGGCTGTCGCGCTTCCAGGACGCCGCGCGCGGCGTGGCGCACGACACCGGCCAGCAGACGCTCACCGTGCACCGTCACCTGCGCGCCGACGACGGCACGGTGTCGGGTGACGTGCTGCACGCGCGCGTGCTCGACGCGGTGCGGGCGACCGCCGGCGCCGCGGGCGCTGCGATCGTCGTGCTCGATGCCGGGTGCGGCCTCGGCGGCACGACGTTCTACCTGCAGGCGCGGCTCGGCGGACGGTACACCGGCATCACGCTCAGCGGCACGCAGTGCACGCGCGCAACCGCGGAGGCGGCGCGGCGCGGCCTCACGGACGTCTGTCTCTTCGCCGTGCGCGACTACGACGCGGACCTGACGGATCTCGTGCCCGCCGGCGTGGACCTCATCGTCGCCATCGAGTCGCTCGCACACGCGCCGGATCCGGCGGCCACCATCGGCCGCCTGGCGACGCGGCTCAAGCCTGGTGGCCGTCTGCTGCTCGTGGATGACGTGCCGCGCGACACGCTGGCGGCGGATGATCCCGATTTCGCCGGCTTCCGCGCCGGCTGGCTGTGTCCGGCCGTGGCGACCGATGCCACGCTCACCGCCGCGTTCGCCCGCGCCGGCCTCGTCGTCTGTCACGACGAGGACCTGACGCCGCGCGTGCCGGCCCGCCGTGCCGCCACGCTCGCGGCCCTGCTCACGGCCGCGCGAGCCGCATCGGCCGTGCTCGCGCCGACGCCGCCCGGGGTGCTCACGGGCGCGCTGCTCGGCGGTCTCCGGCTGGAGCGGCTCTACGCGCGGCGCGTGGTGCGGTATCGCCTCGTGGTCGCCAGACGTCAGGACGACGGGCACACCGCGACCCACAGGTGACGCCGGGGCCGCGTCGCCTCATCGTCGCGCGCCGGCCGGCGCTACCGGCAGCCCGGGTGCATGCAGTTGCAGTGCAGCTCGGTTTCGGGCGCCTTCCGGCAATAGTCGCTGCAGTACTTGGAACCGGCCGCGGCCGGACAATCGCAGCTCGGGTGCGCGCACTTCGGTGTGGCGGGCGTCGTGGGCTCGGGCATGTGGTCCCCCGCTTTCTCCGCTCATCATGCGCCTGTTCGGCCGGGCCGCAACCGGCAAACGTCCTGGGCCCCGCGCCAGCACGGCTATACTCGGCGCCATGCCACTCGACCACTACCTGACGCTCGGCCGCTCCGGACTGCGCGTGAGCCCGATGTGCCTCGGCACGATGACCTTCGGCGACGACTGGGGCTGGGGCTCATCGGTCGAGGAATCCGAGGCCATCCTGGCGCACTATCTCGACCGTGGCGGCAACTTCATCGACACCGCCAACGCCTACACGCGCGGCCACTCGGAAGTGATCATCGGCGACGCGCTCGCCAGGACGCCCGGCCGCCGCGACCGCGTCGTCATCGCCACCAAGTTCCTCTCGAATCTTTATCCCGGCGATCCGAACGGCGGCGGCGCCGGCCGCAAGTCACTGCAGGCGGCCTGCGAGCAGTCGCTGCGCCGGCTGAAGACCGACTACATCGATCTCTACTGGATGCACT
>CADEFD010000161.1 GCA_902826515.1 uncultured Acidobacteriota bacterium
ACCTCGACTACCAGGTCAACGTGAAGGCGCACGTCGAGATCATGGGGATCGTCGAACGCCTGGATCGCATCGAACGCGCGCTCGCCGCGCCGCGAGCGCCGACGCCGGGCGCCTAGCCGACGATCCGCACGACCACGGCCGTCTGGTCGTCGGTCTGCTCCGCGTTCCCGCGAAAGGCCGACATCGCCTGGAAGATTTGATCGACGATCTCGGCGGCCGGCTTGTCGTGATGGGCGCGCACGACGTCCGCGATCCGCGGCGAGCCGAATTCCGCGCCCGACTCGCTGAACGTCTCGGAGATGCCGTCCGAACAGAACACGAACACGTCGCCGATGTTGGCCGGCACCACGATCTCGTCGTAGCTCGTCGTACCGAACGACCCGAGCGGCACGCCGGGTAGTTCGATCTGCGCGCTGCTCGAGCCGTCGGCCGTGCAGCGGATCGGATACGGCAGGCCCGAGTTGGCCATCGTCACCGTATGACGGCGCAGGTCGAAGATCGCGTAGCAGAGCGTGCAGTAGTACTCCTCGAGCTGGCGCTCGTGGAGGATGCGGTTGATCGACGTCAGCATGGGCCCGGGGCCCACGCGGTCATGTGTGGCCCGGCGGCGGAAGGTGCGGCTGCGCACGACCTCGCTCGCGAACACGCTGTAGAGCGCGGCCGGCACGCCCTTGCCCGAGACGTCGCCCACGGCCACGATGAGCTGATTCGGCTCCGGCGCGAGGAACTCGTAGAGGTCGCCGCCGAGCTCGCGGGCCGGCTCGAAACGCCACGACACATCCACCGCGCGGATGCGCTTCGGCAACTCGCGCGGCAGCAGCGCCATCTGCACCCGCTGCGCGAAACGCAGTTCCTTCTCGATGCGCAGTTCGTTGGCGCGCAGCTCTTCCCAGAGGCGCGCGTTTTCGATGGCGACGGCCGCTTCGGAGGCCAGCAGCGTGAGCAGCTCGACATGCCGCTTCGAGAACGCGTTCAGCTCCGGGCTTTCCAGATCGAAGGCGCCGATGCAGCGGTCCTTCACGAGCAGCGGCACGACCAGTTCCGACTTCGCGTCGGGCACGGCGTTGATGTAGCGCGGATCCTTCGAGACATCCGGCACCAGCACCACTTCCTTGTGCTGCACCGCATGACCGAGCAGGCCCTCGCCGATTTTCATCGATGCGCTGGCCGACGCCTCGCCGTAGCTGATCGCCACCTTGAACTCGATCATGCCGGTGTCGTCGTTCACGAGCGCGATGCCGAAGGTGCGGTAGGCGATGACGCGCTTCACGAGGTGCGCCACGCGCGTGAGCAGCTCGTCGAGGTCGAGGATGCCGCTCATCTCGCGGCCCACTTCGGCGAGCGTCTCCATCGTGTCGGAGTACTCGCGCTCGGATTCGAAGAGACGCGCGTTCACGATCGCCTGGGCGATCGGCGCGGCGAACGCCCGCAGCATCGCCTCGTCGGTGTCGTCGAAGGCGTCGCGATCGCTGCTGAGCAGGTTGAGCGCGCCGATGACGACGCCCTTGTTGCGCAGCGGCACGACGAGCGTGGACTGCACACCCGGCACGACGGCGATGTAGCGCGGGTCAGACGCCACGTCGTTCAGCAGGATCGAGCGCTGTTCCTTGACGGCCGTGCCCACCGTGCCCTGCCCGAGCGCCAGGCGCACCTGTTTCGCGGCTTCCTCGGGGTAACCCTCGGCGTAGGCGATGCGCAGCGTCTCCCCGGCCTCGTCGAGCAGGTACACCGAGAAGACGCCGAACGGCGTGAGCCGGGCGATGAGCCGCGGAATGCGCGTGAGCAGCTCATCGAGGTCCAGCACGCCGGTCACTTCGCGGCTGAGGGCGAAGAGCGTGGCCAGACGGTCTTGATCGGACGGACGCGCCCCGGGGGCGACTGACGGCGACGGCTCGCCGGACGAAGGATCGGACGTGGTCATTGACGGGGTGTGGGCGGCTTCGCAGCCTCGCCGGTCACGTGGCTCGTGACCCAGCTGTGGATGCGGGCGAGGCGGTCCTGCTGATGATAGTACTCGTTTATCCCGTGGCCTTCACGGGGATAGAACACGAGGTCGGTGGCCTTGCCGCGATCCTTCAGCCCGCGGAAGAGCTCCTGCGCCTGGCCCACCGGCACGCGGTCGTCGTTTGCCCCGTGCAGGATGAGCGTGGGCGTCGTGACGTTGTCGATGTGGGTCATCGCCGAGCGGTTCATGTAGAGCGGCAGCGTCTCCTTGTTGGCGATGCCGCCGAAGTAGCCGATGAGCACGTTCGGGATGTCGTTCGTGCCGTACATGCTCCACATGTTGGTGAGCCCGGCGCCCACCATCGCCGCCTTGTAGCGCTGGGTCTGCGTGATGGTCCACGCCGTCATGTAGCCGCCGTAGCTCCAGCCGATGTGTGCGAGCTTGTCCTTGT
This sequence comes from uncultured Acidobacteriota bacterium, assembly GCA_902826515.1. Lineage (GTDB taxonomy): Bacteria > Acidobacteriota > Vicinamibacteria > Vicinamibacterales > UBA2999 > CADEFD01. The sequence goes on from CADEFD010000161.1 coordinate 2,397, forward strand.
CGGCGATGCCGCGGGCGATGAGGGCATCAACGCCCGTGTCGATGTCCGCGAAGTCGCCGCCGCCCCAGTCGGCCACGTTGGCCTTCAGGAACTTCTCGCCGTAGTTCGTGCTGCCGCGCGGATTCGGATAGAACACCGCCCAGCCCTGATTGGCCCACACCTGGCCGCCTTCGAGCCCGCCCACGCGGTAGTTGTTCACGTAGGCGCTGGACGGCCCGCCGTGGGCCACGACCAGCAGCGGGTAGCGCTTCGCCGGGTCGTAGCCCACCGGCTTCAGCAGTATTCCTTCCACCTCGAGGCCGTCCTTGCTCTTCCAGGTGATGACCTCGGTCTGCCCGAGCGCGAACTCGCGCGCTTGTGGATTGGCGTCCGACACCTTGCGGAGCGTGGTGAAGGCGGCATCGGCCACGTGCACGTCCGCGGGCGCCGTGGGCGTGTCCATCGTGACGGCGACCTTCGCGCCGTCGCGGCTGAAGCCCCCGATCTGCAGCGTGCGGCCCTTCGTGAGCTGCGTGGCCTTGCCGGTGGCCACCTCGAGCGACCACGCCTCGCTGTAGGCCCGCGTGCCGGCGGTGAAGACGAGGCGCGCGCCATCGGGTGACCAGTGCGGCGTGCCCGGATCGACCGGCAGGCTGCCGGTGATGTCGCGCGTGGCCTTCGTGGCGATGTCGTAGAGCATCACGCGCGACTGCGCCACCGTGCCGCGCGGGGTGCCGTCGCCAATCGGCGGCGCCGTGACGAGTTCCGAGAGATACACGACGGAGCGGCCGTCGGGCGAGAATCGCGGCGTGGTATCCGGTCCGAAATTCGGGCTGATCTTCGTCGCCGTCTTCGCGGCCACGTCCGCGAGATAGATGTCGCGCCGGCCGTCGCGCAGCAGCGCCGAGGCGCCGGCGGCAAACGCCACCTGTGTGCCCGACGGCGCCCACGAGAGCGCGCCCTGGATGGTGAAGTCCGTGCCGCTCGTGACGCGGGTCGCCGCCTTGGTGGCGACGTCCACCACCCACAGGTGCACCGGCCGCGCGGGACGTTCGTACTGCCGCTCGTCGTCACGGCGTTCGGTGGCGGCCTTCTCGTCCGCGGGTATCGGGTCCATCGCGGTAAAGGCCACGCGCGTGCTGTCGGGCGACCACGCGTACTGCTCCACTGACTCCCCGGCGTCGGTCAGTGGCCACGACTCGCCGCCATCGGCCCGCATCACCCACACCTGCGCCTTCGCGTCCGGACCGTTGCCGTTCAGCTTGCCGCGCGACGACACGAAGCTCATGTAGCGGCCGTCGGGCGACCAGCCGGGCTGGGCGTCCCCCCGTTCGCCAAAGGTCACCTGCCGGGCCGGCACGCTGCCGTCGGCCGGCACCCGCCAGAGGTGGGTGCGCGCGTCCTTCTTTCCGCCCTCGCCGTCCTTCCACTGCCGAACCGTGAAGAGGACGGCCGTGCCGTCGGGCGAGATGGTGGGCGCGGCCACGGCCCGCAGCGCGAGCACGTCGTCGATGGCGACGGGGCGGGTCTGCGCCGGGGCGGGACGGGCCAGCGACAACACGGCGAGCAGGCACAGGGCGACGGGGCGCATGGCAACCTCCGGAGGGCGCGGGCGCGCGCCAGTCGCGCAGTATAGCCCCGGCCCCGACGGGCATGGGATACTACGGGCTCCGTGGACACGCCGGCCCTGCCCCTCGACTACGCGACGATCGCCCGCATCCTGCCCCACCGTTATCCCTTCCTGCTGGTGGACCGGGTGACGGAGTTCGAGCCCGACACGCGGATCGTGGGCATCAAGAACGTGACGGCGGCCGAAACCTACCTCTCGCCGCCCGACTCACGGGGCCACCAGGTTTTGCCGCCGACGATCCTGACGGAAGCTATTGCCCAGGTGGGCGGCATCCTGATTCTGGCCAAGCCCGAGAACACCGGCCGGCTCGTCTATTTCCGCGGTATCGAGCGCGTGCGCTTCTACGACGCCGCGGCGCCCGGCGACACCATCACCATCGAGGTGAAGGTGGTGCGCCTGCGCAGCCGCATGGGCGTGCTGACGGGGTTTGCCCGCGTGGGCGACCGCCTGCTCGTGCGCGGCACGATGACCTTCGCCCTGGGCCCGAAGGCCGACGGCTCCGAAGGCGCACCAGAGTAAGCTGCGGCGGAATCATCCGGCGCGGGTCATCGCCGGAGTGGGGACGGCCATCATGCGAACGACAGGTGTGCTCGTCGCGGCGATGGCCGTGGCGGCGATAGGTCTCCGCGCCGGTGCCCAGACGCCGGCTGCCTTACCTCCCGACATACAGGTCGTGCTGCTCGGCACACAGGCCGGCCCCACCTACGACGTGCAACGGCTGGGCATCAGCACGCTCGTCATTGCCGGGCCTGAACGGCTGCTCTTCGACGCCGGTCGTGGCACCACGACGGGGATGGCCCGCGCCGGCATCAATTCCGCCGGCGTGACGCGGATCTTCCTGACGCACCTGCATTCAGACCACGTCGTGTCGCTGCCGGAGCTGCTCATTTCGCCGTGGGCCTTCGACGGCCGCAGTGTGCCGCTGCGCGTGTGGGGGCCGGCCGGCACACGCGCCATGATGCAGCACTTCCAGGAGGCGCTGACCTTCGACATCCACGTCAGACGCGATCTCGACGAGAAGTTCGCGGCCGACGGCGTGCGTGTGGAGTCCAGCGACATCACCGAAGGCGTGGTCTACGAATCGAACGGTGTCACTGTACGGGCGTTTCTGGTGGACCACGGCCCGGTGCAGCCGGCCTTCGGTTATCGCGTGGACTACCGCGGCCGGTCCGTGGCGTTGTCTGGCGACACCAAGCCGTCCGAGAGCCTGATCAAGGCGACCGCCGGCGTGGACGTGCTCATCCACGAGATCGGCCGGCTCAAGGCCGATCCCGCCTTTGCGGGCCCGCCGGACGAGGTGCTGCCCAACTCACACCAGACGCGGCGGCAGCTCATCACGATTGCCGCGCATCATACGGACCCGGTGGAAGTGGGCGTGGTGCTGAACCGCGTGAAGCCGAAACTGGCGGTCTTCTCGCACTACAATGCCGACCCGGCGCGGGCGCTGCCGCTGGTGCGCCGGAACTACGACGGCGCGGTTGAGTTCGGCGAAGACGCGATGACGATCGATATCGGCGCAACCATCGCGGTGCGGCGACGTGAACCAGCGAAGTAGAGGCAGAGGCAGCAGAAGGAGTCGTCGACTTGGTTCCTCACTTCCGAGTGGCCCGTCCAGTGACCGACATTCGCCGTACTGAAGTGATGTACCGAGAAGGCCTCGGCCTCGCCCGACTCGGACACTTCGAGGGTCATGAGGGATTCGACGGCGTCATGCTCGGCGCGCCGGGCGGTACGTATCATTTCGAGTTCACGTACTGCCGAACCCACCCGGTGGCGCCAACACCCACGCCTGAAGACCTGTGCGTTTTCTATGTGCCCGACCGCGACGCCTGGCACGAGCGGTGCCGGCTGATGGCAGCGGCTGGCTTCACGATCGTGCCGTCCCTGAATCCATACTGGGAGACCAATGGACGCACGTTCGAAGATCCCGACGGATACCGGACCGTGGTTCAGTGCGCGACCTGGGAAAGCGCCGAAGAGCTGACTCCATGACTCACGCCACCGCAAAGAATCACTACCTCGTCATCTCCCGGGGCAAGTGGGACGAGAGCGCCACGAAAGAGGACGTGCAGAGAGCCATCGACCGCTTCTACGACTGGCACGAGCGCAACGTCGAGGCGGGCCGGGCGCTTCGGGGCAGCCGGCTCCGAGCCGGGGGCAAGGTCGTGTCGCGACGCAGCATCACCGATGGTCCGTTCGCCGAGTCGAAGGAACTGGTGGGCGGCTACTGGTTCTTCGTAGCCGAGAGTCTGGAGGAGGCCGCGGCACTCGGTGCCGAGAACCCCTGTCTGGCCTACGGCTTGACGCTGGAGATTCGTCCACTCGAAGAGGCCAAGGCCCTGGCGACGGACACGACCAACGAAACACCCGACGCCTGGCGCGTCCGGTGAAAGAGCCCGGGGCGCGGTAGACTCCGCGATCGCCATGCCCACCCACGACTCCCGCGTCACGATTCACATGGTGGCCAGCCTCGACGGTTTCATCGTCCGCAAGGACGGGCGGGTGGACTGGCTCGAGACCAAAGACGAGTTCGAAGGCGGCGCCACGCTTACCGCGGAGTACATCGCGGAGCTCCTGAAGTCCATCGACTGCTACGTGATGGGCGCGCGCACCTACGAGACGGCCCTGGCCTTCGAAGCGCAGGGCTACGGCTGGGCGTATGGCGACACGCCCACCTTCGTGCTCACCCACCGCGACCTGCCGCGCATGCGGGAGACCGTGCAGTTCCACGCCGGCGACCTCGCGGTGTTCGTCAACGAGCAGCTGCGTCCGCGTTTCCGGAACATCTGGGTGGGCGGCGGTGGCGCGCTGGCCACCGACTGTCTGCGCCTCGGCCTCGCGGACGAACTGCGTTATTCGGTGGTGCCCGTGCTGATTGGTGACGGCATCCCGTTCTTCGGCCCGCTCACCGCCGACATCCCGCTGCACCTCGCGGAGGTGCGGCCTTACAAGAGCGGCATGGTGGAACTGCGCTACGAGGTGCGCCGGGCGGGCCCGCGCTAACTTTCGCGCACGCCGCGGTAGAGCACGCGGCCGAAGCGGCGGTGCCAGCCGGTGAACTCGGCCTCGGCACTGCCTTCCCCGAGCGCCGATCGCACCTGGTGCAGCTTCGCGTCCAGGTCGTCCACGGCCGAGAGGATGAACGCCTCGACGCTCTTCGGCTCGACCGGCGACCCCTTGTCGCGGGCGCCGTGGTGCGACACCACCAGATGTTCAAGCTCCGCCCTGACATCGTCGGGGAATCCGCTGACACCTTTGGCCGCCTCGCGCACCATCACGAGCCCGAGCGCGATGTGCCCGATGAGGTTGCCGTCGCGCGTGTAGCTGATGGCGCCGTTGTCGTAGGCCAGTTCCTGCAGCTTGCCGATGTCGTGGATGATGGCGCCGGCCACCAGCAGGTCTTCGCGGGCCCCGTAGTGTTTCGCCAGCGCCTTGCCCGCCGTGGCCATCGACAGGATGTGCTCGAGCAGCCCGCCCCGGTAGGCGTGATGTACGGTCTGGGCGGCCGGCCAGTCACGCAGCGCCGCCTCGTGGTCTGTGAGCAGGCGCAGCAGCAACACGCGCAAATGGCGGTGTTCCACGGCCTCGACCAGCGCCAGGAGCTCCGTCCACATGTCGCCGATCGGGCGGGGCGCGCTCGGGATGCAGTCTTCCTCGCGGAAGCCCTGCGCGGCGTCCTGCTCGGGATTCACCCGCCGGATGACACTGGCCACGAGCTGCAGCTCGCCGTTGTGCATGCTCGTGCGGCCCTCGGCCCGCACGAATTCGCCGATTTCAAATTCGTGTTTGAAGCGGTCCACGCCGTCGAAGACGCGCCCGGCCACCTGGCCGGTGGCGTCCTGCAGCACGAGGGCGAGGTACTCGCCGCTCTTGCCCACGCGGACGTCCTTGCGGGTGCAGAGGAAGAAGTTCCAGCCCGTCTTGTCGGGTTCGAGGTGCGCGACGCGCGGGAGCCGGCTGCTCATGACGATCGAGCGTACATCACGTGCGATTCGTCCACGCGCCTGAGATAAAGTATCGCCCATGCGTACGCTCCCCCGAGTTGGCGCGCTGGCACTGGTTCTCATGGTCTCGTTCGCGGCGGCACTCGTTGCGCGGCAGGGTGGTCCGGCCCGGCCGGCGACGGCTGCCGCACAGGCGCCGCTGCCGCCGCTGAACACGGCCGGGTACGCGCTGGCGCGTCCGCTCGCCGTCACGCGCGCGGCGTACGAGTTCGCGGCGCGGCACCCCGAGGTATCGCGCTACGTGCCGTGTTACTGCGGCTGCGAGGCCGACGGCCATCGCAGCAACGAAAACTGCTTCATCGGCGCCCGCGATGCCAACGGCAACGTGACCCGGTGGGACACGCACGGCTTCAGTTGCGCGATCTGCGTGGACGTGGCGCGCGAGTCGATGCAGCTCTATAACTCCGGCGCCGACGTGGCGGGCATCCGGGCCGCGATCGAACGGAAATGGACGCCGCAGCACCACACCAAGACACCGACGCCGCCGGTGCCGCCGAAGAAGCGCTGAGTCAGGTGGTGGACGACCGCGCGGCGGCCTTCGCGCGCCTCTTCGAGGCGGTGCACGAAGGCGTGTACATCGGCCTGGTGCATGCGGCCACCACGACCACGCTCGCCGCGAACCCGCACCTGAAGCTCGTGCTGGGCTACCCGCCGGAGACATTCGAGCGCGAAGTGCGGCCCTTCGACGTGGGCCGCTTCGCCGATCCGCAGGCGCGGGTCGCGTTCCTCGAGCGCCTGGCGAACGCCGGCTCGGTGGCCGACTATCTGGTGCGCCTGCGCCGCGCCGACAACACGCTCGCCTGGATCGAAGTGACGGCCACGGCCGATCCGCCCGATTCCACGGGCGCGATGCGCATAGAAGCGCTCGTGCGCGACGTGAGCGAACGCAAGCACCTCGAGGTGCAGTCGCGCGACCTCTACTATCAGCTGCTGCAGACCGAGAAGATGGCGGCGCTCGGCCAGACCATCTCGGGCGTGGCGCACGAACTCAACAATCCGCTGGCGACGATCCTGTCGTGGGCCGAGCGTCTGTCGGAACATACCGACGGCAACGCGCCGCTCAAGCGCGGGCTCGACGTGATCCTGAGCGAGTCGGAACGCGCCGCCCGCATCGTGCGCAACCTGCTCACCTTCGCCAGGAAACGTCAGAGCACGCGCGCGCTCGTCGATCTGAACGAGATCATCCGCGAGACGCTGAACCTGCGCGCCTACGAGCAGCGCATCACCAACATCACCGTCATCCCGGCGCTCGCGGCCGGATTGCCGGCCGTATTCGCCGACGGCCATCAGGTGAAACAGGTGCTGCTCAACCTGCTCATGAACGCCGAACAGGCGATGCTCGGCGCCAACGGCCGCGGCACCATCGTCATCCGCACGTGGCACGACAGCGCCAAGCAGATGGTGGTGATGGAAGTGAACGACGACGGGCCGGGCGTGGCCGAAGACGTGAAGGGGAAGATCTTCGATCCCTTCTTCACCACGAAGGAAGTGGGCAAGGGTACCGGGCTCGGGCTCACGGTGGCCTACGCGATCGTGCAGGAACACGGCGGCCGCATCCGCCTCGAATCACGCCCGGGCGCGGGCGCCTCGTTTTTCGTGGAGTTCCCGATGTCGCCGGTGGGCGTGGCGGCGCCGGCCCGCCGCATGCACCAGACGCCGCCGCCGGCCGCAGGTTCGGCCGCCGCGCCGCAGCGTGATGTGTTCAAGGGCGCGCGCGTGCTCGTCGTGGAAGACGAGCCGGCGCTGGCGAGTGCCGTGAAGGAATCGTTCGTGGACGCCGGGTTCGTGGTGGATCGGGCCGGCGACGGCGAGGAAGGCCTCGCGCTCGTCGCCGAAAACCACTACGACCTGATCGTGTGCGATCTGAAGATGCCGCGTGTGGACGGCATCCGGTTCTACAGGGCCATGACCGCGGCCACGCCGGCGCTGGCGCGACGTGTCATCTTCGTCACGGGCGACGTGGCCGGCACCGATGCCGAACGCTTTCTCGAGGAAAGCGGCTGCCGGTGGCTCTCCAAGCCCTTCCGGCTCGGCGACTTGCTGCGGGCGGCGCGCGAAGCGCTCGCGTAGTCGATCACGATGCCGCGTTCGGCGCGTTCCACCGCGGCCGGCGGCACCACCGTGTCGCTCTCGGGCAGCGAGGCCTTGGCCATCTTCGGGCGGTGTTCGAAGGCCACGACGGCCTGACGAATGGCCGCCATCGCCGCGATGGGCGTGGCATCCGGGCCGAGGGCTTCGCGCAGACGGCGCAGCGCGCGGGCGTGGAGCTGCGAGACGCGCGATTCGTTCACGCCGAGTTCGGCGCCGATTTCCTTCATGGTCACTTCGCCGTAGTAGTAGAGGGCGATGACGCGGCGTTCGCGCGGCGGCAGCGAGGCGATGGCGCCGCGCACCCGGGCCTGCACTTCGCGACGCTCGTAGGCGGCGTCGGGGCGCTCCGCTTCCACCGGCACGAGCACGGCGGGCAGCTGCGATTCGTCGATGTTGTCGGCGCACGAGAGCGGCGAGGTCTGCTCGATCGTGTTGATGCGCACGATCACCTTGCCGAGGCGCTCTTCGTCGGACCCGACCGCGGCGGCCAGGTCGGCGAGCGACGGCTCGTGACCGAGCGAGAGGCGCAGGCGCTCGCGCGCCGCCTCGAGCTCGCGGCGCACGCGGCGCACGCCACGCGGCCAGGCGTCCTTGCGGAGCGCGTCGATCATCGCCCCGCGCACGCGGCGCTCGGCGAAGGTCTCGAACTTGATGCCGCGCGATTCCTCGAACCGCTTGGCGGCATCGATGAGCCCGATGACCCCGTCCTGCACCAGGTCGCCCAGATCGATCGAGTGGGGCATGGTGGCGGCCACGCGCCGCGCCAGCGCCTCGACGAACGGGATGCCAGCTTCGACTCGGGGGTTGATCTGCTCGGCGGTGTGCTCGGCGGTCATGGAAATCGGGCTCCTGTTGATCCGCCGTTCGTGGCGGACGCCGAGCACTCTTGCATTGCCGATGCCATATTCGCGCAGCACTGCGTTCGACCGCCATGGGCGTGCGAAATTTGTTACTAAGTGCTTGATTTAAAATGGCTTACGGATTCGTCGTGCAGTTCTGGGCACAACACAGAAGATGAGCGCACGCGTGTACGAACCGCCAATCGCTTGGCGGTTTCGGTGTGTGCTACGCCAAGCCAGTGACGGCAAGTGGCGTCGAAAATTGGTCGGGGATGACGAGGATTGACGGTGGGGGGTCAGAGACCCGACACGTCGCGGATGGCGCGGGTGGTGGCCATCGCTTCGAGCGCCGCGTTCACCACGTGCGTGGCGCGGGCGCGCTGAGCGGGGTCGCTCAGCTTGAGCTCCATCAGCTCGGCGTTGGCGAGAACGATGCCGAGCTGATTACTGAGCTGGTGAAACAGGCCGCGCAGGTCATCGGCTGGCCGCGCCTGTGGGCCTGTCTCCAGGGGGATGGTCGACGGATTCACGTGCTCTCGCCCTTGATCCGAACCGGTGCGGGGTTAGGCCGCGGGGCTGGAACCAGCGCGCGTGCTGCCATCGGGCTGCCGCCACAGCGTGTCCACGAAAATCCGGATGCTGCCGCCCGCCGTGCGGACGTATTCAACCTTACCAGCCGCGATCCAGTTGTAGATGGTTCGACGGCTGACACCCACGAGCTCGCACGCCTTCATGATGCTGATGGTCTGACGTTCCA
>CADEFD010000162.1 GCA_902826515.1 uncultured Acidobacteriota bacterium
GTCGAGTTCAGGAGGTGGATTATCGGCCAGTCGACCATGTTGTGGTCCGTCTAACTAGTATTGGACCTGCAAGCCGATCTCGCAGCGTACAGGATTCGTCAGCCTAATCCCGTCCGCTGAAACGGTCGCGCGCGGCTCGTAAGTCCCCAAGCGCCGCCATCTTAGCATCGCGGCCAGGGCCATCAGACGCTGGGTGCAACCCTGCGAAGTTCGTCAGGATTACAGTTCGTTCCACGGCGTCGTTTCATTGACGCTCACCTCACAACGAGTCCGCCGGACTCCGCACCCCCAGCGCGCCACGGCTGAGCACGTGCGTGTAGATCATCGTCGTGCTGACATCGCGATGCCCGAGCAGCTCCTGCACCGTGCGGATGTCATAGCCGTCTTCCAGTAGATGTGTGGCGAACGAATGCCGGAAGGTGTGGCAACTGATGCGCTTGCCCAGGCCCGATGCCCGCACGGCGGCGGTCACCGCGCGCTGCACCGCTGACTCATGCAGGTGGTATCGCGTCGGCCCGCCGAAGCGGAGATCGCGGCAGACGCGGCCCGCCGGAAACACGAACTGCCATGCCCACTCGGTGGGCGCGTTCGGATACTTCCGCGTCAGCCCGTGTGGCAGCACCACGCCGCCCACGCCGGCGCGGCGGTCTGCGTCGAACATCTGGTGCACACGCGCCAGGTGCTGCAGCAGCGCGTCGCGGGCGCTCGCCGGCAGCGGCACGGTGCGGTCCTTGTCGCCCTTGCCGCGTCGCACCACGATCTGGCGGCGGTCGAAGTCCACGTCCTTCACGCGCAACTCGAGGCACTCGTTCAGCCGCAGTCCGCCGCCGTAGAGCAGCGTGCCGATCGTGCGGAACACGCCGGGTAGCAGTTGCAGCACGGCCCGCACCTCGGCCCGGCTCAGCACCACCGGCAGCCGTTCGGCCGGCCGCGCCCGCACGATGCCGTCGAGGCCGTCGAGTTCGCGTTTGAGCACGTGCCGGTACAGGAATAGGAGGGCGCCAAGCGCCTGGTTCTGCGTGGAGGCACTCACCTGGTCGGTCACCGCCAGGTGCGTGAGGAAGGCGGTGACGTCCGCTTCCCCGAGCAGCATCGGGTGGGCCTTGCGGTGGAACACGATGAATCGGCGAATCCACGCCACGTAGGCGTCTTCGGTGCGCGGGCTGTAGTGGCGAAGGCGAAGCGCCTGGCGGACGCGGTCGAGCAGACGAGGGGGAGGCGACGGCACGGCGGGCATGGCGGTCGCCTGTGAGAGTTCCGTGCCAGCGGTGCGGGCGCGGAATTCCCGCGCGTGCTGCCGACATCAACGCAGAAGGTGCGACGGCCATCGCGCGCGGAGGGCGCAGTTCCCGCGGTGTCAACGCGGCACCGCGCGGGCGGGGTGCGAGGTGCGGGGTGCGCGGTGCGGGCGCCGGCGGGTTCAGGCGGTGAGAAGGCGGATGAGATCGGCGTCGGCTTCGGGGAACGGCAGCGCGGCCAGGTCGTCGCGCGCCACCCAGCGCATCTGCTGCCCGATCATCGGCTGCGCGTCGCCGGCAAAGGTGCAGGCGTAGAAGTGCAGTTCCACGGTGCGCTCGGGATACGCGTGCGTGACGGCATGCACGAGCCCGCCCACGCTGGCGTGGATGTCGAGTTCTTCGCGCAGTTCGCGGCCGAGCGCTTCGGCGTGGGTTTCGCCGGCTTCACATTTCCCGCCGGGGAATTCCCAGTGCCCGGCCAAATGAGTGCCCCCGGGACGCAGCGTGAGCAGGTAGCGGCCGTCACGTTCGATGACGGCCGCCACCACGACGATGTGCATCCAGAGAGTCTAGCGGCGGCCGCGGGTCACGCGCAGCGTGACCACGAACGCGCCCTGGTTGTCGCTGACTTCGTCGTCGTTCACCGCGAGGAAGAGCGTGCCGTCACCGGGCATCGGCAGCGCCACCGTCTGGTCGCCGATGGCAAACGGCGCGCCGTTGCCGATGCGGCCGATGAGGGCGCCGGCCAGCAGCGACGGCGCCGGCGAGTTGGTCGCGTAGCGGCCGCGCAGTGATCCGGCGGGGCCGGCCTTGTCGTCGGCGTCGCTCGAGAGTTGCACCTGACCTTCGGTCGTGAACTGCACACGGTCGGTGCGGCGCAGCGTGAAGCCGGTATCGACCCAGCGGGCGTTGGCGGGCACACGCACCGATCCGGGCGGCATGGCCGGCTCAGCCGTCCCCGGCCCCGGCGCGGGGGTGGAGGGCGACGCGCTCAGCGAGGACGGGAAGTTCCCGAAGTACAACCGCCGCACCTCAGAAAAGCGCATGCGGCGCTCACCGGCGTCGTTCGGCTTGAAGGCCACCTGGCGCGGTTCGCTCTCGCTGCCCGAGCCTTCGCCGCCTTCGATGTTGACGAGGCGCCCGCGCAGCACTTCGCCGCTGCGCAGCACGAGCACGTGGTCGCCGCCGCGCGCCGCCTCGATTTCGTTCGCCGGCAGGTTGTCGGCATTTCCGGCCACTTCGAGCACGGCCGATTCGCCCACCGGGATGATCCGCTGATCCGCGAGCGACAGGCGCAGGTAGAGCGTGTTGGTGTTGCGATTCCACGCTTCGAAGCGTCCCGACACGCGCGAACCGTCGCGCTTCAGCACGGTGGCCTGCTCCTGGGCGCTTGCTACTCCCGCCATGGCCAGAGCCAGTGCCAGTGCCGCCGTCCACGTCGTCAGTCGTCGATTCACGATGGTCTCCTTGTGGGGACGTTCGCCGTCCCGGCTGGTGTTACTGCAATCCTGATTCCAGAGTCGCCGTCAGCGGCCCTGGGTGGGCGTCCGCCCCGACGCCAGATGCCGGTCGAGGAACTCCGCCGCCGCCGTAAAGGCCCGCCGCCAGCTCCGGTGCAGCAGGAAGCCGTGAATTTCGTCGGGGAAGACGAGCTGTTCCACCCGCACCCGGCGCGCCCGCAACTGCTCCACGAGCTCCACCGATTCGCTGAACGGGACGTTGCGGTCGTCGTCGCCGTGGATGAGGAGCACCGGCGAGCGCCAGCCGTCGATGAAGGCCATCGGCGACGACGCGAAGGCGCGCCGCGCGATGTCGGGCCGGCGCTCCTGGTTGTAGTTCGGCATGAAGTTGCGGATGGCGTTGTTCCAGTCGTGCACGCCGTGCACGTCCACGCCGGCCGCGAACATGTCGGAGGCGCGCGCCAGCCCCATCGCCGTGAGGTAGCCGCCGTAGGAGCCACCCCAGAGACCGATGCGCGCCGGGTCCACGTCCGGCTGCGCGCGCAGGAAGAGGCCCGCGCCCACCACGTCGTTGTATTCGCTCGCGCCCGCGGCGCCGTAGTCGAGCGCTTCGCGGAAGTCGAGGCCGTAGCCGATGCCGCTGCGGTAGTTCACCGAGAGCACCACGTATCCTTTGGCCGCCATGTACTGATTGAAGGCGTAGGCGTTGTGGTAGTAGCTGCGGTAGTTCCATCCAAGCAGCATCTGCCGCCGCGATCCGCCGTGGAAGAAGATGAGCGCGGGCCGTTTCTCACCCGGCGCCGGCTGCAGCGACGGCCGGAAGATCTGCGCGGGAATCGTGAGCCCGTCGGCGGCCGGGAACGACACCGCCTGCGGCTCCACGAGCGAGGCCGACGGGAACGTGGGCGGAATCGCATCGGGCCCGAAGCCGCGCTGCGTGCCGGCAGGTTCGAGCAGCGACGGCTGTCCGGGACGCCGCGCGTCGGCTTTGACGAACGCCACGCTGCGGCCATCGGCGAGCACGGCCGGATTCCACTCGAGGCCGCGCCCGGGCGTGAGGGCCGCGGGCGGCGTGGCGCCGGATGTCGTCACGCGCCACAGGTGCCGGCGATCGATGTCGTCCTGATTCGAACTCACGACCGCCGTGCGCGCATCCGGCGCATAGCTCACGTCGTCGATCTCGAACGCGCCAGGCGTGAGCAGCGTCGCGGTGCCGCCGGCGGCCGGCACCGCATACAGATGTTTCCAGCCGTCGCGTTCCCATGGAAAGACGAGACGGTCGTCGGCAGACCACGCGAGCTGCGGGCCGAACTCGACGCCCTGGAACACGCTGCCCTTGCCGGGTTCGGCGTGCCACACCTCGCGTCCGCTGCCGCTCGTGGCGTCGGCCACGCGGATCGACCACGGCGGCCCTTCGCGTTCGGGGATGAAGATCACGCGGTCGCGCACGGGCGGACGGCGGATGAACGCCACACGCGTGCCGTCAGCCGACCACACCGGGAAGTCGTCGGTGTCGAGCGACGGCTCGAGCCAGGTGAGCGCGCCCGTGGCCACGGTGAGCACACCGATGAACGCGTGCGTGCCCCGGCCGCTCGAGAACGCGAGCTTCGTGCCGTCGGGCGACCAGGTGAGCGACCGCGCGCCGCCGCGGATGCGCGCCGCCTGCACGGGGGCCTGCGTGCCGGTCACGCCGGCCGTCCAGATCTGGCCACGCTGCACGAAGGCCACGAGGTCGCCGGCCGGCGCCACCGCCGGCGACGCGCCCACACCGAGGCGGCGCGGCTCGCCGCCGCTCACCGCCACCACCCAGACCGCCTGCTCGGCGCCGCCGGCGGCGCTCGTAGGATTCGGGATCTCGCCAGCACGGTTCGGACCACCGCCGCGCACGTACACGAGGTGCGCGGCATCGTGCGTGAAGGCGACGTTCGTCAGCTCCTGCCCGTCGTCCCCGATGTAGTTCGTCACGCGGCGCCGCGCGAAGCCGGGCGCTTCGGCCACCCAGAGGTTGCGCGCGCCGCGATCGTCGAACACCCACGCCACACGCGCGCCGCGCGGTGCGGCTACGAGTTCGCTCGTGAAGGGCGCGGCGAGCAGCTGATCGATCGTGAAGGGGGCACCCTGGCGCGCGGCGGGATGCGATGTGCCCGCCGCGAGCAGGGCCAGGCCCACGAGACCCGCCAGCACGGTTCCGGTGCGCGGTAACGACATCAGCAGATTCCCTTCCTCGCAGGACCAGGATCCTGCGGCGACTGGTTCGATCAGGAGAGCGGAAACGCCCGCACGGTGGCCACGACCTCGCCCCCGTCGCAGGCCACACGCACGGCCGTGCCCGGCTCGGCGCTGTCGCGGTGCACGTAGGCGAGCGCCACGGCGGCGCCCAGGCGCGGCGACCAGGCGGCACTCGTCACCCGCCCGACCTCACCTTTCTCGGCCTTCACGCCAGCCCGCGCCGCCGGCACGCAGTCGCCGTCGATGGCCAGGCCCACGAGTTTGCGCACGACACGGCCGCCGCCGCGATGCACGATGCGCACGATCACTTCCTGGCCCACGTAGCAGCCCTTGGTGAACGAGATGGCGCGATCCTCGATACCGGCTTCGAGCGGGATCGTGTCGGCATCCATGTCGACGAGGAACTGCGGACGTCCCGACTCGATACGCGCGAACTCGAGGTCGTCGGCCGGCGTGAGGGTGGCGCCGGCCAGCCGCAGCCGCGACATCCACAGGTCGGCGTCGGTCGCGAGCACGCGCAGCCGGAAGCCCGGCACGCCGTAGGTCGAGGCGGCGATGAGCCGGCCGAACGCGCCGAGCGGCGCGTGCGTGTATTCCTGCCAGCCCGCCAGGTGATCGGCCGTGAGCGCCACGTTCGACGGCCGCGAGCCGGTGAGCGACCGCGCCACCACCTCGGCCGCGCGCGCGCCGTGCACGCCCAGGGTGCGCCACTGTGCCGATTCGTCGGCGAGCACCACGTCCTCCGCGAAGATCGCGGCGTTCAACTGGCGCAGCAGCGTGTCCACGAGCGGCGCTGGCAGGTCGATCGTGAGCGCGTCGTCTTCGGCGAGCACGACGGCGTCGGTGAGCATCCGGCCCTGCGGCGTCAGCCAGGCGGCATAACAGCCCCGCCCTGCCGCCAGGGCCTCGATATCGTTCGAGAGCAGGCCCTGGAGCCAGCTCGCCCGTTCGACGCCGGTCACCCGCACGCAGCCGCGATCGGCATGCGTGACGAGGGCGGCGCCCGTCCGCAGGAGGTCGTGCCCGGCAGGCTCAGTCAACGGTGCTACCCTTGACCGTGGAGCCACGAGTGCTGTCCACGATCAGGGATTGTACCCGCCCGATGGCGGTTGTCGCGCTGGCGGTGTCGCTGGCGGCCACATTGTCTGCGCAAGTGTCGCCCGTCGTCCCGCCGCCGCCCCGGGCGGACCTGGCCGGCGCGGAGTCGTACACCATCTTCCTGGCCGGCCGGCCCGTGGGCCGCGAGGAAGTGGCGGTGACCCGGCAGGCCGACGGCTGGACCATCCGCGGCTCGTCGCGGATCGGCCCGCCCATCGCCACCACCGTGCGGCAGGTCGAGGTGCGCTACGACGCCACCTGGCATCCGCGGGCGCTCTCGCTCGAAGGCGCCATCCAGGACCGCGAGGTGGGGCTGGAGACGGTCTTCGCCGACGGCAAGGCCACCAACAACCTCAAGGAAGGCGACGACACGACGGAGAAAGTGGACGACGTGTCGGCCGACGCCGTCGTGTTGCCGAACGTCTTCTTCGGCGGCTACGCGGCCCTCGCCGCCCGCCTCGTCGGCGCCGCCGTCGGCACCGAGATGAAGGTCTACATCGCGCCGCAGGCCGAGATCCCCATCGTGGTCACGGCCGTGGCCGACGAGCGGATCGAGACGCCGCAGCGCACCTTCACCGCGAAGCGCTTCTCGCTCACCTTCCGCAACCCGAACGGCGAGTTGGCCGTGAGTCTCTGGACGGAGGCGAGCGGCAGCTTCGTGCGACTGAGCGTGCCGTCGCAGACGCTCGAGATCGCCCGCGACGACGTGGCCTCCGCGGCCTCGCGCATGTCGGCCTTCTCGATCGAAGGGGATGAGACGGTGCGGGTGCCGGCCAACGGCTTCAACCTCGCCGCCACGGTCACGAAGGCGCCCACGGCTAAAGGCAAGCTGCCGGCCGTGGTGCTCATCGGCGGCACCGGTCCGGCCGATCGCGACGGCACGGTCGCCGGCATCCCGGTGCTCGGGCACATCGCGCGTGATCTCGCCCGCGCCGGCTTCCTCGTGGTGCGCTACGACAAACGTGGCATCGGGCAGAGCGGCGGGCGCGCCGAAACCGCGGCGCTCGTGGACTACGCCGAAGACGCCCGCGCGGTGGTCACCTGGCTTCGCAAGAGCCGCAAGGACGACGTGGACGCGAAGCGTATCGCCGTCGTGGGCCACAGCGAAGGCGCGTGGATTGCGATGCAGCTCGCCACCATGGAGAAGGACATCGCCGCGCTCGTGATGGTCGGCGGCGCCTCCGGCACCGGCGGCGCGCTCGTGGTCGAACAGCAGCAGCACCTGCTCGAGATCATGAAGGTCGGCGACGAAGAAAAGAAGAGCAAGGCCGATCTGCAGGCGCGCATCAACGCCGCGGCCACCGGCCAGGGCCCGTGGGACGGCATCTCGAACGACCTGCGCCGTCAGGCCGACACGCCGTGGTTCGCCAGCTACCTGGCCTTCGAGCCGGCGAAGCTGATGAAGGACGTGCGCCAGCCGCTCCTCATCGTGACCGGCGAACGTGACACCCAGGTGCCGCCGCGCCATGCCGACGAACTGGCCACCCTCGCCCGTGCCCGCAAGCGCAAGGTGGCCACTGACGTCGTGCGCGTGCCGGGCGTGAACCATCTGCTCGTGCCGGCGACCACCGGCGAGGTCAGCGAGTACGCGTCGCTCTCGGCGGCGGAAGTGAGCCCCGACGCCACCAGCGCCATCGCGAAGTGGCTCACCGCCACCTTCGCGCGATGAAGCCCCTGCGTGCGGCCGACGTGCGGCGGGCGGTGGATGCCGCCGGGCGCGCCATCACGGCGGCGCTCGACATGCGCCACAAGCCGATCGTCTCCGACATGCTCAACTCGGCCGGCAGCGTCAGCGCCGAGTGGTACATCGAGACCTTGTGGCACTACCTGGCGAAGCGCGCGCTGCTCGCCGGCGTCAGCAGCTTCGACGTGGAGTTCCGCCAGCCGGCGCGCCTCGCCGACAAGCAGATCCACTTCTCGCTGCCGCATCCTGAAGCCGACGACCTCGTCATGGACTTCCACGTGATGCGCGCGCCGGCCGGCGCGAAAAAATCCGAGAAGGTGCCGGTGGCGCGCATCGCCATCCACCGCGGCACCCGCCGGCGCCGCCACGGCGTGGCGCCCGAGCCGCCGGCGCATCCCTACGGCATCGAAGTCCGCACGCGACACCTGAACGCCGCCCGCCAGGTCTCCTGGTACACCCTCGTCGCCGTCATCATGGACGTGGCCCGGCGAGGCGCGCAGTTCGCCGACGACCGCATCGATCGCGACGACGACACGCTGCTCTACATCGTGCCGCGCTTCACCTTCACGCCGCTCGTAGACGCGGCACTGCGCGACAACCTCTTCGTCTATCCCGAGTTTGCGATGGCGCAGCGGTGGGCGAAGGGCCGCACGTCGGCCACGGCGCGTGTCACCTTCTGGGCGGTGGCGAACGCCGCGCCCTGGCCGATCGCCGAAAGTGTCGTCACGGTCGTGCGCACGAGCGTCGTGGACGGCGCGCGGCGTCCGGTGGATGAGAATGGCGACGTCGTGAGCAAGGGCGGGAAATAGACCTCTGCAGCAAGGGCCGGTTCCCGTCGATACGCGGGGAATCGGAGGGATACATGCGCCTTTGCGCGTTGCTCGTCGCCGTTCTCTGCTGCGTGGTCCCCTCCTCTGCGCAGACCCCGATTACATCGTTCACCTACGTCAGTCAGCCAGGCGACTACATCGGCCAGGGCGAAACGAAGACGCTGCTGGCGCCCGAGTGGTCCTTCTCGGCGGCGAAGAACTTCGATGGCGGCGTCACGATGACGATGAACCGCATGTCGCCGTTCGGCATCTGGACCGTCGAGTTCTCGGCTCCTGGCAACGTGCCGCTGGCGCCCGGCACGTACCTGGCCGCGACCCGCTATCCCTTCCAGGCTCCCGCGTCACCCGGCCTCTCCATGTTCGGCGAGGGTCGTGGCTGCAACGAACTGACCGGCCAGTTCACGATCATCGACGTGGTCTACGGCGTCGGCAACGCCATCACCAGCTTCGCGGCTGATTTCGAACAGCACTGCGAAGGCATGAGCCCGGCCCTGTTCGGGTCGATTCGCTACAACTTCGTGCCGCCGCCCTTCACCGTGTCACCTGGCGCGGTCTCGGCAGGCGCGGCCGCGCAGATCGTGCCGCTCACGGTCGTCGCCAATCCCCCGTCGGGCCAGTGGACGGCGTCGTCGGCCGATCCCTGGATCTCCGTGCCGGCCACCGGCGGTGGCGGCACGGTCAACGTGACGCTGGCCCGCAACACGTCCACGCAGCCGCGCTCGGGCAGTCTGACACTCGGCGGGCACGTCATCGCCATCAGCCAGCGCGGCAACGGCACCCCGGGCACGCCGGGCCGCCCGTCCGCGGCGGTGAGTGGCGGCGTGGCGCACTTCGCGTGGCTGCCGTCGGACATCACCGGCGGCGATGCCACCTCGTATCGCTTCGAAGTGGGTACCGCACCCGGCACGACCGCCGTGGTTCTGTCCACGCCGGGGCCGACGTTCGACGTGACAGGTGTGCCGGCCGGCACCTTCTACATTCGCGTGAGCGGCGCAAGCGAGTTCGGCGCGGGTCCGCTCTCGGAAGAACTCGCGCTCACCGTCTCGCCCACCGGCGACAGCCTCCCCGATCCGCCGCGGAACCTCACCGTGAGCTTCGTGCTGGGCCAGCCGACGTTCTCGTGGACGGCGCCACCGGGCGGCGCCGTCGGCTACATCTTCGAGGCCGGCGCCACGACAGGCGCCACCAATCGCGCGTCGATCCCGGTGGGCGCCGCCACCAGTCTCGCGGCGGGCTACGTGCCGGCCGGCGTCTATTTCGTGCGCGTCCGCTCCGTGAACGTGGCCGGACGGAGCGCCGCGTCGAACGAGCTGCTGCTGCGCGTCGGCACCACCACGGCGCCGCCCGGGCCGCCGGCCCTCGGCGGGGCGGTGTCGGGCAGTACGGTCACGCTCACGTGGGCCGCATCGACGGCCGGTGATGCGGCGCTTCGCTATCGCATCGAAGCCGGCGCCACGAGCGGCACGACGGCGCTCGTCCGCGACACGGCCGACAACGGCACCAGCATCAGCTTCGCGGGCGTACCGCCGGGGCAGTACTACGTGCGCGTGCGCGGCATCAACACGCGCGGCGTCGGCCCGGCGTCGAACGAAGTGCGGATCGTGGTGCCGTAGGCGGCGTCAGAGCCGCTGCCACATCGCGTCCACCGTGGCGCGCAGCCGCGTGGCGGCGGCGGCGTACGGCTCGCTGGCCGGCACCGCGAGCGGAGGCCCGAAGCCGATGCGCACGCGGTGACTGCGCCACGGGCCCACGTAGCTCCAGTCGATCGGCTTCGTGCGCGGCCACATCTCCCAGATCCCCTTGAGGGCCACCGGCACGATCGGCACGCCGACGTGCGCGGCCAGAATCGGCGCGCCCTTCTTGAAGCGCTTGACGGTGCCGTCGATCGAGCGCTCCCCTTCCGGGAAGAGCAGCAACACGCGGCCGTGCGACAGGCCGAAGGCGCCGGCCTTCATCGCCGAGACCAGCGCCGAGTCTGGATCGACCGGCACCAGATTCACCTGCCGGGCCAGCCACTGCGTGAGCGGCGTCTGGAAGTACTCGGCCGCACCCACCACGAACATCTCGCGGAAGACGCGGTACGGGAGCACGCTGCAGAGCAGGAACGGGTCGAAGTAGCCCTGGTGATTCGGGCAGAGCAGATACGGGCCCTTCGCCGGCAGGTGTTCGAGGCCGGTCACCTCCACGCGCGCCACCAGCCGGCCGGCGACCCGCGCGACGAGCCAGAACAGGCGCGTGGCGACCGGGCGGGACTCGAGCAGCCGGCCCAGCACCGGATCGGTGGCCGGCGGCACGTCCGCCAGCAGCGTGGACCACGCGGCGTCCACCGCGCCGGCGGCGGCCTCGCCCTCGGGGCGCACGGCATCGACGAGCTGACGCACGGTCGTGATCTCGTGCATCACGGATTCGGGCACCTTCACGCCGAAGCGCTGCTCGAGTTCGGTCAGCAGCTCCACGCGCTCCATGCTGTCGAGGCCGAGGTCGAGTTCGAGGTTCGCGTCGGGGCGCAGCGTGGCGTCGCCCTTGGCGCGCTGGCGCACGAGCTCCGCGGCGCCGGCCACGTGCGGATCGTCGAGCCATTCCTGCTCGACGCCGCTCAGCGGACGCGCCGCCTCGACCTCGCGGGCCGCCTCGCG
This sequence comes from uncultured Acidobacteriota bacterium, assembly GCA_902826515.1. Taxonomy (GTDB): domain Bacteria; phylum Acidobacteriota; class Vicinamibacteria; order Vicinamibacterales; family UBA2999; genus CADEFD01. The sequence goes on from CADEFD010000162.1 coordinate 11,176, forward strand.
GTCCTGCAGCGCCCGCTGGATCTGGAAACGTTTCAGCTTGCCGGTGGTGGTGCGCGGCAGCGGCTCGAACCAGACGTCGTAGCCGAGCACCCGTTTGTGCGACGGCAGGCCCGCGCCGGCACTCTCCATCTCGAAGCGCAGCAGATCGCCGGCGTTGGCGATCTTGCGTGCCTTGAGCACCTCGTCGTTCAGCACCACCACGGCATGCAGGCGCTCGGTCGTCGGCTCACCCGGCCGCATCACGCCCATCACGCAGATTTCCTTGATGACGGCGGATTTCCGGTACTGCGCTTCGATCTCTTCCGGGTAGATGTTCTTGCCCGAGGCGAGCACGATGATTTCTTTCTTGCGGCCGGTGATGGTGAGCCGGCCCTCGCGGTCGAGGCGGCCGAGGTCGCCGGTGAGGAACCAGCCGTCGCGGAACACCTCGGCGTTGGCGTCGGGCCGGTTGTAGTAGCCCTGCATCACGATCGGCCCGC
>CADEFD010000163.1 GCA_902826515.1 uncultured Acidobacteriota bacterium
TGCCGATGGTGTTGATCTCGCGGTTCATCTCCTGCAGCAGGAAGTCGAGCTTGCGGCCGCACGGTTCGTCGCCGTCGGTGAGCGCGTCCCAGTGTTCGAGATGGGCGCGGAAGCGCGTGACCTCTTCGCTGATATCCGAGCGCTGCGCCGCCCGCACCACTTCCTGCGCGAGCGACGACTGATCGATCGGCAGCGACGCCGACAGCTCGCGCGCCCGTTCGAGGAGGCGCGCTTCGAGCTGCACGCGTCCCGCCTCGGCCGCGGCGACGACGGCCTCCGTCAGCGTGACCAGCGTGCGCTTGCGCGCCCCGAGATCGGCCTTGAGCAGCCCGCCTTCGCGCGCCCGCATCTCGTCGAGCGCGGCCACGGCGCGGCCGACGACGGCATCGAGCGCATCCGCCCAGCCGGCGCCCGATTCCGGCTCGGCGCTGCGTTCGCGGATGGCGAGCGCCTGTGGCAGGCGCAGCAGATCGCCCGGCGTGAGCGGCCCCTGCACGAGTCCGGCGGCCCGGGCCACCTCGATGGCGGAGGTCACGGCGGTGACGAAACTCTCGTTCAGTTCGACCACCGGCGCGGCGGCGGTGCGGGCCTGCACCGACACCTGCAGTTCCACGCGGCCGCGAGCGAGGCCGCGCTGCACGAGCGCGCGCACGCGCGGCTCGAGGTCCGCCAGGGACGGCGGCAGGCGGAGCTGGAGGTCGAGGAACCGGTGATTCACCGTCCGGATCGTGACCGACACCGTACCGCGCTGGTCGTCCACGGTCGCCGCCGCAAACCCGGTCATGCTTCTCATCATGCGCCGTCCGCCTCTCCTCTGTGCACCACCGCCGGGCCGGCGGGCCGCGACGCGGATGCTGTCTTCGCCGGCTTCCGCGCTTCGGCCACCTGCGCGCGGTGCAGCCGCGCGTAGGCGCCGTCCTGCGCCAGCAGCTCGTCGTGCCGGCCCGACTCGACCAGGCGCCCCCGCTCCATCACCAGAATGATATCCGCCCGCTGGATCGTCGACAGCCGGTGGGCGATGACGAAGGACGTGCGGTTGCGCATCAGCACGCCGAGGGCGTCCTGCACCAGCCGCTCCGATTCCGAGTCGAGCGACGAGGTGGCTTCGTCGAGCACCAGAATCGGCGCGTCGCGCAGCAGGGCGCGGGCGATGGCGAGGCGCTGGCGCTGCCCGCCCGAGAGGCGCTGGCCGCGTTCGCCGATGCGCGTCTCGTAGCCGTGCGGCTGCGCCTGGATGAAGTCGTGGGCGTGGGCGGCGCGGGCCGCCCCCTCGATGTCGGCGCGGGTCGCGTCGGGCATCCCGTAGGCGATGTTGGCGGCGATGGTGTCGTCGAAGAGCACGGTCTCCTGCGTGACGATGCCGATCTGACGCCGCAGCGAGGCGAGCGTGACGTCGCGCAGATCGTGGCCATCCACCACCACGGCGCCCGACGAGACGTCGTAGAACCGCGGCAGCAGGTTCACGAGGGTGGTCTTGCCGGCGCCGCTGCGCCCGACGATCGCGACGAGCTGGCCGGCCGGCACCGTGAACGAGACGCCGCTCAGCACGTGTCTGCCGTGGCCGTCTTCGTAGCCGAAGCTGACGTCGCGGAACTCGACCGCCGTCGAGAACCGCGGCAGCTCGGAGGCGCCGGGTGTTTCGACCACTTCGGTGCGGGCGTCGAGCAGCTCGAAGACGCGCTCGGCGGCCGCGGCCGCCTGCTGGAGATTCGCGTTGACACGCGTCAGCTTCTTCACCGGCCCGTACATGAGCAGCAGCGAGGCGACGAACGACGTGAACTCGCCGGGTGTCAGGCGGCCGGCCGCAATCTCGCCGCTCCCGTACCAGAGGGCGCCGACGATGGCCAACCCGCCCACGGCCTCCATGAGCGGCGGCAGCAGCGACAACACGCCGGTCACGCTCATGTTGGTGCGGTAGAGGTCGTCGGACGCGGCGCGGAACTTCGCCGCCTCGCGGCCCTCGGCGAGGAACGCCTTCACGATGCGGTGACCGGCGAAGGCTTCACCGGCCACGTGCGAGAGCCGCTCGAGCGCTTCCTGGCTGCGCCGCGACACGGTGCGCAGGCGCTTGCCGAGGCGCGCCAGCGGATAGACGACGATGGGCGCCGCGGTGAGACAGACGAGGGCGAGGCCGCCGTCGATGTAGATGAGCAGCCCGGCGTAGCCGACGACCGTGACCGTCTCGCGGGCCAGGTCGCCGATCGTCTCGGAGACGGCGCGCTGCAGCAGCCCGACGTCGTTGTTCACGCGCGACAGGAGCTGGCCGGTGCTGCGGCGGGCGAAGAAGGCGGCCGACTGGCCGAGGATGCGCTCGAAGAGTTCGGTGCGCAGCTCGCGCACCACGCGGTGCCCGAGGTCGTCCATCCAGTAACTCGACAGGAACGCGCCGAGCCCCTTGATGACGTAGACCACCATGATGGCCGTGGCCACGAAGCCGAGCTCGTTGCGCGCGCTGAGCACGTCATCGAGGATCGGCTTGACCAGCCAGGCGAGCGCCGCCGACCCCACGCCGTAGAGGACCATGGCGGCGAACGCGCCGCCGATGACGGCCCGGTGCGGCGCGGCGTACCGGAGGAGGCGGCGCAGCGGGTCCATCAGCGGCCCTCGGGGGACCGATACCCTCCGGGATGCGACGCATGCCAGGCCGCCGCATGCGTCACGATCGTCTCGAGATCGCTCAGGCGCGGTCGCCAGCCAAGCTCGGCCTGCGTGCGCGCGCTCGCGGCGTAGAGCGCGGACGGATCGCCGTCACGCCGCGGCGCCGGCGACCACGCCACCGGCGCGCCCACGACGCGGCCCACGGTGTCGATGACTTCCTTCACCGACCACGGCCGCCCGGTCCCCACGTTGTACTGCGTGGACGAGGCGCCGGCTTCGAGCGCCGCCAGGGCCTTCACGTGCGCATCGGCCAGGTCGGCCACGTGCACGTAGTCGCGCAGACAGGTGCCGTCGGGCGTCGGGTAGTCCTGCCCGAACACCTTCAGTTCCTTGCCGCCCCGCGCCGCCGCGATGGCGAGCGGAATGAGATGGATCTCCGGGTCGTGATCCTCGCCGAGTTCGCCGTCAGGGTCGGCGCCGGCCGCATTGAAGTAGCGCAGCGCGATCGACTTCAGGCCGTAGGCGATGTCGTAGTGCCCGAGCGCCCGTTCCACGGCGAGCTTCGACTCGCCGTAGGCGTTCACGGGAGCCTTCGGATGATCTTCGGTGAGCGGCAGCGTCTGCGGCTCGCCGTAGATGGCGCACGTGGATGAGAACACGATCCGGCGGACGCCTTCCGCCACCAGGGCGTCGAGCAGCTGGATCGACCCGGTGAGGTTGTTCTCGTAGTACTTGCCGGGCAGCCGCACCGACTCGCCCACGGCGAGCCAGGCGGCAAAATGCATCACCGCGTCGATGCGGTGCGCGACGAGCGCCGCGCGCACGGCGGCGGTGTCGTGCACCCGCGCCCGTACGAGCGGCAGGCCGCGCGTGGCCTCGACGTGGCCCGCCGACAGGTCGTCGAGCACGACCACGTAGTGCCCGGCGGCGGTGAGCGCCTTGGCGGTGTGGCTGCCGATGTACCCGGCGCCACCCGTGACGAGCACGCGCGCCACGACTACCTCCCGATCGAATAGTAGGTGAAGCCGAGCTCCTTCATCTGTTCGGGCTGATAGATGTTGCGCCCGTCGAAGATGACCGGATTCTTGAGCAGCTTGCGCATCTTCTGGAAGTCGGGCTCGCGGAACTCCTGCCACTCGGTGAGGATGGCGAGGCCGTCGGCGCCCTTGAGGGCGTCGTAGTTGCGCGAGGTGTAGGTGACACCGCCCTTGAAGAGCCCCTTGGCGGTCGGCATCGCTTCGGGATCGTGCGCCTGCACCTTGGCCCCCTTCTCGAGCAGGGTCCTGATGATCGGGATGGCCGGCGCCTCGCGCATGTCGTCGGTCTTCGGCTTGAACGCCAGGCCCCACACGGCGATGGTCTTGCCCTTGAGGGTGCCGAAGTGCGCTTCCATCTTCTTGAGCAGGATGCGCTTCTGCAGTTCGTTGACCGACTCGACGGCCTTCAGGATCTTGAAGTCGTACTTCTTGTCGGCCGAGAACTTGACGAGCGCCTTGACGTCCTTCGGGAAGCAGCTGCCGCCGTAGCCCACGCCGGGGAAGAGGAACGCCGGGCCGATGCGGCGGTCGGAGCCCATCGCCTGGCGCACGCGATCGACGTCGGCGCCGTAGGCCTCGCACACATTCGCGATTTCGTTCATGAACGAGATCTTGGTGGCGAGCATCGCGTTGGCGGCGTACTTCGAGAGCTCGGCGCTCGCGCAGTCCATCACCATGATCGGCGCGCCGGTGCGGGTGAACGGCTTGTGCAGGGCCACCATCAGCTCGGCCGCCTTCGGGTCTTCGGCGCCGATGACCACACGGTCGGGCTTCATGAAGTCGTCGACCGCCGCGCCCTGCTTCAGGAACTCGGGGTTGCTCACGACACTGAAGGGGTGCGTGGTCTCACGACGGACGATGTCGCGCACCTTCTCGGCGGTGCCGACCGGCACCGTGCTCTTGTCGACGATGACCTTGTAGCCGTTCATCGCCCGGGCGACATCGCGGGCGACGCCCATGACGTGCTGGAGGTCGGCCGACCCGTCCTCACCCTGCGGTGTGCCGACGGCGATGAAGATGATCGTGGACTGGCGGACGGCCTTGGCGAGATCGGTCGTGAAGACCAGCCGCCCTTCGGCCTTGTTGCGGCGCAGGAGATCCTCGATCCCGGGCTCGTAGATGGGGCTCTTGCCCCGGCGCAGCATCCGGACCTTGGCCTCGTCCTTGTCCACACAGATGACGTCGTTGCCACTCTCCGCCAGACAGGCGCCAACGACGAGACCCACATACCCCGTGCCCACAACCGCGACCTTCATGCACTCCCCCGGGAAGCGTTGGCGAGCCGCGTAGGTGCGCTCGCGCAAACACATCACGGTACCATCCGGCCGAGATTACTGTCAACATACTGAACCACAAGGACTTGCCGTCATAGACGTGTCGGTGGTACCGTCCCCGGGCGTGCGCGTGCTCGTGGACTACCGCCCGGCGCTCCGGGCTCGAACCGGCATTGGCGAGTACGTGCACGAGCTGGCACGTGCTCTCACGTCCGGCGCCGGCGCGTCGCTCGATCTGACGCTCTTCTCATCCTCCTGGCGCGACCGCGTCGCCGCCGAGACCATGGCCGAGCTGCCCGGCGCGCGCGTGGTCGATCGCCGGATTCCCGTGGCCGCGCTCACCTGGAGCTGGCATCGCCGCGGCTGGCCGGCGATCGAATGGCTGGCCGGCGCGCAGGACGTCGTGCACTCGCCGACGCCGCTGCTGCTCCCCGCCCGGCGCGCCGCGCAGGTCGTGACGGTCTTCGACTTGTACTTCCTGACACAACCCGCGGCCGTGCGGGGCGCCACACAGCGCGACTTCACGGCGCTCGTCGGCGACCACGTCCGGCGGGCGGACCACGTCGTGGCCGGGTCACACTACGCGGCCGCGCTCGTGACCGGGGCACTCGGCGTCGCGGCCGAGAACGTCACGACGACGCCGCTCGGCGCGCCTCAGTGGGCCGCGGACGTGCGCGCGGCGCGCGGCACGGCCACGGGACGCACGCTGCTCTTCCTCGGCACGCTCGAGACACGCAAGAACGTCGGCCTGCTGCTCGACGCCTACGAGCTGCTGCTGGCGCAGCGCCGCGACGTGCCGCCGCTCGTGCTGGCCGGGGGCCTCGGCGCCGGCGGCGACGCCTGGGTGGCCCGCGCGATGCGCGCGCCGCTCGCGGCACATGTCACCGTGACCGGCTATGTGAGCGAGGCGGCGCGCCGCGCGCTCTATGCCGACGCGCGCGCCGTCGTCGTACCTTCGCTCGACGAAGGTTTCGGCCTGCCGGCGCTCGAGGCTATGGCCTGCGGCGTGCCGGTCGTGGCAACGCCGGTCGGCGCGCTGCCCGAGGTGCTCGGCGACGCCGGATTCTTCGCGCCGCTCGGCGCGCCCGATGCCTGGGCGGCGGCGCTCGACGCCTGCACCGACGACACCCGCATGCGCGACCTCAGCACGCGCGGACTGCGGCAGGCGGCGCGTTACAGCTGGGCCGATACGGCGGCGGCGACGCTCACGGCCTACCGGGCCGCGCTCGCCAGGCGCGCGGAGCGCCGCTGATGCGGGTGGCGATCGACGCACGCGAACTGACCGGCCACCCGACCGGTGTCGGCCGCTACCTCGCCGAACTGCTCGGCGCGTGGCATTCGGCCGGTGTCGACCGCCGGCACACGCTGCAACTCTACGCGCCGGCCACACCCACGCTCGTGCCGCCCGGGCTCGCGGCCGACGTGCGGATCGTGCCGGGCGGGGGCGGCACGCGGTGGGAACAGTGGGACCTCCAGCGGGCGCTCGGCCGCGATCGGCCCGACGTCGTCTTCGCGCCGGGTTATACCGCGCCGCTCGCGGCGCCGGCGCCCACCGTGGTCGCCATCCACGACGTGTCGTTCTTCGCCCATCCCGAGTGGTTCGCGTGGCGCGAAGGCACGCGGCGCCGCCTGCTGACCGCGTGGTCGGCCCGCCGCGCCCGCCTGGTGCTCGCGCCGTCGGCGTTCTCGGGCGCCGAGATCGTGCGGCACACGGCGGTGGACGCGGCCCGCGTGCGCGTGGTGTATCTCGGCGTGCGGGCACCCGTCCTGCCGCCCCCGGTTCAACGCGCGCCCCTCGTGCTCTTCGTCGGCTCGCTCTTCCAGCGCCGGCGCCTCGACGTGCTCATCGAGGCGTTCGCGCGCGTCGCTGCCACCCACCCCGGCGCGCGGCTCGACATCGTCGGCGCCAACCGCACCACGCCGCGCGTGGACTTCGCCGCGGCCATCGCCGCGCGCGGCCTTTCAGACCGCGCCCGGCTGCGCGACTGGGTGGACGACGCCACGCTCGAGGGCCTGTACCGCGAGGCGGCCGTGTTCGTCTTCCTGTCGCGCTACGAGGGCTTCGGGTTCACGCCGCTCGAGGCCATGGCGCGCGGCGCCGTGCCGATCGTGCTCGACACGGCGGTGGCGCGCGAGATCTACGGCGCCGCCGCGTGGCGCGTGCCCGAAGGACCGGCACTCACCGGCGACGTCGCCGCGGCGATGGCCGCACTGCTCGACGACGCCGCGCTCCACGCGCGCTACCGCGCCGAGGCGGCGCCGGTGCTCGCGAGTTATCAGTGGGCAGACACGGCGCGCCGCGTGCTCGGGTGTCTCGAGGAGGCCGCCGGTGCCTGAGCGATCGCTTGCCATCGTCATCGTGAGCTACAACGTTCGCGTCGATCTCGATCGTTGCCTGCGCAGCCTCGCGGCGGCGGGCCGTCCGGGCCCGACGACGATCACGGTCGTCGACAACCGGTCGTCAGACGGCACCCTCGCCTGGCTGCCGACGGCGTGGCCGGACGTGCAGGCCCTCGACGCCGGCGGGAATCTCGGCTTCTCGCGCGCGAACAACCTCGGCATCCGCGCCACGACGAGCGAGTACGTACTGCTGCTCAACCCGGACACGGAGGTGCCGGCCGACGCGCTCACGACCCTCGTCGGCGCGCTCGCCGACGACCGGACGGCTGCGATCGCCGGCCCCCGCCTCGTGGACGCAGCGGACCGTCCGGAGTTGTCATTCGGCCCGATGATGAGCCCGTGGGCCGAGTTCACGCAGCGCCGGCTCGTGCGGGCCTACGAGGCCGGCGTCCCGTGGGCGGTGGCGCGGGTGACGCGGGAGACGTCGCAGCCGGGGCCGCGCGACTGGGTCAGCGGCGCCTGCCTGCTGGCGCGCCGGGCCGACCTCGACGCCGTCGGCCTGCTCGACGAGCGTTACTTCATGTACACGGAGGACGTGGACGTCTGCGCGGCGGTGCGCGCCCGCGGCCGCCGCGTGATCTTCGTGCCGGCGGCCACCGTGCGCCATCTGCGCGGCCGCTCGGGCGCCTCGGCGCCGGGTCCCACGGAGCAGCGCCGGCGCGAGAGTCAGGTCGCTTTCTACCGCAAGCACCATCCGGCCTGGGCGCCGCTGCTCGTCTGGTGGCTGCAGCGCCGCGGTCTCGATGTCCGATAAACTGCGGAAGACCATGCGGATCGTCATCGACGCCCGAAAGCTCCACGACTTCGGCATCGGGACCTACATCCGCAATCTCGTCACCGAACTGGGCGTGCTCGACCACGACTCCCAGTACGTGCTGCTGACGAAACCCGAGGACGCGGTCTCCGCCGCCGCGGCCGGCCCGAACTTCCAGTCCGTCGTCGAGACCAGCCGCCCGTACTCGCTCGCCGAGCAGTGGCGGGTGCCGCGGGCGGCGGCGCGCGCAAAAGCCGACCTGCTCCACGAACCACACTACGTGCTGCCGCCGCTCACACGCTGCCGCACCGTGGTCACGATCCACGACTGCATCCACCTCCGCTTCCCGGAGTACCTGCCGAGCCGGGCGGCCTTCGCCTACGCCCACACGATGATCCGGCTGGCGGCGCGCAAGGCCGACCGGGTGCTGACCGTGTCGGACGCGTCGAAGCGTGACATCCTCCATTACACGGGCGTGGCGCCCGAAAAGGTCGTCGTCGTCTACAACGGGCTCGACGCCCGCTTCGCCGCCGCGCCCGATGCCGAGGCGATGGACCGCGTGCGGCAGCGCTTCCAGCTCGATCATCCGTTCGTGCTCTACGTCGGCAACATCAAGCCGCACAAGAACCTCGAGCGGCTCATCGCCGCCTTCGCGTCGATGCGCGCCGACGGTCCCGAGGGGCTGAAGCTCGTGGTCATCGGCGACGAGACGTCGAAACATCCGGCGCTCAGGCAGGCCGTGCACCGGCACCGCCTCGACAAACACGTGCGGTTCTTCGGCTTCCAGCCGGCGATGACCCTCGTGACCTTCTACCGCCTCGCGCGGGCGTTCGTGTTCCCGTCGCTCTACGAGGGCTTCGGGCTGCCGCCGCTCGAAGCGATGGCCAACGAGACGCCGGTCGTCACCTCGAACCTGTCGTCGCTGCCCGAGGTGGCGGGTGATGCCGCCCTGCTCGTCGATCCTTACGACGTCACCGCGATCGCCGAGGGCATCCGCCGCGCCGTCACCGACGAGCCGCTGCGCCAGCAGCTCATCGCGAAGGGCCGGATCCGCGCGAAGGAATTCTCGTGGGCGCGGGCGGCCAGCCAGACGCTGGACGTATACCGCGAGGTCCTGGGAGCCGCGTGATGCGCGTCGCCCTGGTGCACGACTGGCTCACCGGCATGCGCGGCGGTGAGAAGGCCCTGGAACGGCTCTGCGAGGTGTTCCCCGACGCCGAACTTTTCACGTTGCTCCACATTCCGGGCTCGGTCTCGCCGCTCATCGAAGACCGGCCCATCCATACGGCCTTCACGCAGCACCTGCCGTTCGTCCGCCGCGCCTACCGCAACTACCTGCCGATCTTCCCGGCCGCCATCGAGCGGCTCGACTTTCGCGGCTTCGACCTCGTCGTGAGCTGCAGCCACTGCGTGGCCAAGTCGGTCATCGTGCCGGAGGGCGTGCCCCACCTCTGCTACTGCCTGACGCCGATGCGGTATGCGTGGGACCAGTTCGACGCCTACTTCGGACCGCAGAAGGTGGGCCGGGCGATGAGCGCGGTGCTGCGCCCGGTGATGGCCCGCATGGCCCGCTGGGACCAGCGGACGTCCACCCGCGCCAGCCGCTATCTCGCTATTTCTCAGTATGTTGCGCGGAGGATCGCGCTGTACTATAATCGCGAGTCGGCCGTCATCTATCCGCCGGTCGACACCGAGTACTTCACGCCGGGCGCCACGGCGCCGGGCTCGACCTTCGTCATCGTATCCGCCTTGGTTCCCTACAAGCGCCTCGAAGTCGCCATCGACGCCGCCCACCGCGCCGGAGTGCCGCTCGATATCATCGGCGACGGCCCCGAGCGCGGCCTGCTCGAAGCGCGCGCGGCGAACGGGCGGGGCGTGCGCCTGCTCGGCCGGCTCGACGACGAGGCCGTCCGCGCCAGCGTCCGCACCGCCGCCGCGGTGCTGCTCCCGGGGGAAGAAGACTTCGGCATCGTGCCGGTCGAGGCGCAGGCCACCGGCCGGCCCGTGGTGGCCCTGGGCCACGGCGGCGCCACCGAAACGGTCATCGACGGCGAGACCGGCCTGCTCGTGCCCGACGACTCGGTCGAGGCCTGGGCCGCCGCTCTGACCCACGCGGCCTCCCGCCCCTGGGACAGCGCCCGCATCCGCGCCAACGCGGAACGGTTCAGCCACGCCCGGTTCCGCGCCGAGTTCCGCCACGCGGTGGATGAGGTGCTCGCGGCGCCCGGAGGCACCCGATGGTAAGGCGCTACAACCGCCTGCTGGTGGCGCTGCACGTGCTGACCGATGCCTCGATCGGCATCGTCGCCTTCGTGCTCGCGTACCTCATCCGCTTCGACACCGGGCTCTTCCCCGTCACCAAGGGCCAGCCGCCGCTCGCGCAGTACATCGACGTGCTGCCGTTCGTGGCCGCCATCGTGCCGATCGGGTTCCATCTGCAGGGCCTCTACCGCCTGCGCCGCGGCCGCTCGCGCATCGACGACTTCTTCAACGTGCTCGTCGGCAGCATCTTCGCCGTGGTCATCGGCGTGGTGGGCACGTTGTACTTCCAGGCCTACTACGTCCCCGACCACATCAAGAGCCGCGGCACCTACGAGATCTCGCAGCTCGTCTGGGCCATCTTCCTCATCTGCACCATCGTCCTCGGGTATCTCGCGCGCGAGTTCGTGCGCGAGTTCATGGAACGCCGGTGGACGGCCGGCCTCGGCCTGCGCCGCATCATGATCGCCGGCTCCGGCGAACTGGGCCGCATGGTCGCCGATCGGATGTTCGAACACCGCGAGCTCGGCTACGTGGTGGTGGGCTTCGTGGACGACCGCGCCGGCGGCGATCACCTCGGCTATCGCGGCGTGCCGCTGCTCGGCACGCTGGCCGAAGCGCCGGAGATCGCCGTGCGCGAGAGCGTCGATCATCTCTACGTGGCGCTGCCGATGGAAGAGCACGTGAAGATGCTCGACCTGGTCGAAGGTGCCAGCCGCGAGTGTATCGACGTCAAGGTCGTGCCCGATCTGCTGCAGTTCATCGCCCTGCGCGCCCGCCTCGAGGATCTCGACGGCCTGCCGGTCATCAACGTCAACGACGTGCCGCTGCAGGGGCTGAACGCGGTCATCAAGCGCGCGCTCGACATCGTCATCTCGGTGGTGGCGCTGGCCATCATGGTGGTGCCCGGCATCCTCATCGCCTGGCTCATCAAGCGCAGCTCGCGCGGCCCGGTGTTCTACTCGCAGGAGCGGATGGGCCTCGACGGCCGGCCGTTCAAGGTCTACAAGTTCCGCACCATGCCGATCGACGCCGAGGACGACACCGGCCCGGTGTGGGCCGACGAGGAAGACTCGCGGGCCACGAGCGTCGGCCGCTGGCTGCGCAAGATGGACCTCGACGAGTGGCCGCAGTTCGTCAACGTGCTCAAAGGCGAGATGTCGATCGTCGGACCGCGGCCCGAGCGCCCCTACTTCGTCGAGCAGTTCAAGCACCGCATCCCGCAGTACATGCTGCGCCACAAGGTGAAGGCCGGCATCACCGGCTGGGC
>CADEFD010000164.1 GCA_902826515.1 uncultured Acidobacteriota bacterium
CGAGGAAGTTGGCCGGCTGGCCGCCCGACAGCTTGATGATGTCCATCGTCGCCATCGCGAGACCGGCGCCGTTCACCATGCAGCCGATGTTGCCCTCGAGCCGGATGTAGTTGAGGGCGAACTTCGACGCTTCCACCTCGAGCGGATCTTCCTCGCTCAGGTCGCGCAGGTCGCGGAAGTCGGCGTGGCGGTAGAGGGCGTTGTCGTCGATCGTCATCTTGGCGTCGAGGGCGAGCAGGTCGCCGCTCTCCGTCACGATGAGCGGATTGATCTCGAGCAGCGACGCGTCGCTGGCCAGGAACGCCTGGTAGAGCGACAACATCAGCTTCGTGGCCTTCTTCACGCTGTCGCCGGTGAGGCCGATGGCGAAGGCGAGCTGCTGCGCCTGGAACGGCTGCAGGCCGGTGCCCGGCTCGACGAGCGCCTTGTGGATGCGCTCGGGAGTCTTCGCCGCCACCTCCTCGATGTCCATGCCGCCGTCGGCGCTGGCCATGAGGACGATCTTCTTCGTGGAGCGATCCACGAGCATGCCGACGTAGAGCTCACGCGCGATGGCGAGCCCCTCTTCGACGAGCACGCGGCCCACACGCTGGCCGGCCGGGCCGGTCTGGTGCGTGACGAGCTGCATGCCGAGGATGGCTTTGGCGTTGGTTTCGACGGCCTCGAGGCCCTTCGAGACCTTCACACCGCCGCCCTTGCCGCGGCCGCCGGCGTGGATCTGCGCCTTGACGACCGCCACCGGCCCGCCGAGCCGCTTGGCGATCTCGACGGCGTCCTGCGGCGTCAGCGCGACTTCCCCGCGCGGCACGGGGACGCCGTACTTCGCGAGGATGGCCTTGGCCTGATATTCGTGAATCTTCACGTCGGCCTCAGACCTTGATGACGTCGACCAGTTCCTTGACGGCGCCCGCGGATTTCAGCAGGGCGGCCTTCTCGGACTCGGTCAGGTTGATCTGGATGATCTCCTCGACGCCGCCGGCGCCGAGCTTCACGGGCACGCCGACGAAGAGGTCGTTGATGCCGTATTCGCCCTGCAGGAACACCGAGCACGGCATGATGCGCTTCTGGTCCTTCAGGATCGCTTCGACCATCGCGGCGGCCGACTCGCCCGGCGCATACCAGGCGCTCGTGCCGACCAGCTTCGTGATCTCGGCGCCGCCGTTGGCGGTGCGCGTGCAGATCTCGTCGAGCTTCGCCTGCGAGAGTGTGCCCATCGCGACGAGTTCGGTCAGCGGAATGCCGGCCACCGTGGAGAGGCGCGGCAGCGGCACCATCGTGTCGCCGTGGCCGCCGAGCACGAAGCAGTTGACGTCGTTGACCGAGACGCCGAGTTCCATCGCGACGAACGTGCGCATGCGCGCCGAGTCGAGCACGCCGGCCATGCCGATGACACGCTGACGCGGGAAGCCGCTCAGGCGGTAGACGGCCTGCGACATCGCGTCGAGCGGGTTGGCAACGGGCACGATGATCGTGTTCGGCGAGTACTTGACGATCTGCGCCGTGACCGACTTCATGATGTCGTGATTGACGGCCAGCAGGTCGTCGCGGCTCATGCCCGGCTTGCGCGGCACGCCGGAGGTGATGACGACCACATCGGAGTTCGCGGTGTGCGCGAAGCCGTCGTCGGTGGCGCCGAAGCCCACGACCTTCGCCGACGAACCGGCGACCGGGCACGACTGGTAGATGTCGAGCGCGATGCCGGCCGCCTTCGTCTCGGCGATGTCGATGATGACGACGTCGGCCAGTTCCTTGTGCGCGACGGCGCGCGCCACGGTCGCGCCCACGTTGCCGGCGCCACCCACCACGGTCACTTTTCGGTTCATTGCTACGCTCCTGCACTCCACGAACCACCGGCGGGGCCCGGCATTAGGTCAGGCCCCCGCCGCGCGCGGTTCGAACGTTCAACACCTTCTGTGGAAAAGCTTGTGGAAAACACCGTGTAAACCGGCGGGAATCCCACGCGAAGTCGAACAAAACACCACTTTGCACCACGTGTGGTGCGCGCCGGTGCCGCCGACCCGCTCCACCATGCGTTCCGCAAGCCGCGGCGCACAAGCGCCACATTATATCGTGGCGATCACGGAAGCGGACGCATGCCATACGACAGGCGCGCACACCGAGCGGCCGTGGCGCGCAGGAGGCCGATCTTCGGGTGATTGCCCGTGACGCGCGGTCTACGGAAGCCGCAACGTCAGGCGCTCGCCGCCTGGCGTCGCTACGACGAGCCCCGTCGCGTCGAGTTCCACCACCGACGAGCCGTCGGGCAGACGGTCGCCGAGGCCGAGCAGGAACACGTCGCCGCCGCCGCTCACGACGGCGGTGATGCGGCCATCCGCGTCGGCGGCGATACCGAACACGCGCCACATCGGCGGCGCGGAGTCCGCGGGAGCCGCCGCGATGTCGGGCGCCGCAGCCTCGCCGGGCGCGGCGACGACAGTCTCGCCGGCCGATCGCGCCACGAGCGGCGACACAACCGCCGGGCGGTCGGTGAACACGAACGGATTGCGCGCGGTCGCCGGTGTCGTGGCGGGCGCGGTGACGGCGTGGAGGGCGATGTGCGGCATCGGCACGTCGGGCGGCGGCGCCACCGGACGCGCGGGCCGCACCTGCGTGATGGCGGTCGGCGGGCTCACCCACGACCCGGAGAACCACCCGGCCACGAAGCCGAGCGCCAACAGCGTGCCGGCGAGACGGTGTGAGTCTGTGCGCATCGCCCTGCAGCATAGTATCGGTCGGGGCCGGCCGGCCACCATGACCCGTGCCACCGTGTGCACTGTGGTATTATTCGCCGTGCCCGCTGTTCCAGGCAGACTGCCGGCCGGACTGACGGAAGCTTCGGTCGTCGCGATCGTCCCGGCGCGGTATCACTCCTCCCGCCTTCCCGGAAAACCTCTCGCTGAAATCCACGGACGTCCCATGGTCGAACACGTCTACCGGCGCGCCGCCATGGCCGCGGTGGATGCCGTGATCGTCGCCACGGATGACCAGCGGATCGTCGACGCGGTGGAAGGGTTCGGGGGGCTGGCCTGGCTGACCCGTTCCGACCACCCGACGGGCACGGACCGGCTGGCGGAGATTGCCGCCACGCTGCCCTGCGACGTCGTCATCAACGTGCAGGGTGACGAGCCGTTCATCGACCCGGCCGCCATCGACCTGCTGGCGGCGCCCCTGGTCCACGACCGCGCCGTCGAGATGACCACCCTCTGCCGGCCCTTTCTGCCCGGGGAGGACGTCCAGTCGCCGCATCTCGTGAAGGTCGTGCGCGACCTTGGCGGACGCGCCCTCTATTTCTCCCGCGCCCCGATTCCATTTCCCCGCGCCGCCGGTGGCGCAGCACCCGCCGTACACATTGGCGTGTACGGCTACCGCCGAGCTACGCTGCTCAGACTGGCGTCGCTCGCCCCGACGCCGCTCGAACGCAGCGAGTCGCTCGAGCAGCTCCGCGCGCTCGAACACGGCATTCCCATCCGCGTCATCGACAGCGCCTACGTGTCGCTGTCGGTTGACACGCCCGACGACCTCGCCCACGCCCGCCGCACGGTGTCCGACCTATGAGCACATCACCCCGACCCACCAAGTACATCTTCGTCACCGGCGGCGTCGTCTCGTCGCTCGGCAAGGGCCTGGCCGCCGCCTCGATCGGCGCGCTGCTCGAAGGCCACGGCTACAAGGTCGCCCTGCTCAAGTTCGACCCCTACATCAACGTCGACCCCGGCACGATGAGCCCGTACCAGCACGGCGAGGTGTTCGTGACCGACGACGGCGCCGAGACCGACCTCGATCTCGGGCACTACGAACGTTTTACCGACACGACCACGACGCGCAACAGCAACTGGACCACCGGCAAGATCTACATGTCGGTCATCCAGAAGGAGCGGCGCGGCGACTACCTCGGGCGCACCGTGCAGGTCATCCCGCACATCACGAACGAGATCAAGGACAACATCCGCGCCGTCGGCCGCGATGTCGATGTCGTGCTCGTCGAGATCGGCGGCACGGTCGGTGACATCGAGAGCCTGCCGTTCCTCGAAGCCATTCGGCAGTTCCGCCAGGATGCCGGCCGCGAGCACACGCTCTACATCCACCTCACGCTCGTGCCGTGGATCGGCTCGGCCGGCGAACTCAAGACCAAACCCACGCAGCACAGCGTGCGCGATCTGCGCTCGATCGGCATTCAGCCCGACATCCTGCTCTGCCGCACCGACCGCGTGCTCGACCGCGACATCAAGTCGAAGATCGCGCTATTCTGCGACGTCGATCAGGAAGCGGTCATCACCGCCCGCGACGTCGAGACGATCTACGAAGTGCCGCTCGCGCTGCGCGAGGAAGGCATCGACCGCGTCGTGCTGCAGCGGCTCGGCCTGCCGCAGACCACTGGAGACGCGCGCGCCTGGGAACAGCTCGTCGAGAACATCAAACACCCGCATGACGAACTGACGATCCACGTCGTCGGCAAGTACACCGGCTACGAAGATTCGTACAAGAGCCTGAACGAAGCGCTTTATCACGGCGGTTTCGCACACCGGCTCCGCATCAACATCCAGTGGGTCGAGGCCGAGGCGCTCGAACAGGATGGCGGCACGCGCCTCCTCGAGGGGTCGGCGGGCATCCTCGTGCCCGGCGGCTTCGGCACCCGCGGCACCCGCGGCATGATGAAAGCGGCCGAGTTCGCGCGCACCCACAAGGTGCCCTACTTCGGCATCTGCTACGGCTTCCAGTGGGCCACCGTCGAGTTCGCGCGTAACGTGTGCGGGCTCGAAGGCGCAGACTCGACCGAGTTCGACGAATCGGCTCCGCACAAGGTGATCTACAAGCTGCGCGACCTGCTCGGCGTGGACGACCTCGGCGGCACGATGCGCCTTGGCCGCTATGCCTGCGAGCTGGCGCCCGGCTCGCTCGCCCGCCGCGTCTACGGCGCGGATGTGATCTGGGAGCGTCACCGCCACCGCTTCGAGTTCAACACCCTCTACGAGCCGGCGCTCAAGGAACACGGCATGCTCATCTCGGGCCGCTCGCCCGACGGCAAGTTCGTCGAGATCGCCGAGCTGCCGGGCCACCCGTGGTTCCTCGGCGTGCAGTTCCACCCGGAGTTCCTGTCGCGTCCGCTCAGGCCGCACCCGCTCTTCGCCAGCTTCGTCGAGGCGTCCTACCGGCATCGGCAGGGCACGCTCGGCCAGGTGAATGAAGCGAGCGCGATTGCCTGACATGGTGCGCGTGCAGGAGGTGCGTGCCGGCACCGTCACGTTCGGCACCGGGCATCCGCTGGGATTCATTCTCGGCCCCTGCGTCATCGAGAGTGCGGCGCACGTCCTGGATCTCGCGCTCGAGATCCAGGCGATTGCGACGCGCACCGGCGTGCCGCTCGTCTTCAAGGCGTCGTTCGACAAGGCCAATCGGACGTCTCTCGGCTCCTTCCGCGGACCGGGCCTCACCGAGGGCCTGAAGGCGCTCGCCGCGGTGAAGGCGCGCACGGGCCTGCCGATCCTGACCGACATCCACGAGGCGTCGCAGGCCGCGCCGGTGGCCGAGGTCGCCGACGTGCTGCAGATTCCGGCGTTCCTGTCGCGGCAGACGGATCTGCTCGTGGCTGCGGCGAAGACCGGGCGCACGGTGAACGTGAAGAAGGCGCAGTTCCTGGCGCCGAAAGACATGCGCCACGTGGTGACGAAACTCGTCGAGAGCGGCGCCGCCGGCGTGCTGCTCACCGAACGCGGCTCGTCGTTCGGCTACAACAACCTCGTCGTCGACATGCGCGGGCTGCCGATGATGCGCGAACTCGGCCATCCGGTCGTGTTCGACGTCACGCACAGCCTGCAGTTGCCTGGCGCCGGCGACGGTGTCACGATCGGCCTCGCGCAGTACATCGCCCCGCTCGCCCGCGCGGGGGTGGCGGCCGGCGTGGACGGCGTCTTCATGGAAGTGCACGAGGATCCGCCGCGGGCGAAGAGCGATGCCGCGAATGCACTCGCGCTGGCGGCGCTCGAACCGCTGCTGCGGCAGCTCGTGGCCGTCGATCGGGTCGTGAAATCGGATGGCTGACCTGTCCCTCGCCCGCAAGGTGCTGCACACGGAAGCGGACGCCGTGCGCGCGCTCGCCGATCGTCTCGACGAGCGTTTTACGGCCGCCGTCGCGCTCGTGCGCGACTGCCGCGGCCGCGTGATTCTCACCGGCATGGGCAAGTCGGGCATCGTCTGCCGGAAGATCGCGGCCACGCTCTCGAGCACCGGCTCCCCCGCCTACTTCGTGCACCCGGCCGAGGCGGTGCACGGCGACCTTGGCATGATCCAGCCGAGCGACGTCGTCATCGCGCTCTCGCACAGCGGCGAAACCGAGGAACTGACACGCCTGCTCGAGACGCTGAAGCGCCTGGGCGCCACGCTCATCGCGATGACCGGCGACCCGTCGTCCACGCTCGCCCGCGCCGCGACGGTCGTGCTCGACTGCAGCGTGTCCGAAGAGGCCTGCCCGATGAACCTCGTCCCCACGGCCAGTACCACGGCAGCGCTCGCGCTCGGCGATGCGCTGGCGATGACGGTGCTCGTCGAGAAGGGCTTCAGCCCGGACCAATTCGCGGACCTGCATCCGCGCGGCACGCTCTTTCGCCGGGCGCGGCGCGTGGACGGCCTCATGCGCACCGGCCCCGAACTGCCGGCGGTGGCGCCGGCGGCGCCGATGCGCGCGGTGATTGCCGAGATCACGCGCGGAGGCATGGGCATCACCTGCGTGCTCGACGCCGACGGCGTGCTGGCCGGCGTCGTCACCGACGGCGACGTGCGCCGCGCGCTCGCGGCCGACACCGACGTGCTCGCCCGGCGGGCGGCCGACGTGATGAGCCGCACGCCGGTGACCGTGGCGCCCCACACGCTGGCGGCGGAGGCCCTGCATCTGCTCGAGGGCCGCAAGATCACGGCCGTCGTCGTCGTCGACGAGGCGGGACGCGCGCTCGGTGTCGTGCACCTGCACGATCTCTGGCGCACGGGTTTGGTCTAGAGAGGCGCGCCGTGCTGTCTGGTTATGTCCCCTTCATCTCGGCGCTGCTCGCCCTGCTCGCCGGCGTCGCCATCGGCAAGGCCTGGGAGCGCTACAAGCTCCGCGACGGCCGCTGGATCGACCGCCGCAAGGCGCGCGATTCCCATCACTACGTGCTCGGCCTGAACTACCTCGTCGCCAACCAGATCGACCTGGCCATCGAGGAGCTCAGCCAGGCGGCGCGCGTGGACGCCGACGCGCTCGAGATCCACCTCATTCTCGGCAACGTCTACCGCGAACGCGGCCAGGTGTCGCGCGCCATCCAGGTGCATCAGTCGCTGCTGCAGCGGCAGAAGCTGACGCGCCTCGAACACGCCTACGTGATGTTGTGCCTCGGGCTCGACTACAAGCGCGGCGGCTTCGTCGATCGCGCCGTCGAAGCCTTCAAGGAGGCGCGGCGCCTCGATCCGTCGAACGCTTACGCGCTGCTGCACCTCGAAAAGGTTTACGAAGAACAGCGGCAGTGGGAAGACGCCGCGAAGGTGCGGCAGGAGCTGCTGGCCATGGCGGGCCCGGAATCCCCCGCGCGCAGCCAGACGATCCTGGCGTTCCTCGAGAACGAACGCGGCCTCACGGCGCTCAGGGCCGGCGACCTGGCGGCGGCGCGAGCCCGCTTCTCCGCCGCCCTCGACCTCGACGCCGGCGTGACGCCGGCGTCGGTGAACCTCGGCGACGTGCTGGCGCGCGACGGGCGCACGGCCGAGGCCGTGGCGCTCTGGGAAGGTGTGGTGGACGACGCGCCCGACCGCTCCCACCTCGTGCTCGACCGCCTGCGCGACGCCTACCGCGCCTCCGGGCAGCCCGACCGGTTTCTCGACCTCTGCCGGCGGGTGGCCGCGGCCCACCCGCACAACTGGCGGGCCCGGCTCGCGCTCGGCCACGCTCTCGTGGACGCGGACCAGACCCCGGCGGCGCTCGACCAGTTCCTCGAGGCGCTCAGCCACAACCCGCACGGCCTGACCGTGCACGAGGCGATCTGGGACCTGCTACTGCGCACCGGCCTCGAGCGGGCCGCGGTTGAACGGTATGTGACGCACGCCAAGGCGGCAGTCTTCTATCTCGACCCGCACGTCTGCCTGCGCTGCCACTACCGCAGCACGGAGCTGCTCTGGCAGTGTCCGCACTGCCACGAGTGGAACACCTTCGTGGAGGAGCGGATCGCGCCCGTCACGAAGGACGGCAACGACCTCTGAGCCACGCCGCGAGGCGGCCGGCCTGCCCGAGCGTGGACGCCATGTCACCGTCGGTCACGACGACGGCATCGGCGAGGCGCACCTTGTCGGCGATCGGCCACTGCGCCGCCAGCCGGCGATCCGCGTCTGCCGCCGTGAAGCCGTCGCGCGCCATGAGCCGCGCGCGCTGCGTCTCCGGTCGGCACGCGACGACGACTACGAGATCGAACGTGGACGCCCAGCCTGTCTCATAGGCGAGCGGAATCTCGGCGAGGCCCGGTGCGCCGGACGGGAGCGCCCTGAAGAACGCGTCGATGCCGTGGCGCACGCGCGGATGTACGATGTGCTCGAGATCTCGACGCGCCGCCGCGTCCGCGAACACCAGGGCGCCGAGGGCGGCGCGGTCGAGTGAGCCGTCGGCGCGCACGACGCCGGCACCGAAGCGCGCCACGACGGCGGCAAGCCCGGTGGACCCCGGTGCCACGGCGTCGCGGGCAAGGACGTCCGCATCGACGGTGGCCAGGCCCGCCTCGCGCAGCGCCCGCGCCACGACGCTCTTGCCCGTCGCGATGCCGCCGGTCAGCGCGACCCGCACGGCACGCTCAGCGCGCCGCCAGCAGGCCGGCGCGCACTTCCGCCGCGGTGACGGTGTTGGCGAGCAGCATGGCGATCGTGAGCGGCCCCACACCGCCCGGCACAGGGGTGACGGCGCCGGCGACGTTCCACACCGCCGGATGGACGTCGCCGATGAGCAGCGTCCGTTTCTTCTCGAACTGCAGCCGGCGCGGATGCCCGTCGGGGTACCAGCCGGCGACGAGCGCGGCGTCGTCGACGCGGTTGATGCCGACGTCGATCACGGTAGCGCCCGGTTTCACGAAGGCCGGCGTGACATACGCGGGGCGGCCGACGGCCGCCACCAGGATGTCGGCCTCGCACGCCAGCGCCGCCACGTCGGGCGTGCGCGAGTGGCAGATCGTGACCGTGGCGTCCTGATGCAGCAGCAGCAGCGCCATGGGTTTGCCGACGATGTCGCTGCGGCCGATGACGACGGCGCGCTTCCCTGCGAGTGCGATCCCTTCGCGCGCCAGCAGCTGCATCACGCCCGACGGCGTGCAGGCCACGAGGCGCGCCCGCTTCTGCACCAGCAGGCCGACGTTCTGCGCGTGGAAGCCGTCCACGTCCTTGTCCGGCGACACGGCGTCGAAGACGCGCTGTTCGGCGTCGCGGCCCATGCCCTTTGGCAGCGGCGACTGCACGAGGATGCCGTCCACCGCGTCGTCGCCGTTGAGCCGCGCCACCACCGCCAGCGTCTCGTCGAGCGTCGCGTCGGCCGGCAGACGGAACAGGTCCGCACGGCAGCCGGCGTCGGCCGCGGTGCGCAGCTTGTTGCTCACGTACACCTGCGACGCGGGGTCATCGCCGGCAAGCACGATGCCGAGAGCCGGCGGACGTCCGGCCGCCGCGGTGAACGCGGCGATGCGTCCGGCGAGTTCGGCGCGGATGCGCGTCGCGGTCGCGAGGCCGTCGAGACTGCGGGCGCTCATGCCGGGGCTCCGGCGCGCGAACCGGGCCGGGCCACGGCGTCGAGCTCGCGCAGCTTCTCGGTGCTGCCGAGCAGCACCAGCTGATCGCCGGCGTGCAGCCGGGCGTCGGGTGACGGGTTGAACTCCATGTGTCCTTCTGCGCGGCGGATGGCCACGACGATGACGCCGAACCGCTGGCGCAGTTCGGCTTCGCGAATGGACCGTCCGACGAGCGGGCCGCCGGGCGCCAGCTCGATCTGTTCGGCCAAAAGGTCGAGGTGTTCGGAGCTCGTGGCGAGACGCATGAAGTCCACGACCGCCGGGCGGAGCGCCGTGTGCGCCATCTGGATGGCGCCGAGGTTGTAGGGCGAGATCACGCGGTCGGCGCCGGCGCGGCGCAGCTTCGGCTCGGCGTCTTCCGACTCGACGCGCGCGATGATGAAGAGGTCGGGCCTGAGTACCCGCGCGGTCAGCACGGCGTAGACGTTCTCGGCGTCGGTCGAGACGGCGGCGATGAGTCCGCGCGCGCGGTCGATGCCGACGCGCTTCAGCACGTCTTCACGACTGGCATCCGCCTCGACCGCCAGGCCGCCGCCGGCGATGATCTCGTGCACCTTGTCGGGATCGCGCTCGATGACGATGCACGGCACGCCCTGACGGCGGAATTCTTCGGCGATGGTGCTGCCGATCCGGCCGTAGCCGCAGATGATGAAGTGGTTCGTCAGTTCATCGAGCATGCGCGCGAACCGCCGTTGTTCGAAGCCGCGAGACAGGCCGCCGTCCACGACGAGCGCCATGAGCACGAACGCCGTGTAGAAGAGCGTCGAGATGCCGGCCAGCAGCACGAACGTCGTCCAGACTTCCCCGGCCCGCGTCAGCGGGTGGACGTACCCGTAGCCGACCGTCGTGACCGAGATGATGGTCATGAAGGCCGAGTCCCAGAAGGACCAGCCCTCGATGACCATGTAGCCGCCGGTGCCGAGGGCGCTGACCAGCAGGAAGAGCACCACGCCCAGTCCGGGTCCGCGGGCCCAGGACAGGGTCGTGTGGCTCGTGACGTTCACGGCGATCGGTGCCTTCTCGTGTCACGGACGGACCGCCCGCCTCACGCCGTCACGTTGTCGGCGCCGCTCGCCTTCCGCATGCCGAAGCCCGCCAGGAAGACGACGACCGACACGGCGAGCCAGCGCAGCGCGAACGCGTCGGCTTCCTCCGGCGTCACGCCGATCTCGTGCCACTTGGCGATCGTCTCGGTGGTGATGCCGAACTCGGTCATGTAGGCCAGCGCCGTCACGCACGCGAAGTTGAAGATGGCGAGGATGCCGGCGATGTAGACGAAGTTGGCGGCGCCCTGGAACGGCGTGCGGCGGCTCGCTTCGGCCTTGTTGACGAGCGGGCTGTGGGTGCGGCCGTAGAACCAGTAGATGATCATGCCGAGGTCGAGCCACACGAGGAAACGGACCCAGGTGAGGATCGGCAGGTTCAGCATCAGGTAGACGCAGAACACGATGCCGAGCACCGGGAAGATCGGGCCGAACGGCACGCGGAACGGGCGGTGCACCTCGGGCCGGCTCACGCGCAGCAGCAGCACCGCGCCGCAGACGATGGCGAAGGCGAAGAGCGTGCCGATCGACGTCATCTCGCCCACGGTCTGGATCTGCGTGAGGCCGGCCACGATGGCGACGATGACGCAGGTGATGATGGTCGTGATGTAGGGCGTGCCGAACTTCGGGTGCACCTTGCTCACACCCTGCGGCAGCAGGCCGTCGCGGCTCATCGCGAAGAAGATGCGCGGCTGGCTCATGAGCATCACGAGCAGCACCGAGGTGATGCCGGCGACGGCGCC
>CADEFD010000165.1:0-6134 GCA_902826515.1 uncultured Acidobacteriota bacterium
TAGAGCGGATGCGGCGTGGGATACACCAGCCCCTTCTCGCCCAGCTTCTGGAACGCCGCCGCCGCCGCCGCGGACGAATCCGCCGTGAGCCCGTGCGTCACTTCGAGCCCGTAGATGTCGGCCTCGTGCTCGAGATACCGCGAGAACGCGGCGCCGAACGGCTGCCCCACGAGCCCGAACACACTCAGCAGCAGGATCAGCACCGGCAGCGACGCCCAGTCCGTGAGCCCGCGGATGCCCCAGCGCGCGCCGTAGCGCGCCAGCACGCCCTCGAGCAGCCGATGCGCCAGATACAGCTGCAGCAACAGCGCCGCAATCGCCACGCCCAGCGACAGCCACACGTGCTGCAGCACGTAGTGCCCCATCTCGTGGCCGAACACGAACATCGTCTCGGGACGCGTCATGTCGCGCGACGTGTTGTCCCACACCACCACGCGCTTGCTGACGCCGATGCCGGTCACATACGCGTTGTAGGTCGTGACCTTGTCGCTCGCCGCCATCTCGAACATGCGATCGCGCTCAATCGCGATGCCGCCGCGCGCCAGTACCTTCTCGAGCTCGGGCACGAGGTCCGGCTGCTTGTCGACCAGCGGCGTGAACGTGTCGAAGAGCGGCGCGATGTAGATGGGCGCAATCAGAATCAGCAGCAGCAGGATCGGCAGCAGCCCCAGCCAGCCGTAGAACCACCACCGCGTGGGGCTCCGTCGCAGCACGCCGTAGAGCCCGAACACGAGCGGCGTGGCGATGAGCGTGCCAAGCACCTCGCCCTTGGTCCAGTCCCACGCCCACGAGCCCCACGACTGCACCGAGAGGCCGTAGTCGAGCGCGAGCTGCTGCTGGTAGAGCGAGAGCGGCAGCTGCAGCACGTCGAGCGTCAGCAGGAAGAGCGGCGCGAACACCAGCACCTGCACGAATCGCCTGGAACTCACACGTTCCGCCAGATCGCGGAAGCGCGGCGCCACGCGGCGCGCCAGCATCAGCCACAGCAGGCCGAAGCTGTAGACGGTGCCCACGACCAGAATCGCGATCTGCGTGCGATACAGCGCCTCGGCCTTCTTCAGCGTCTCGGGCGGCAGCGTGTAGGTGGCCGGGTCTGCCGCGGACGCCACCGTGGCGCACGCCAGCAGGCACAGCAGGGCAGCGGGGATTCGGCGCGTCATGACGGATGGGCCGAGTCTGCCACAGGCTTGCCGCTGCCGGATCGGGTAAGACGCCTGTCTCGCTACAGCTCCGCGGCCGCGCGCGCGAGGGCAGCGTCGAGCGTGACCAGCGGCAGCCCACGCTGACGCGCCAGCCACAAGTAGCTGGCGTCGTACGGCGTGAGTCCGGTGGCGACCGCCATCGGCAGCACCTCGGTCATGTCCGGATCCGCGTGGGTCACCTTCAGTCGCGACGCTTCTGCGAGCGCTGCGAGAATCGCCACGCCGGCGCCCGGTGCGCGTCGCAGCTTCTTCCATGCCACGTTCGCCAGTTCATACTCGAGGAGGCGAGGGGCGAACAGGGCGTGGCCGACGAGTTGTCGCCGCACCTGCTCGGCGGCTGGCTCGCCGAACACCAACGCCGCCGCGGCGGAGGCATCAATCACGACGGCCATCACGCGTCGCCCGAATGATGTCTACCGAATCCGCTGGCGTCTTCAGTCCCAACGCCTTCACCTTCTCGGCCAGTTCGTCGATGCTGAGTGGTGGCCGCGCCGCGTCTTCCAGAATCGCCATCAGCTCGCCCTGCAGCGACCGATGATTGCGCGCGGCCCGCTGTCGCAGGCGCTCGGCCAGCTTTTCGGGCACGTTCTTTACCGACAGCGTCACCGCCATGACGCCATTATGGATCCGTTCTGACTCCATGCAACCTCGCCCCCGCAGCAGGGGCCTTGCGAAGCGCGTGCCGCCGGCCGGCAGCTCGCCGTGTCTCGAATCGACGCACGACCTGACCTGTCACGCACGCTCCCTACCATCGACCTTACCGAGCCGCTCGCCCCCAACGTGCTCCCCCGAGGTCACTCAACCATGCGCTCCCCCGTTCGTCTGCTCTGTCTCGCGCTTCTTCCCTTCACTCTCGCCTGCGGCGGCGGGGAATCTTCGCCCACGGGCCCCTCCACCACGACTCCGCCGGCCACCACGCGCGTCATCGGCGTCAGCGGCAACCTGGCGTTCGGCGACGTGGCCGTGGGCAGCTCGCGCGACCTCAGCTACACCATCACCAACACCGGCAACGCGGCGCTCACGGTCACGGGCACGAGCGTGTCGGGCGGACTTGCGTCGCAGCTCACCGCCAGCTGGACGAACGGCACCATCGCCGCCGGTGCCTCGCAAACAGTCACGGTGCGCTTCCAGCCCACCACGGCCGGCAGCTACAACGGCACTGTGACGGTGAACGGCGACCAGACGAGCGGTGGCAACGCGATTGCCATCTCTGCGAATGCCACGGGCGCCAGCGCGCAGGGCAACTGGTCTGGCCGCTACGAAGTGCAGCGCTGCGATGGCACCGGGTCCAACCAGGACTATTTCTGCAGCAACCGCGGTGCCTACCCGCCCGGCAGCAGCCTGCCGATCTCGTTGAACCTGGCGCAGTCGGGCACGTCCGTGTCTGGCAGCATCACCTTCGGACAGGTCACGGGATCGGTGCGCGGATCGATCGACCGCGCTGGCAATCTGAGCCTGGACGGCACCGCCAGCAACGGTCAGATCAACCTGGTGCTCACGAGCTTCAACGTGTCGATCAGCGGCACGTCGATGACCGGCAACGTCACCTACGGCGCGGGCCTTACGGGTATTCCCGGCGTGGCGGTGGTCACGTCGCGCCTGACCGGCGTGACGCGGCGGTAGGCGGATGGACGGCGGCGCGGGCGACACGTCCGCGCCGCGCTCGCCTGAGCTGAGTTGGCCGTACAATCGGGGCAGCCATGGCCCTGCCCATCCAGTTTCCGCCTGCCCCGCTCGCAGAGATCTGCCAGCGTTATGCGGTGCGTCGGCTGTCGGTGTTCGGTTCCGCGCTTCGCCCGGATTTTCGCCCCGACAGCGACGTGGATGTGCTGGTGGAGTTCGAACCGGGGCATTCCGTCGGCTTCTTCCGCCTCGCGGCGTTCCAGCGGGAACTGTCTGCGCTGATCGGGCGCGAGGTAGACGTTCGCACGCCGGCGGATCTGTCCCCGTATTTCCGCGACGACGTGGTGAAGACGGCGCGCGAACAATATGCCGCGTGAGGCTGACGTCGTTCGGGTCCGGCACATGGTGGATGCCGGGCGCGAGGCGCTGGCGTTCTGCACGGGGCGGAGCCGATCGGACCTGAACACCGACCGGATGTTCGCGCGTGCGCTGGTCAAGGCGCTCGAGATCATTGGCGAGGCCGCCTCGAAGGTGTCTGTGCAGACCCGCGAAGAGATCGGCGATGTGCCGTGGGTCGAGATCGTCACAATGCGCCATCGGCTGACGCACACCTACTTCGATATCGATCTCGATATCGTGTGGAACACCGCAACGCTCGACGTCCCGCCCCTGCTCGAGGTGCTGTCCGGCTGGCTCAAGAGAGAGGGCCACCAGTGAGCCGCCACGCCCGCTCGGTGCGTTCCACCACCTCGAACACACTGTCGCGCCACCCCTGCAGCTCCTCGCGCGTGGGCGCGAGATCGTACACGTGGTAGTGACAGCTCGCGCTGAGCGCACTCCACACCACGTGCGCGCGCTGGGCGAGGGGCTCATCGCCCAGATACCGCCCCAGGCACAACAACTGCGCCTTCTTCGAACACGCCTCCACACCCGGCGCCTTCGCGCTCCAGAACGTGGCGATCGCCACCTCCAGCGCCTGACGCGTGAGCAACGCGGCGGCCCGCGGCCAGAGCCCCGCCGTGCTCGCGGACGCGTGTCCGAGCAGCGCGTCCACCTCCGCCAGCAGTTGCCGCGCGGGGGTGTCCATCGGCACGTCCTGCGTGGCGCTCACTTCACGAGCCTCGTCACCGCGCCGGCGAGCCGGTCCGTGTCGTAGACCAGACTTTCGAGGTCGCCTTCGAACGACTCGTGCGCGCCGTGATTGCAGGCCTGGAACGCGTCGGCCCCGCGCTCGGCGAGCTTCTTCAGCCGCGCCAACACCTCGCTCTGCCGCGAGGCATCGTCGAAGAGTGCGAGCGCCATCAGCGGATAGAGCTTCACGTGTTCGGCGAGCAGCGCGTCCAGATCGTCGTGTGTGCCGCCAGCACGCAGATGCCGCCGCCGCACCACGGCCACACACGCGGCTTCAAGGGCCAGCCGGCAGAAGCCCGGCACCACGCGCGCCTTCACGTCGGCCCGCAGGTCGGCCGTCTTGAGCACCGCGCGCGCGTCGTCCAGATGCCCGTTCACCGGATCGCGCGCCTCCTGCACGTCCACCACAGACTGCGCCCGGCGGGTCACGCGCAGCACCCGCGCCGGCAGCCCCAGCCGCCGCACGGCTTCGGGCAGGCGGTCGTCGTGCGAAAACACGATCACCTGCCGTGTCTTCGCCGTCTCGTGCAGCACACGGGCAAGCCCTTCCACGCGCGCCGGGTCCATGCTCTGCACCGGATCGTCCACGCAGATGAAGCGGAACGGGCTGTCTGGCAGGGTGGCCCGTGGCAGAAACAGGCTGAGCGCCAGCGAATGCAGCTCGCCCTGGCTCATCACGCCCAGCGCGTCCGCGGGTGCGCCGTCTACCGTGACCTTCAGCGTGACGCGCCGCTTCGTGGACGTGCCCTCGAGCTCCACGGCGCCGAGGTCCACGTTGCTCTGCAGCCGCAACTGCTTCCAGATGGCAATGGCGCGGTCGGCGATCGGCAGGAAACGTTCGTCGCGAATCGCTTCCGTGGCTGCTTTCCACCATGTCTCCGCGGACTTCAGGTCGTCTACCTGCGTCTTCGCCGCCAGCGCCCGCGCGGCCTGCGGCAGCCACGGCACCAGACGCTCCGCCAGCGGACGCCACACGTCTTCGCGACGCGCTACCTCCGCGGCGGCCTCCGCCGCCACGCGGGCCACGGCGTCTGCTATATCGAGCACCTGCGCTTCGAGCGCGGCGGCAAGTGCCGTGCACGTCTCGTTTGCGCGAGCCGCCAGCCAGCGTGCCTCTGCCTCGCGCAGCGCCTGCAGCGAGGGCAGCTCCCCGGCCTCTGCCGTTGGCAACACCCCACAGCCCGTCACCAGCCCGCGCGCCTCGCGCAGCGCCGTGAGCACGGCCGCTTCGGCAGACTTCGCTGCCGTGGCTTCGGCCGTGAGCGCGGCCACTTCCTGCGCGGTCTTCGCGCGCCAGTCTGCGGAGAGTCCGTTCGTCGTGCCGCACACGGGGCAGGTCTGCGCGGCCGCACCGCCCGCCTCGGACGCATGCGACGCATGAAAGGCGAGCGCTTGCTCGAGCAGCCGCGCCCGTTCGAGACTGCGCGCGGCATCCGTGCCCCGCACACGGTCGGCCTGCTGCGCCGCCGCCCGCAGCGTGGTCACCGCCCGCTGCACGGCCTCTACCTCCGGCGCACGCAGCGCCGCCAGTGTGCGCAGCGTCGCGAGCACCTGGCGCGAGGCATCCGCGCCGCCTGCGGCGAGTGCCTGCAGCGCCGGCTGATCCCACGTGCGCGCTTTGAGCAGCGCCGCCAGATGCACGGCACGCGGTTCGCGTCCGGTGGCACCGGCCGCCTCGGCGTCGAGCGCCAGCGCCGTGGCCGCCCCCTTCGTGGACTTCACCAGCTCGTCGAGCCCCTTGCGCGCGGCGGTCAACCGGTCTTGCACCGTCACGAACTCGTCCAACCCCAGCACGGTGCTGAGCGCGTCGTAGAGTTTCGACGGCCCCTCATCCAGCATCGAGCCCAGCTCGTTGTACGAGAGGAAGGGACGGAAGGTGGTGAGCGCCTGTGTCCAGCCCAGCGTGGCGAGCGGCGCCTCGGACTTGCCTTTGGCCTTCACCATGGACGCGCCCACGCCCACCTCCGCCCCCGCAGGCCACGCGCGCAGCGCAATGAGCGGACCGCGGCCTTCCACGAGCAGCTCCGCGGCGAGGCTCGTGGCGTCGGCCTGATGCAGGTTGCGCCAGCCCAGCCCCCACGCCTTCGAGCGGCCCTTCCAGCGCAGGTTGTCGCCGGTGAGCAGCAGCTCGAGGCCTTCAGCGAAACTCGACTTGCCGGAGCCGTTGCGCCCCACCAC
>CADEFD010000165.1:6144-11513 GCA_902826515.1 uncultured Acidobacteriota bacterium
CAGCGTGCACGACGGCCCCACGCCGCGGAAGCCGGCCACGGTGATGGCGCCCACGAACGCGCCGGGTGGTTCTGCGGCAGGTCCGGCGGCGGGTGCAGCGACTACCGCCGGACGCACGGGCGCACCGTTGCCGGCGAGGTAGGTGGCGAGTGCGGCGTCACTTTCCAGCGCGGCGAGAATCAGCAGCGACCACGAGGTGTCGTCTGCGCCGGTGGCGGTGAGGCGGCGGAGGATGTGATCGGTCAGTGGGGAGGTCACGGGTGCGGCTGGATGATAGGCCGCGCCGAGGGGAGGCGTGCAAGCGGGACGTTGGCAGCGGCCGCGCTTCGTCCGCTAGAATGGCAGGCATGACGCCGCTCATCCACCGCCTGCTCCCGGCAGACGCGACGGCCGCCTTCTGCGCGCGGTGGGGCGTCTCAGAACTCTACGTCTTCGGGTCTGCGGCGCGAGGCGAGCTCCGCGACGACAGCGATCTCGACGTGGCCGTTCGATTCCGCCCGGGCATGCGTTATAGCCTGTTCGAACTGGTCGACATGAAGGAAGAGTTGTCAGCGATCGCCGGCCGCGCGGTGGACCTCTTCACGATTCGAGGGATCGAGCACATGCCGAACCTCGTGCGGCGCCAGTCGATACTTGATTCGCTCGAGCTGGTGCATGCCGCATGACGACGTACTGCTCGCCGACATCCTGCGCTACGCACGCCAGGCTGCGCGTGCGGCCGCGGGGCTGACGGCGCCAGATCTCGACGCTGATCCGGACCGCCAGTCGATGGTGCTGTGGCCGCTTATCGCGCTTGGCGAAGCGGCGGCGCACGTGTCGCCCGTCTACCGGGCTGCTCATCCAGAGATCCCGTGGCGTCGGATGGTCGGCCTCAGGAACGTGCTGATTCACGACTACTCCGGCGTCGATATGGTGGCAGTCATCGACGTCGCACAGAACCACGTGCCGGCGCTGATTCGACAGCTCGAGGCGCTGAACCCGCAGGGATAGCCTTATGGAGGCGCGCGCCAGCTCGACCGGCGTCCTGCGACCTGCTCTGTCACTCGAGCTGACTACCATTGCCGCAGCGTGCGCAGTTCTGGCGATCCGAAGTTCAGACTCCGCC
Source organism: uncultured Acidobacteriota bacterium (assembly GCA_902826515.1). GTDB lineage: Bacteria > Acidobacteriota > Vicinamibacteria > Vicinamibacterales > UBA2999 > CADEFD01. The sequence continues at coordinate 7,250 of CADEFD010000165.1, forward strand.
CAGACTTGTCGCAGCACTTGAAACGCGCATAGCAGAAGCGTCTATAGTCTTGGCACCATCGCCTCCCCCGAGGCGCACACCGACGTCCGTCAAGGTCCGCCTCGTCCAGATGCCCGCCCCGGCGCAGACAGCAACAGGCCCTGCCATCACCCCTGAGCGGCAGCTCAAGGTAGATGTCGCGCGTCGCGCCTGGATCAGCCGCCTCGTAGACATGTCGCGGCGCAACAACCTGCTCTTCTACCGCGACACCAAGACCGGCACGCTCGACCTGACCGGCGCGGATGCCGATGCCGTGCGGCGCCTGCTGCAGTCGGGCCGCACAGACACGGACGGCGTGAAGCTCACGGACCTCGTGCCGGCGGACCGCAAGGTGCAGGCCACCGCCGCGCTCGCCGAGATCGCCAAACGTGCGCAGAGCAACTTCGAGGAACGCGGCCTCGACACGATGTTCCTGGCCATCGGCATGGCCTCGTGGACGGTGCCCGATGGCGGCCGCCCCACCGCCGCGCCCGTGGTGCTCGTGCCCGTGGGCGCCTCGCAGATCGGCGGACGCAGCGGCCTCTGGCAACTGCGCCGCAAGGGCGACGTGAAGCTCAACGACGTGCTCGCGCACGCGCTGAAAGAGGCGCACGGCGTGGTGCTTTCGGCCGACGAGCTGATGCCGCAGCTCCTGGGCGACGACGACGGCGAAGCCTTCGACCTGCAGCCGCTCTTCGCCGCCATCATCGCGAAGGCGTCGGGCGTGCCCGAGTTCGCCATCACCGAACGGCTGGTGGTGGGCAACTTCGCGTTCCAGAAGATGGCCATCGTGAAAGACCTGCAGGAGCTGGCGGGCGCGCTGGCCGGGCACGACCTCATCGCCGGCATCGCGGGCGACGCCGGCGCGGCGCAGGCCGCACGCGGCGGGCGCGAATCCATGGACCCGCGCACGCTCGACCAGCTGCCGCCCGACGAAGAGTTCCTCATCCGCGATGCGGATTCGTCGCAGCAGCAGGCCATCGCGCTTACGCTGCGCGGGCAGAGCGGCGTCATCAGCGGTCCGCCGGGCACGGGGAAGAGCCAGACGATCTCGAATCTCATCGCCGAACTCGTGGCGCGCGGCAAGACGGTGCTCTTCGTGGCGGAAAAACGCGCCGCGCTGGATGTCGTGCTGAACCGCCTCGACGACGCGGACCTCGGGCACCTGTGCCTCGACTGCCACGGCGCGGAACTCACGCGGCGGCAGGTGGCCGAGCAGTTCAAGGAAAGCCTGGAGCGCGTGCGCGAGGCGCCGGTGCCAGACGTGGCCACGCTGCACCGCAAGTTCGTGGAGCGGCGCGACGAGCTGAACGCCCACGCGCGCGACCTGCACCGGCCGCGGGCGCCGTGGGGCATCTCGCTGCACACGCTCTATGGACGCCTGCTGGCGCTGCCAGAGGCGGCGGCCTGCCGCATCCGCCTGCCGAAACAGGTCGTGGCCGCGATCGACGAACGGGCCCTCGACACCGCGTGCGGCCACATGGAAGCACTCGCGGACCTGGCGCCGCTCGTGACCGGCGAGTCGGCGTCTGCCTGGACGGGCGCCACGTTCGCGCAAACAGACGACGTGCGCCGCGGCATCGAACGCGCAAGGCGCCTGGCGCACGAACGCTGGCCGCGGTGGGAAGCCGCGTGTGCCGCGCTGCTGCGCGAGAGCGCCGCAAAGACGCCAGACACGGTGGGGAAGACGCGCACGCTGCTGACGCTGCTCGACGCCGCGCACGACACGTTCGCCACGGTGCGCCCCGAGCTCTACCAGGAAGATCTGCCCGCTCTAGCGACCGCCCTCGCGCCGGCCAGCTCCGGCGTGGGTGCCTTCTGGGCGCTGCTCACGAACGGCACCTACCGCGCCGCCCTGCGCACGGTGCGCGGGCATGCCGTGGCGTCTACACTGGCCGCCGCGGACGCGCTGCGCGCGACCACGCAGGCAAACACCACACTCGACGCCTGGCGCGACGCCGCGGTGGATGCGCGTTCGTATCCCGCGCCGCTGGCCACCCTCGCGGACGCGCGCACTGCCTGGGCGGCCGTGCTCGAAGACCTGGAGCCGCTCGTGGCGGCGTTCCGCGCGAAGACGCTGAACGACCTGCCGGTGGCGTCCCTCGGCCCGTGGCTCACGGCTCTTGCCGCGGATGCCACCACGCCCTCGCACCTGCTCAAGATCCACGGCCTCGATACCACGCTCAAGGCGCAGGGGCTGGACGTGCTGCTCACGGAGCTCCGCGCCACCAAGCCCGCGCCGGCTCTGTGGCCCGACATCCTGCGCGGCGTGTGGCTGCGCTCGTGCCTCGAAGAACTGCAGCTCGAAGACCCGAGCATCCCCGGCTTCAGCGGCCGCAAACACGACCGCGTGGCGGATGAATTCCGCCAGCTCGACAAACAGCGGCTGGAAGTGGCCGTGCAGCGCGTGCAGCGTGCCCACGCCGTGCGCGCGCTCGACGTGCGCAACCAGTATCCCGAGCAGAACGTGCTGGTGGGGAAGGAAGCCGCGAAGCGCTCGCGCCACCTGCCGCTGCGCCGCCTCTTCGAACAGGCGCCCGAGGTGCTGCTGGCGCTGCGGCCCTGCTGGATGGCGAGCCCGCTCTCTGTGAGCCAACTCATTCCCGGCGGCTTACCGCTCTTCGACGTGGTCATCTTCGACGAAGCCAGCCAGGTGCTGCCGGAGGATGCCGTGACCTCGCTGCTGCGCGGACGCCAGGCGGTGATTGCCGGCGACCAGAAGCAGTTGCCGCCCACCACGTTCTTCGCCGCGGGGGAGGCGGACGACGCCAGCAGCGACGACGCGGACGCGAACGCCACGGCCGGCTTCGAAAGCATTCTGGACGCGATGACGGCGTTCCTCGCGCCGGAATGGTCGCTCGACTGGCACTACCGCAGCCAGGACGAAGCCCTCATCGCCTATTCCAACCACCGCATCTACAACGGCCGGCTGGTCACCTTCCCGGGCCCGGGCGGCGTAGGCGCCGTGCGCCACGAACTCGTGCCGCACACCGCGGGCACGGGCGCGCAGGAGGCCAGCGTAGGCGCCGAAGTGCAGCGCGTGGTAGACCTGGTACGCCGCCACGCGGCGGAGCAGCCGGATGCCTCGCTGGGTGTCATCACCATGGGCATCGAACACGCGAAGCGGATCGAGATGGCCCTCGACCGCGCGCGGCAAGACGACCCCGCCCTGGAACCGCTTTTTGCCGAAGACGTGCGCGAGCGCTTCTTCGTGAAGAACCTCGAACGTGTGCAGGGCGACGAACGCGACGCCATCATCCTCTCGATCGGCTACGGCAAAGACGATAGTGGCCAGCTCGTGTACCGCTTCGGCCCGCTGCTGATGGAAGGCGGCGAACGCCGCCTGAACGTGGCCATCACCCGCGCCCGCCAGCAGATGACGGTGGTGTCGTCGTTCTCGCACCACGACGTGCGGGCAGACTACCCGAAGCTGGGCGTGCAACTGCTGCGCGGCTTCCTCGAATACGCCGCCTCGAACGGCCAACGCTTCGAACGCGGCCTCGCCACCCAGGTTGCGCTCAACACCTTCGAACAGTCGGTCTTCGACGAACTGACCCGCCGTGGCCTGAAGCTCGTGGGCCAGGTGGGCAGCTCGCGCTACCGCATCGACATGGTGGCGATGCACCCGGAGCAGGAGGGCCGCTTCGCCCTGGCCATCGAATGCGACGGCGCCAGCTACCATTCCGCCCCCACGGCGCGCGACCGCGACCGCCTGCGCCAGCAGCAGCTGGAGGCTCTGGGCTGGCGCTTCCACCGCATCTGGTCTACCGACTGGTTCACGCGGCGGGAAGAGGAAGTGCAGCGCACGCTGCGCGCGTTCGAGGCAGCGGTGGCGGAAGCAGACGCGCCAGAGCCCGTGGACGTGCGGACCGTCGCCGCGCCTGTCGAGACGGCGGTGACCAGCCCTGCGCCAGCGACCGCGCCGCAGACCACGCGAAGCACGCGTCCCCCCGTGCCAGCCGGGCGCGGCAGCATCGCGGACTACACGCAGGCCGAACTGCGCGCGCTGGTGCGGTGGGTGCGGTCAGACGGGCTGCTGCACACCAACCAGGAGATCGTGGCGGAGGTGACGCGCGAGCTCGGCTTCGCACGGCGCGGCGCGAAGATCGTGGCGGCGATTGAAGCGGCGGTGAAGGCGGACGGGCATTGATGATGAAGGCACCACACTCGAGCCCCCTGAGGGTCGTCAGCTGGAACATGAACCGCCGCGGAGTCTCTGTCGCGACGCACCGTCGGGCTACCTGCG
>CADEFD010000166.1 GCA_902826515.1 uncultured Acidobacteriota bacterium
GCGACCAGCAGCATCACGAACGCAGACAGGATTGACCGAGTACTCAACACACGCCTCCTACGAAGACCTTGAATGTGGCCCGCCATCGCGAGCCCGAACTGTTCGCACGAACTCGACGGTCGCAGCGACGGCCGGCGCAGTGACACCAGCCAGCATCGCCATCGGGTCGAACTCGAAACGCGCCATCATAACGTAAGCGCCACCCGCGAGTATAGCATGCCTTGTGAAAAACTTCACGAACCCGGCGCGGGGGGGACGCGGGGGCTGGGCGGGCGCCCCGGGCATGCCCGGCGAGGCCGGCGAGGCCGTCCACAGGCCGTCCACAGCGGCCCGGATGCCGCGATAACTGACGGCGATGAGGGCGAACCCGCCCAGCACCCCGAGGGCCCGTCCAGGGCGGCCTGGCCACAGCCCAGCGGCGGCCACGCTGAGCGCCAAGGCCACGAGGAGGGAGTCGCGTTCGAGGCGCGACAGCAGCGGGTCGCGACCCGGAGGCGTCATGGGCGGCCGGGCGGCCCCGGCGGCGCGGCCGGCGGACGGCTGCGTTCGGTCGCGGCCACCGACTGCATGGTCCGCACCACGTTCAGCACGCCTGCGGCGAGGCCCATGGCGAAGCCGATAAGGGAGAACCAGGGCGACGTGCCGAGTTTGCCGTCGAGCCAGAATCCGGCGCCAAAGCCGAGCACCAGCGCGAAGACGAAGGCCAGCCCGATCGTGCTCAGCTGACCAAGCGTCTTGAGCGTGCGCGCGTCGGGTCCGGCGGCCACAGCCCCCAGTGTAGCCCTCCCTGCATATCGGGGTCAGACCCCATTCTGGGCGGAGCCAGAAAGGGGTCTGACCCCAGTATGCAGTGGCGGACTATACTGGCCGCATCAGCGGGACCGCGCCCCTCCCGCCGCCACGACCCGCATGGTCTATCGACCGTTCCGCCTCATCGTGGGCTCCCTCGTGGCGCTCCTCGCCGGCGTGAGCCTCGGCGCGCAGGCGCGCGAGCGCGTGGCGTATGTCTCGCTGGTGGACCGCGCCACGGGGATCGCGCGCGACACGGTCGCGGCCGGCGACTTCGTCATCCGCGAAGACAAGGTGACCCGCGAAGTACTGCGGGTGACGCCGGCCACGGGTCCGCTGCCGATCGCCGTGCTCGTGGACACGAGCGCCGCAGCCGAACCCACCATTCCCGATGTGCGCAAGGCGCTCACCGCCTTCTTCGCGGCGCTGGGCGACACGGGACCGGTGGCGCTCATCGGCTACGGCGAGCGGCCCACGGTGCTCACCAACTACACGACAGCGCCCGACGCGCTGGCCGCTGGCATCGGCAAGGTGTTCGCGCGGCCCGGCGGCGCGGCCACCGTGATGGACGCGATCTTCGAAACCGCCCGCGGCCTCGGCACGCGTGAAGGCGAGCGCGCCGCCATCGTCGTGCTCAGCGCGACCACGCCCGAGCAGAGCAACATCCACTTCACCCGCACGCTGTCGCGCCTCGAGAGCTCGGGCGCCACGCTCCACGTGGTGACGCTCACCGCGCCCGGCCGCGCGCTCTTCGACGACAACGCCCGCCAGCGCGACACCCTGTTCGATCGCGGCGTGCGCCGCACCGGCGGCACCCGCCGCGACGTCGTGTCGAGCATGGCCTTTCCGCAGGCGCTCACGGAGGTGGCCGGGGTGCTCGCCCACCAGTTCCGCGTGGTCTACGCGCGTCCGCAGACCCTGATTCCCCCCGACACGTTCGAGGTGACGGCCGCCGCACCAGGCCTCACCGCCTACGGCGGGGTGGCGAGAGGGCAACCGAAATGACTCGTCCGTATTCCACCATCGCGGCCGCGGTGACCGGCGCCGTGGCCCTGACGCTCGTGTCGGTGTCGGCGCAGCCGCCGCAGGTCCGCCGGCCGGCCGATCAGGTCTTCCGCGCCGCCGTCGAGATGGTCTCGCTCAACGTCACCGTCATCGACCAGAAGCAGCACTACCTCACCGACCTCGACTCGAAGGACTTCTCGATCTTCGAAGACGGCGCGAAGCAGGAGATCACCTACTTCAACCGCACGACGCTGCCGATCGCACTCTCGCTGCTGCTCGACACGAGCGCCAGCATGGAGTCGCGCATGACCACGGCGCAGGATGCCGCCATCGGCTTTGCGAAGAAGCTGCGGCCTCAGGATCTGGCGCAGGTCGTGGACTTCGACACCCGCGTCGAGATCCTGCAGAACTTCACGACCGACGCCGCCGCGCTCGAAACGGCGATCCGCGGCACGACCGCCGGCGGCTCGACGTCGATGTACAACGCCCTCTACATCTCGCTCAAGGAGCTGGTGAAGGTGCAGGCCAGGTCGGACGACGACGTGCGCCGCCGCGCCGTCGTGCTGCTCTCGGACGGCGAAGACACGTCGAGCCTCGTCACCTTCGAGGAAGTGCTCGATCTGGCGAAACGGTCGGCCACCACCATCTACGCCATCGGCCTGCAGTCGAAGGAGTCGTCGATCTCGAAGGGCTTCCGCGAAGCCGAATTCGTGCTCCGCCAGCTCGCGCAGGAAACCGGCGGCCGCGCCTTCTTCGTGCAGCGCCCCGAAGACCTCGGCGGCATCTACGGCGAGATCGCGGACGAACTCGCCAGTCAGTACGTGCTCGGGTACGCCTCCACGAACCCGAAGCGCGACGGCGCCTGGCGCCGTCTCACCGTGCAGGTGGGCCGTCAGGGCACGACCGCGCGCACAAAGCGCGGCTACTTCGCGCCCGCGTCGTAGGCCTCAGCGGGCGCCGCCCTCGTCGCGGCCGTAGCCGCCGCCGACGGCAAGCACGAGCATCAGCACGAGGCCCCACGAGTAGGCGTTCCACAGGCCCGCGTCGAGCGGCGAGAGCCGCGGCAGCCCCGCGGCCACGCCGGACGCCGACGCGCTCGCGGCGAGGATCGTCGGCAGGAAGAACGGCAGCAGGAAGGGCCATGTGCAGGCCGTCAGGTCCAGCAGATTGGCGCGCCGGTACGCCGACACACCGTGCCGGCCCGCGCCGGCCGCCACGTACGGGCCCACGGTCAGGATCGCGACGACGCTGTGCGTCGTGAGCACGACGGCCACTGACAACATCGCCACGATGCGCCCCTCCACCCCGGCGATGTGTCCACGGCCCGACTCACTCCACGCAACGGCCCGCGCCACGACGCCGCTCGCGTCGAGCGCCGCCACGAGGCCCACGAGGAGCAGCGTGAACACCGACACGCCGACGCCGCGCTCGAGGCCGTCGATGACGACACTCGTGGCCGAGAGGCTGCCCGGGGTGACGCTGAGCACCTGATCGACGCGCAGCAGGCCGAGCGGGAGCGCGAGCGCGATGGCCGCCGCCACGCCGAAGAGCAGCGCCTCGACCAGGTGGCGCTTCGCGAGCAGCAGGGCGAGCACGAGCAGCGGGACGAGCGCCATCGGCAGACCGCGCGCGCCGCCCTCGATGGCCGCCGCGGCGCCGCCGCTGGCAACTGCGCCCTTCCCGAACGCCACCGCCACGACGAACGCGAGCAGCCCCGCCGGCAGCACGTACTTCAGGCGCGCCCGGACGGTGCCGCCAATGTCGGCGCCCTGCGTGCCGGCCGAGGCGATGGTCGTGTCGGAGATGGGCGAGATCGAGTCGCCGAAGGTCGCGCCGCCGAGAATGGCACCGAGCAGCACACCCGGATGGACGCCCACCGCCGCGCCGGCGGGATAGAGCAGCGGTCCGCAGATGAGGATGGTGCCGAAACTCGTGCCGGTGGACGTCGAGACCAGCGCGCAGGCGAGGAACGCCGCGCCGGCATACCAGCCGCCGCCGAGTTCGAGCGCGCGCGCCGTAAAGCTCAGCGCCTGCACGAAGCCGGTCGCCGTGAGCAGCGTGCTGAGCACGCCCGACAGCAGCCACGCGACGATCATGAGCAGCACGACCGGCTGCGCCATGCCGGCGACGATCGTGTCGGCATAACGCGCGCGGTCGCGCGCGAGTGTGAGCCCGGCGATGAGCGCCGCCACCAGCACCGGCCAGAAGCCGCGTTCGTCGGGTGCGCCCTGCGCGGCCAGCCAGGCCACACCGGCGAGGAACACGGCCAGGGGCGCCAGCGCGCCGGCGGCGCCGCCGCGGAACGCGAGCGGCTGAGTGAGACCTGAATGCGTCACGCTGTGTCTGCCGCGCCGTGGGACGCCGGGGCCGGAAGTCCGCCGGCGAGGCGCGTATAGTACTACGCGCATGACGAGCCCAGCGGCCGGCCGCGACGACACCTTCGAGCTCTACGACCTGCGCGTCGACGTCGTGGCCACCGATCGGCCGATGGTCTGCGGGCACGTGGCCGGCGAGTCGTTCGAAGTGCACGGCGAGTTGCTCGTGATGGGCGCGGGCCAGACGTTCTCGCTCTACGCGCTGGCCGCGATCCTGCCGCTGCTTCCCGCCAAGCAGCGGCCGACGCACGCGCACGACTGGATGACGACCGACGCCGAGATCGCGTGCCCCGATCCACACTGCGGCGCGCGCTTCCGGATCACGCGCCTCGGCCGGCGCACGTTCAGCCACGCGGCCACGACGGTCGTGCCCCTCCCCCGCTGATGTCCGCCCCGGTGCCGCGCGTCGCGCTTGCCCCCGGCTACACCATCCCGCGCCTCGTGAAGGGCGGCTGGCAGCTCGCAGGCGGCCACGGCGCCGTGGATCGAGACGCCGCGCTCGCCGACATGCGGACCTTCGTCGCCGCCGGCCTGACGGGTTTCGACTGCGCCGACATCTACACCGGCGTCGAAGCCCTCATCGGCGATTTCGTGCGGGCGCGCGGCAGCGCGGAAGGCCTGCAGATCCACACGAAGTACGTACCGGATCTCGCCGCCCTCGGCACGCTCACGGCAGCGGACGTCGCCGCCGCCGTCGCGCGCTCACGCACGCGGCTCGGCGTGGACGTGCTCGACCTCGTGCAGTTCCACTGGTGGGACTACGAGCGTCCGGGCATGATCGACGCAGCCGCCTGGCTGCAGACGCGGCAGCAGGCCGGCGAGATCCGGCACCTCGGCCTGACCAACTGCAACACCGCCGCCGTGCGGGCCGTCCTCGATGCGGGCGTGCCGATCGTGTCGCATCAGGTGCAGTACTCGCTGCTCGACCAGCGGCCGGCCGGCGCGATGACGGCGCTCTGCGCGTCCCGCGGCGTCGGCCTGCTCTGCTACGGCGCCCTCGCCGGCGGATTCTTCTCGGCGCGCTGGCTCGGCGCGCCGGCGCCGGATGTGCTCGCCAACCGCTCGCTCGTGAAGTACCGGCTCATCATCGACGAGTTCGGCGGCTGGGACCGGTTCCAGCGTCTGCTCACCGCCGTGGCCGGCGTGGCCGCGAGGCACGCGGTGGGCATCGGCACGGTGGCCGTGGCCTGGGTGCTCGCGCAACCGCAGGTCGCGGCTGTCATCGTCGGCGCGCGGAGCGCCGCGCACCTCGACGACACCGTCCGCGCCGCGACCCTCGTGCTCGACCGCGAGGATCACGCCGCGATCGCGGCCGTGCTGGGCGAACGCCCGCCGCTTCCCGGCGATGTCTACGACCTCGAACGTGAGAAAGGCGGACGGCACGCCGCCATCATGCGGTACGACCTCAATTCTCAGGCGGGGACCGGGACTCGGGGCCCGGGGCTCGGGAAAAGCACACCCTGACGGGCGGCGCCGCGGACGCAGGATAGAATGTGCGCCTGATGCGCACCCTGGTCTATCTCATTGGCACGGGCCCCGGCGCGCCGGGGCTGCTCACGACACGCGGGCAGCGCTGCCTCGACGCCGCTGACGTCGTCATCCACGACAGCACGGTGCATCCGCGCGTGCTCGACCTGGCGCCGCGCCGCGCCGAGCGGATCGACGTGGGCCGGCCCTCGCGCGAGGCCACCGACCAGGACGCGATCAGCTACCTGCTGGCCGAGAAGGCGCGCGAAGGCCATGTGGTCGCGCGATTGAAGATGGGCGATCCGTTCCTCTTCGATCACGGCGGCGAAGAGGCCCTCTTCCTGCACGAACAGGGCATCCCGTTCGAGGTGGTGCCGGGTGTGCCGGTCGCGCTCGCGACGGCCGCGTATGCCGGCATCCCCCTCACCTACCCCGCTGCCGGCGACACGCTCACGATCGTGCGCGGCCACGAAGCCAACGGCGGCCGCCTGAAGGTGAACTGGACCCACCTGGCGCGCACCGACGGCACGATCGTGTCGTACGGCGGACGGGACGAACTACGCGCCATCGTGCGCGGCCTCATCGACCACGGGCGGCCCGACGACGACCGCGCGGCACTCGTGCTGCACACCTCGCTCGCCAGCCAGCAGACGCTCGTCGGCACGCTCGCCGACATGGCGGTCCGGCTCGACCAGGGTCTCGACAGCTCGGCCTCGCTCATCGTCGGCAAAGTGGTGGGCCTGCGCGACCACCTGCGCTGGTTCGACGAGCGGCCACTCTTCGGCCGCCGCATCCTCGTGACCCGCTCGCGCCTTCAGGCCCGGGAACTGGTCGAGCTGCTCGAAGGCGCCGGCGCCGAAGCCATCGAGGCGCCGATTCTGCGGGTGGCCCCGCTCGAGTCGTTCGAAGCGCTCGATACCGCGACCGACGCCGTCGCCGGGTTCGACTGGGTGATCTTCACGACCGTGAACGGCGTCGAGGGCTTCCTGCACCGCCTCATGGAACGTGGCCGCGACGCCCGGGCCCTTGCCGGACCGCGGCTCTGCGCCGTGGGCGTGGGCACGGCCGAACGGCTGGCCCGGTTCGGCATCCGCGTCGACCTGGACCTCGAGGGCCAGGGGGTCGAGAGTGTCATCGAGGCGCTGGGCGGCGCCGCGGCGGTGACGGGACGGCGCGTGCTCATGCCCTCATCGGTCGGCGGCCGCGACACGCTCGGTGACGCGCTCGCCGCCGAAGGCGCCGCCGTGATGCAGGCGCCGTCGTTCCGCACGATCGCCGTCGACGACAATCCCGAACTCGACGTCTACGGCCAGCTTCTGCAGCGCCGCGTCGACGTCGTCACCTTCACGAGTGCCGCCGCGGTGCGCGGCTTCGCCACGCTCTACGGCGAAGAGCAGGTCGCGGACCTGCTGGCGCACACCACGGTGGCCACGGTAGGCCTGGCCGCGACCGAAGCCGTGCGCCGGCTCGGCGTCGAACCGGCCATTGCGCCGGCGGTGCCGTCGATCCCGGCGCTCGTGGACGCCATCCGCGCGCACTTCCAGTAGTCCGTCCGTCGAAGGAGTTTCCGCATGCTGGTGTCGATTCGTGCCCTCTCGCGCGGAGTCGCGGCCGCGTCGCTCTGCGCGCTTGCCGCCTGCAGCCAGCCGGCGCCGCCGGCGCCCGCCATCGAGCTGCTCATCACCAACGCGCGGATCATCGACGGCACCGGCGCCCCGGCCCGCGAGGGCGGCGTGGCCGTGAGCGGCGGACGCATCACCGACGTCTTCGATCAGGCGGCGGCCACGGCGGCGGCGAGCCGTGCGACGCGCGTCATCGATGCGAAGGGCCGCGTGGTGGCGCCGGGCTTCATCGACATGCACTCGCACTCCGACATGCCGCTCGTGACCGACGGCAACGCGCCGAGCAAAATCCGCCAGGGCGTCACGACGGAAGTCATCGGCGAGTCGGGCTCGATCGCGCCGCAGGCAGCGGCCACCGCCACGCAGCCGTGGACCGACTTCGCCGGCTATTTCGGCCTGCTCGAGAAGCAGGGCATCGCCGTCAATCTGCTGTCGTACGTGGGCCTCGGCACGGCGCGCGAGATGGTCGTCGGCAACGACAACCGTCCGGCCACGGCCGACGAGCTGACGAAGATGCAGGATCTCGTGACGGCGTCGATGCGTCAGGGCGCAGCCGGCGTCTCGACCGGCCTCATCTACCCGCCGAACGCGTTCGCCACCCTCGACGAGCTCATCGCGCTTTCCACGCCCGCGGCGGCGATGGGCGGCCGCTACGCCTCCCACCTGCGGCACGACGGCAAGCGCCTCCGCGACGGCATCGGCGAGGCGATCGCCATCGGCGAAGGCGCGAAGATCCCGGTGCACGTCTTCCACATCAAGGTGACGGGCCAGGCCAACTTCGGGCGCATGAAGGAAGTGGTCGAACTCGTCGAGGCCGCCCGCGCCCGCGGCGTGAAGGTCACGGCCGACATCTATCCCTACATCGCCAGCAGCACGAGCCTCACCGCCACGCTGCCGCAGTGGGTGATGGACGGCGGCGCCGACAGGATGGTGGCGCGTCTCAAGGACCGCGCGACGCGGGCACGCGTGCGCCGCGACATGGAAGATCCGAACGCCGAGTGGGACAACCGCTATCAGTCCGCCGGCACCTGGGCCAACGTGCAGCTTGCCGCCATCGGCCGCACGCGCGGCGTCGCGACGACCGACGAATCGCCGAACCGCAAGTACGAGGGGATGCGCGTGGCCGACGCGGCGAAGGCGGCCGGCAAAGACCCGTTCGAGTTCGTGTTCGACCTGCTCGTGGACACGCGCGGCAGCGTCGCCTGCGTCTACTTCATCATGTCGGAAGACGACGTGAAGCTGGCGATGACGCAGCCGTGGGTGGCCATCGGCTCCGACGGCTCGGCACTGTCGATTGAAGGGCCGCTCCGCTCGGGCGTGCCGCATCCGCGCAACTTCGGCACCTTCCCTCGCGTGCTCGGCAAGTACGTGCGCGACGAAAAGGTGATTCCGCTCGAAGACGCCATCCGGAAGATGACGTCGCTCCCGGCCGAGACGCTGCAGCTGCCCGATCGCGGCGCGATTGCCGCCGGCAAGTGGGCCGATCTCGTGATCTTCGACCCGGCCACCGTACGCGACACGGCCACCTTCGAGAACCCGTTCAGCTACCCGCAGGGCATCGACACCGTCATCGTGAACGGCAAGGTCGTGCTCGACGAAGGCACGCACACCGGCACGAAGCCCGGCCAGGTGCTGCGGCTGGCCACGGCCGGCCGCTAGGCGCGGGCGGCTAGTTCCGCCAGGGCATCAGGCGCTCGATCCAGGCGACACGCGTGAGGTCGTTGTAGATGACCGTCACCATGAGCGCCATGATGAGCACAAAGCCGGCGAAGAGCATTTTCTCCTTCACGGCCATCGAGAAGTCGCGGCGGGCGATCGCTTCCATGCCCATGATGGCCATGTGGCCGCCGTCGAGCACGGGAATCGGCAGCAGGTTGAGCAGCCCGAGGTTCAGGCTGATCGACGCCATCAGCGCGAAGAGCTCCACCCAGCCCTGTGACGCCGCGCTGCCCGACAGCGACGCGATGCCCACCGGGCCCATGAGCTGCTTCGGCGACGCCTGACCGGTGAAGAGTTCACCGAGCGTGCGCAGGATGAGGCCGGCCGTCTGCACGTTGCGCTGCACGCTCAGGCCGAGCGCCTCGACCGGCCCGGGCATGTAGCTGATCGTCTCGCTGCCGAGGGTGACGCCGATGACGGCGGTGTCGCCGCGCTGCTCGGGCGTGACCGTGAGCGTCTGCTCGACGCCGTTGCGGTCCACGACGACCTCGGTGGGCTGGCCGCCGCGCGTGCGCAGCATCTCGATCACACTGCGCGTCTCGATCATCCGCACGCCGTTGATGCGCTTGATCTTGTCGCCGCGCAGCAGGCCGCCCTTCTCGGCCGGTTCGCCGGGATTCACCTGGTCGATGAGGGGATAGGTGTCGGGCAGCACGCCGATGGTGCCGATTTCGAAGGTGGCGCCGTTGCGGATGGTGACCTTCGTCGTGGACGGGCGCACCGTCACGGGCCGTTCGGCGCCGTCACGTTTCACCACGAACTCCACGTCGAGCTCCGGCTTGCTCGAGACCGCCATGTCGAGCTCTTCCCAGGTCGAGATGGCGCGGCCGTTGATCTTCACGATCTCGTCGCCGGGCTGGAGCCCGGCGGCCGCCGCCGCCGACTGCGCCTGCACGGCGCCGATGACCGCCGGCTTCGAGAGGAACGCCAGCACGCGGTCGCCCTGCATCAGCACGAGGGCGAGCACGAGCACCGCCAGGATCATGTTCATGGCCGGGCCGGCCAGCAGGATCTGGAAGCGCTGCCACTTCGTCTTCGACATGAACTCGTCGGTGGCACCCTGCGGGTTGTCTTCCGGGTTCTCCCCCGCCATCTTCACGTAGCCGCCGAGCGGGATGGCGCTCAGGCAGTACTCCGTGTCGCCGCGTTTGAACGACAGCAGCTTGGGCCCGAAGCCGAGCGAGAAGACGTGCACGCGCACGCCGTGCCAGCGGGCCAGCAGGAAATGCCCCAGTTCGTGCACGAACACGAGCACACCGAGCACGAACGCAAACGCCAGCGGCGTCGTCAGCATGACAGCACTACCTCTTCTCCGATTCTACCCGGACGAGCTCGAGAGCATGGGCTTTCGCCCAGGCGTCCACGGCCCGCACGGCCGGCAGCGTCTCGACCGGGGTGGCGCGGTGCGCGTCCATCGTGGCGGCAATCACATCGGCAATCGCCGTGAAGCCGAGCTGCCCTGCCAGGAAAGACGCCACGGCGACCTCATTGGCCGCATTGAGCACGATCGGCAGGCTGCGATCGGCGTCGAGGGCGCGGAAGGCCAGGCGCAGGCACGGGAATTCGTCCCAGGCCGGCGGGTGGAACTCGAGCGTGCCAGCCCGTGCAAGGTCGAGGTGCGGCACCGGCGTGTGCCAGCGGTCGGGATACGAGAAGGCGTACTGGATCGGCAGCCGCATGTCGGTCGTGCCGAGCTGGGCCAGCATCGAGCCGTCGGTGAACTCGACGAGCGAGTGGACGATCGACTGCGGATGCACGACCACGTCGATCTGCGCCGAGGTGACCCCGAAAAGCCAGTGCGCCTCGATGACCTCGAGGCCCTTGTTCATGAGCGTCGCCGAATCGATCGTGATCTTCTGGCCCATCTGCCAGGTCGGGTGCTTCAGGGCCTCGGCCGGGGTCACGTCGGCCAGGCTGGCGCGGGTGCGGCCGCGGAAGGGCCCGCCGGACGCGGTGAGAATGAGCCGCTTCACGTGCTGCGCCTGATGTCCGTGCAGGCACTGGTGGATGGCGTTGTGTTCGCTGTCCACCGGCAGGATGGCGACGCCCTTCGCGCGGGCGCGGTCCATCACGAGCCCGCCGGCCATCACCAGCACTTCCTTGTTGGCAAGCGCGATGGTCTTGCCGGCGTCGATTGCCGCGAGCACGGCTTCGAGGGCGGCGGTGCCCGACGAGGCGCAGAGCACGAGGTCCACGTCGGGCCGGGTTGCGAGCATCACGAGGCCGGCATCACCCACACCCTGCGCGGCTGGCAGATCCGCCGCCGCGGCCAGGCGCGCCAGCGCTTCGTCGGTCGCCATCGACACGGCGGTGGGCCGATGGGCCTGCACGGCCGGCGCGAGGGCCTCCGCGCTCGTCGCGGCCGCGAGGCCCACAATGCGCACCCGGTCCGGATGGGCCGCGGCCACCGAGAGCGCACTCGTGCCGATGGAGCCGGTGGCGCCGAG
>CADEFD010000167.1 GCA_902826515.1 uncultured Acidobacteriota bacterium
CGCAGGTGCAGAGCCGCATCAAGATGCTCGAGAAGGTCGAACGCATCGAGGTGCCGCCCGAACGCAAGCGCATCCACTTCCAGTTCCCGGCGGCGGCCAAGAGCGGCCGCATCGTGCTCGATCTCGCGCACGTGCGGAAGGTCTACGGCGACAAGGTGGTGCTCGACGACGTGTCGCTGCACATCGAACGCGGCGACCGCGTGGCGCTCGTCGGCCCGAACGGCGCCGGCAAGTCCACGCTGATGCGCCTGCTGGCCGGCGTCGAGCCGCCTGACCGCGGCACCCGCGAGGAAGGCCATCAGATCGTCATGCAGTACTTCGCGCAGGACGAGGCGACGAAGCTCGACCCGACGGCCACCGTCTACGAGACCCTCGCCGACGGCTCGCCGATGCACATGGTGCCGGCCATCCGCAACGTGCTCGGCGGCTTCCTGTTCTCGGGTGACGACGTCTACAAGAAGGCCGGCGTGCTCTCGGGCGGCGAACGCACGCGCCTGGCCGTGGCCCGCATGCTGCTCAGGCCGTCGAACATGCTCGTGCTCGACGAGCCGACCAACCATCTCGACCTCGACTCGAAGGACGTGCTGCTCGACGCGCTGATGGACTACGGCGGCACGTTGCTCTTCGTCTCGCACGACCGCTACTTCGTGGAACGCCTGGCGACGAAGGTGGTCGAGGTGGGCGGCGGCAAGGCGCGTCTCTACCCGGGTACCTACGCCGAGTTCCTGTGGAGCCAGGCCAACGGGGGTGGTGTGCCGACGGCCGCGGCGGCCCCGGCGGCGAAACCGGCGGCCGGCAGCGGCCGCAGCAACGCCGCCACGCCGGCCGCGAAGGCGCCGGCCCCGGTGCCGACGCAGACCGGCGCCGCCGGCCACGAGGAACGCAAGCGCGAGGCCGCCGAACGCAAGAAGCGGGAGCGCGCGTTCGAGGCGCTCGGCGCCAGAATCGCCGAACTCGAGGCCCGCATCGCCGAGAAGGAAACCGAGGTGAAAACGGTCGAAGCGGCCATTTCCGCACCCGGCTTCTACGACGACGTCGCGGCTGCCAAGCCCACCCTCGACCGCCACCAGACGCTCATGTGGGAGGTCGGAGACCTGCTGTCGCAGTGGGAAATGCTGCAGGCCGAGGCGGAAGAGAAGAAGGCCGCACTGTCGAGCTGAACGGCGCCCCGGGGTGCCACTCCGTGCCGGTGGACCGGCCGGCGAGGTTCGGATTTCGTCACCTGAACGCCACAGCCATTGACGATTTCGTAATCGTCGTGCTCCGTTTCGGTGCGGCCCGTCAGACCCTCCTCGCAGAATTACACATATCGACACGCCGAACCACCAGCCGGACGTCATTACGGTGACAGGCACGACAGTTGCGTATGTCGGGGGCAAGCCGTTTCATGCCTGCACCCAAACTTGCCGCCGCCCGCCGCCCCGCCCGGACCACGGCGCTCCCCTCTCGCGCGGGCACGACCCACCGCGCCCCCATCGCGGCGGCCCATTTCGTCGACGACGCGTTCTTCAAGCACCTCGTCGCTCACATGCGCAACGGGGTGCTCGCCATCGACCGCGGCGGCGCCCTCGTGCTCATCAATGACGAGGCGTGCCGCATCTTCGGTCTGCCGGCCGGCGAAGATTACATGGGCCGGCCCTTCGCCGAGGTGTTCCACGCCCATCCGGCCATCGTGCGCGTGCTGGCCGGCGCCTACGAGCTGGCGTTCCTGCCCAACCGCGCCGAGCTGCGGCTCACGCCCTCCGACAAGGTGCTCGGCTACACGCTGTCGCTCATCCGCAACAGCGAGGGGCTGACGATCGGCGCGGCGATGTTCTTCAAGGACCTGACGCGTGTCGAGCAGCTCGAGGAACGCGAACGTCTGCGCGACCGCCTCGCCGTCCTCGGCGAGATGGCGGCCGCCGTCGCCCACGAGATCAAGAACCCGCTCGCCGGCATCGAGGTGATGGCCGGCCTGCTGCGCCGCCAGCTGCGCGACAACACGCAGGCCACGGCGCTCGTCGGCGACATCATCAACGAAGCCAAGATGGCCAACGCCATCGTGCAGGAGATCCTCGACTTCGTGCGGCCGGTGCGCCTGCAGATGGAACGCACGTCGGTGGCCGACGCGATTCAGGCCGCGGTGACGATGGCCGACGGCAAGGCCAAACGCGGCCACGTTCACGTGACGGTCGATCTGGCGGAGCACCTCTCGCTCATCGACGCCGACAAGACGCAGCTCATGCAGGTGTTCGCCAACCTGCTCATCAACGCCTACGAGGCGCTGAACGGCGAAGGCGCCGTGGCCATCACGGCCCGCGAGGTCACCCGCGAGGAAGACGGCGCGCTGCCGCTCGACGGGCTGCACCCGATTCCCACGGTGGTCGTCGAGGTGTCCGACAACGGTCCGGGCGTGCCGCCGGAACTCGCCGACAAGATCTTCAGCGCGTTCTTCACGACCAAGGCTCAGGGCTCCGGCCTGGGGCTGGCCATCGTTCGCAAGATCGTCGATGCCCACGACGGGCGCATCGACATGACCAGCCGGCCGGGCGCCGGCACGAAGTTCCGCGTCACGCTGCCGGTGAGCGGCGACGCGCGGGTGTGGTAGGAGCAGGACGATGAGCCGAATACTGGTTGCCGACGATCACGATGCGCTGCGGCGGGGCCTGGCCCTGGCGCTCCGCACGGCGGGCCACGAGGTGGAAGAGGCGCCGAACGGCAATGCCGCCATCGAGCGCCTGCACAACGGGTACTTCGACGTGGTGGTGAGCGACCTGCGCATGGGCGGCTCCGACGGCCTCGACGTGCTGCGCACGACGCGCACCACCCATCCCACCTCGTCGGTCATCCTGATGACCGCGTTCGGCTCGGTCTCGACCGCCGTCGAGGCGATGAAGAACGGCGCCTTCGACTACGTGCAGAAGCCGTTCGAAATCGAGGAGATGGAAGTCAAGGTCGAGAAGGCGCTCGAGCTGAAGCGGCTGCGCCACGAACTCGACTACCTGCGCCACGAGCAGCAGGAGAACTACGACTTCGACAAGATCATCGGCGGCAGCGACACGCTGCAGCGCGTGCTCGGCGTCGTCCGCAAGGTGGCCAAGAGCAACTCGACCGTGCTCATCCGCGGCGAGACGGGCACCGGCAAGGAACTCATCGCCGGCGCCATCCACCACAACTCGCTGCGCGCCGGCCGCAACTTCGTCAAGGTGAACTGCGCGGCGCTGCAGGAGAACCTGCTCGAGTCTGAACTCTTCGGCCACGAGAAGGGCGCCTTCACCGGCGCCGACCGCCAGCGCATCGGCCGCTTCGAGCAGGCCGACGGCGGCTCGCTCTTCCTCGACGAGATCGGCGACATGAGCCCGAGCACGCAGGCCAAGATCCTGCGCGTGCTCCAGGAACACGAGTTCGAGCGGCTCGGCGGCACGCGCACCCTCAAGGTGGACGTGCGCCTCATCGCCGCGACCAATCGCGACCTGCCGACGATGGTCTCGACCGGCCACTTCCGCGAAGACCTCTACTACCGCCTGAACGTGGTGACGGTGGAGACACCGCCGCTGCGCGACCGCAAGGAAGACATCCTGCCGCTCGCCATGCACTTCATCCGCAAGTTCTCGCAGGAGCTGAAGAAGAAGCTCGACGGCGTGAACCCGGAAGCCGCGAAGATGCTGACGCGCTACAACTGGCCCGGCAACATCCGCGAGCTCGAGAACGCCATCGAACGGGCGGCCCTGCTCGCCGAAGCGCACCAGATCATGCCCGACGACCTGCGTCTCGGCGACACCGTGCAGACGCCCGGCGCGAAGGAGAACCAGTCGGTGGTGCGGATTCCGCCGAGCGGCATCGCCCTCGAGCAGATCGAGCGCCAGGCGCTCACCGAAGCCCTGCGCATGGCCAACTGGGTGCAGAAGGACGCGGCGGAACTGCTCTCGATCAGCCCCCGGGTGATGAACTACAAGATCAAGACGCTCAACATCGAGCTGCCGCGCCGGCGGATGCTGCCGCCGGCCGATGTGGCCTGAGCACCGGGGCACGGGCTCTGGACTCCCCGCGCGGGGGGATGGACGGGTTTGGACTGTTTTGACGCTAGTGAGGGTACGGGGCGCAAGGATGCTCCGACGGACGGAGGGTGCGGCATGACTCGGCGACTGTTCTGGATGCGGAAGGCCACCACGGTGGCGGTGGTGCTGGCGCTCGTGGCCGTCGCGGCGCCGGCCTGGGCGCAGCGATGGGGCCGGCCGCGGCCGCCGCGCGCCGGCGCCTGCTTCTACCAGAATGCCAACTACGGCGGCGACTACTTCTGTGTCGAGGCCGGTGACGAATACGACGTGATGCCCGAGGGGCTGAACGATCGCGTCTCGTCCATCCGCCTCTTCGGCGACGCCGACGTCACGGTCTACCGCGATCCCAACTTTCGCGGCCGGTCCACCCGGTTCAGCGACGATGTCTCGAACCTGCAGCAGGAGGCCTGGAACGACGCCGTCTCATCGCTGCGCGTGCGCCTCGACTTCGCGCGCGTCAGCCGCGACGAGGCCGAGCGCATCGTGCAGCGGGCCTACCGCGCCGTGTTCGACCGCGAGCCCGATCCGGGCGCCCGCAGCTGGGTCGAGGAAGTGATCCGCAACCGCTGGACGCAGCGCGACCTCGAGCGCGAGCTGCGCAAGACGCCGGAGTACCGCAACCGCCGTCCCGGCGGGCACTAGCCGGCACGGGCGCATCACCGCGAAGCGGCGATGTCCCCGGCTACGGATCGCACGGCGGCGGCAGCCGCCGCGGGCCGTAGTGCTGGCCGTGCACGCCCGCAAACGAATTGCGTTCGCGGGCCGTCATGGCGGCGAGCGCCGGACCGCCCTGCGCGAAGATGCTGTGGCGGAGCGCGACGACAATCCACTCATCCACCAGCACGCACCGGTACTGCCGCGTGCTGAACTGCTCGACCACCGCCTGCACCGCCGCGCGACGGCTCGTCACCTTCGGGTGCACCAGCACGTCGGCCAGCACGTCGAGCACCATGTGCAGGTTGTCGATGATCGACGCGGCGCCCTCGTGCGTGGCGACGAGCCCCGGCGCAATCGCCGGCGCCAGCGGCAGTTCGGTGGGCGGGGCGTCCGGCGGGTCGGCGAGCGACAGCTTGGCGCGCAGCCGGCCCTCGACAATCGCCAGGGCCCGATCGCGTTCCGGCCCGGCCGGAAAATCTTCGAGGGGCGTGAGCACGGCCAGCCCGTACCACCGCGCGGCCCACAGTGTGCCCGTCAGGGTCGGATAGCGCAGCTCACGGTGCGGCTCCCGGTCGGGCGGTACCGGCGGCACGAACGACGTGTAGGGATGGTCGTAGAGAATCGCCATGTCCTTGGCGGCATCACCGACGGCCGGCCCGTCCCGGTAGCGCCGCACGGCGGCATCGAGCGCGGCCCGGCGATCCGCCGGCGGGCGGCTCGCCACGATCGCCACCACCTCGCGTTCGAACGCAAACGCGCGGCGAATGAGCTGCGCGGCTCCAGGGCCGAGGGCCTCGAACCCCGGAACCGTCTCGCCCTCGGGGCCGGCACCCGGCGCAGTGTCTCCCAGCAGGCGCGTCATCCGCTGCCGCACCGCGCGTTCCGCCACGCTGCTCCGATGGGCGGCGAGCGTCTGAAAGAACAACCCCTGCGCGCGCTCCTGGCCGATGAGCCGCGCATAGACCGCCGGCGCGATGGTCCGTAGCGCCTCGCCCGCGTCTGCCTCCGCCGCAACCTGCGCCGAGCGTGGCTCCAACGCAGGCCCTCCGGCCACTGAGACGGCAAACCCGAATGCCGCGAGACCTGCCGCGGCTCCCGCCTTCGCCGCGCGCGTCATGGCACCCTGCATGTTGACCTACTCGGACGTCTTCGCCCGCGGGTGCGCCTTCGCGTAGACCTCTTTGAGCTGCGTCGCGTTCACGTGTGTGTAGCGCTCCGTCGTCGTGAGACGCGCATGGCCGAGGAGTTCCTGAATCGCCCGCAGGTCGGCGCCGCGCTGCAGCAGGTGCGTGGCGAACGAATGCCGCAGCGCATGCGGGCTGATGCCGGTGCGCTCGCTGCAGCGGGCCACGTAGCGCGTCACCAGGCGATGCACGCTGCGGCCGGTGAGCCGTCCACCGCGCGCGTTCACGAACACCGGCTCGCGGCCGCTGCGGTCGGCGCGTCCGCGCCCGGTGGCGCGAGCCTCACCGAGCCGCCCGCGTACCGCCGACGGCCTGGCCACCGGCGGATGGGCGCGCCGGATCATCTCGCGGTCGGGCAGCCACTGCCGGATCGCCTGCTCCGTCGAACGGTTGAATGGCAGCAGACGCTCCTTGCCCCCCTTGCCGAGCACGCGCACCATGCGCGCCGGCAGGTGCACGTCCTCGAGGTCCAGGCCGACGAGTTCGCTGAGCCGCAGGCCCGAGGCGTAGAACAGCTCGAGCATCGCCCGGTCGCGACGGCCGAGCGGCGTCGCGGCATCCGGTGTCTCGAGCAGCGTCGTCATGTCGGCTTCGCTCAGGTGGCGCGGCACCTTGCGATCGAGCTTCGGCGCCACCGCCGCGCCGGAGGGATCGTGCGCGAGCAGTCCGTCGCGGACGAGATACCGGAGGAACGCGCGCACGCCGGAGAGCTTGCGCGCCACCGACGCCCGCGCCTGCTGCGCGCGGTTCAGTTCGACCACGAACGCGCGCACCGACTCGCCGTCGAGGTGCGACACCAGCAGCTCGGCGCGCTTGAGGCCGCGCTCGGTCCGCGTGAGATCGAGATACTGCTCGACGTCGCTGGTGTAGGCGCGCACCGAGTGCGGCGACAGATGGCGATTGAGCGCCAGATACTCGATGAACGCCTTGAGCGCGTCCTTCGCGGCTACCGCATCCATCGGTCGAGGGCGGCAAGCGCCCGTTCGGCGAGCGCCTGCTTGCGCAGCGCCTTGTCGCGCGGCGGCGTCTCGAGCGGCGGCATGATGCCGAAGGTGATGTTCGACGGCTGGTAGTGCTTCGGATCGGCGTGTGACGCGTAATAGGCCAGCGCGCCGATCGCCGTCTCGCGCGGCGGCGCCAGCGGCGCGAGACCCTGGGCGACGCGGGCGGCGTTGCGGCCGGCGATGAGTCCCGACGCCGCGGACTCCACGTAGCCTTCGACGCCCGAGATCTGTCCGGCGAAGAAGAGGTCGGGGCGCGTCTTCGTCTGCCACGTCGGCAGCAGCACCTTCGGACCGTTGATGAAGGTGTTGCGGTGTACCATGCCGAAGCGCACGAACTCGGCGTGTTCCAGGCCCGGAATCAGCCGCAGCACCCGCGCCTGATCCGCCCACTTGATCTGGGTCTGGAAGCCGACGAGGCTGAAGTGATCGCCGGCCAGAGTGTCCTGACGCAGCTGCACGGCGGCGTACGGGCGCCGCCCGGTGCGCGGATCCTCAAGGCCGACGGGTTTCATCGGGCCGAAGCGCAGCGTGTCGCGTCCGCGGTGCGCCATCACCTCGATCGGCAGGCACCCCTCGAAGAACTGCACGCTGTCGAAGTCGTGCACGGTGGCCGACTCGGCGGCGACGAGGGCGTCGTAGAACGCGTCGTATTCGGCCTTCGTGAACGGGCAGTTGAGGTAGTCCCCTTCCCCGTCGTCCACGCCGCAGGCCGGGCCGTCGGCCTCGACCGGCGCGGCCACGGCCACCGGGGCCGCATCCGTGCGGGCGGCGCCGGCGCCCGCGGTGTCGCGGCGCAGGCTGCGCCCCCAGCGCGACTGGCGGAAGACCTTCACGCGATCGATCGAGTCGGCGAGCACGATCGGACTGATGGCGTCGTAGAAGGCGAGGTGTTCGTCGCCGACGAACGCCTGGATGGACTGCGACAACGCGTCGGAGGTCAGGGGCCCGGTGGCGATGATGATCGCGTCGCCAGGCGCCGCCGGCGGCGGCACGCTCGTCACCTCGTCACGCCGGATGGTGATGCGCCGCTCGGTGGCGAGCCGCGCGGTCACTTCGCGCGAGAAGACCTCGCGGTCCACGGCCAGGGCCGCCCCGGCCGGCACGCGCGCCACTTCGGCGGCCGCCATCACCACCGAGTCCAGGCGCCGCATCTCTTCCTTGATGAGGCCGACGGCGTTGTCGAGTTTGTCGCCGCGAAACGAGTTACTGCAGACGAGTTCGGCCAGTCCGTCGGTCTTGTGGACGAGCGTCGGGCGCACCGGCCGCATTTCGTGCAGCGTCACGTCCTGACCGGCGCGGGCCGCCTGCCACGCCGCTTCGCAGCCCGCGAGGCCGCCGCCGATGATGTGGATCACCCGTCCAGTCTACCGGGTCTCGCCCATCGTCGTCGGCATGCCCCTCCCCGCGACGCCGCCACCGCTACGGCACGACCACCATCACCTCGTTGCTCGTCGTCTGCGAAAGGCAGCCGTTCCCGAGCCGCGCGTAGTAGGTGCCCGGCGGCGCCGCGATCGAGAACGACGTGGCGTAGGCCGGCATCTCCAGGTAGATGGCGCTGGCCCCGGGCGACGTGCCGGCAATGAGCGTGGGGGGCGAATCGGAGCCGTCGGCGCCGGGGGTCCACGAGAAGGTCACGACGCGCCCGCTCACCGACGCAATAAGCCCGGTCGGCGGCAGCGCACTGCAGCTCTGGCGAGGCCGCGTGTCGATGAGCAGTTCACGGCCCGGGCCCGACCGCACGCTGCCATTCACCGACACGAGCCGCGCGAAGTACATCCCGGCCGGAAGATCGAAGGTCGCGCTCGTGGCCGTGCCTGGCAGCGGCAGCGCCCCGATGTCGTTCCGCCCGTCACTCGTGCCGCCTTCGAGCAGATACTGCTGCGGCGCGCCGGTGGACGGCGGCTGCCAGCGGAACGTCACCCGCGGGCCATCGGCGACGACGGTGGCATCGAGTGGCGCGCCCGGCACGGGTGGTCCGGCCGAGAACGTCACGTCCGCGGTCGGGATGCTGGCGACAAGCCCTTCGAGCGTGCGCACGCGCACGGCGTAACTGCCGGGAGGCGCCGTGGCCGTGAACGTCGTCTGATTCGCCGGCAGGTCCAGTGTCAGCAGCGGCGGACGGCCTTCTGTCGCCGAGACGTCGAGACGTACGCCGGTACGCGCCGACGACGGCGGCAGCGTCCACGACAGCGTCGTCGTGCCGTTGGCCTGCGTCATCTGCAGCGCGGACGGCGGAGCGGGCGACCGCGGGAGGCACCCGCCGAAGGTCACGAGGCAGTCGGGCAGCACGGCGAGCATGCCCGCGCGAGTCGGCGTCCACGGCAGGCGCTGCCCCGTGGCCATCGAGAACGCCGCCGTGGCGCCTGTGGCCTGTCCGCCCACGGTGGGCCGGCCGGTGACTGGGCCGCTGAAAGAGGGGAACGGCGACCCGACCGCCGCATACAGATGACCATCAGGGCCGATGGCAAGGTCGCGAATCCCGCCATACGAGTAGCCGCCCTCGCTGACACCAAGGACGTCCGGGTTCCACGGAGTGACCGCGCCGGTGACCGCGTCCACCTCGGCCAGGCCACGTCGGCGCTGACCGCTCACCCTGGAGAAGATGCCGCCGATCCAGGCGCGTCCCGCCGCCGCGCGCACCACGACCGGCGTCGCGTCCACCACGGGTTGCCACGGCAGGAGCGCGCCGGTCGTCAGGTCGAAGGCCGCGAGGCCGGCGCGGGACTGGCCGTTCACCGCGGTGAACTGCCCGCCGGTGTAGATCGTATTGCCGTCAACCGACACACTGATACCGCCGCCACCGGTGAACGTCGCCGGCAGGACCCGGTACGACCAGTCGGCGATCGTGATGACGCCGAGCGAGGTGCCCGCGGGGACACCGGAGACGCCGACGACGATCTCGCCGCCGGCCACACGCATCGCGCCGAAGCCGGCCTGG
Organism: uncultured Acidobacteriota bacterium; assembly: GCA_902826515.1. Lineage (GTDB taxonomy): Bacteria > Acidobacteriota > Vicinamibacteria > Vicinamibacterales > UBA2999 > CADEFD01. Next base: position 9,821 of record CADEFD010000167.1, read on the forward strand.
AACGTGCGCTCCGCGACCACCGCGCCGCTCGCCGGATCGATCTTCGCGACGCGCACGTCGAATTGCCCGTAGGTCCCCTCCGAGCGCGCGAAGAGCCACGTGCCATCGGTGGTCAGCTCCCCGATCTGTTCATCCGGGTCGGTGAACACCATGGCCGACGTCCACGGCTCGAGCGCGTGTGTATCGAGATCCACCGACGCCAGGCGCGAACGCGGCACGGCGCCGCCGCCGCTGAAGCCGCCGCCGAGCACCAGACCTTCAGGCGCCGCGGCCACGGCGGCGATGGCGCCGACGACCCCGGGCGTGAATGGCACCGTCGCGCCGGCATTCGTGTCGAACACCGCGAGCGTGCCGCCGTTGGAGACTGCGGCGATGTACGGCCCGACCCGCGTGAGCGCCAGCGAAAGGGCCCCCTGCGATTCAGGCCGCCAGGGGACTCGCTCTCCGGTCGTGGCATCCACGGCGGTGAGATTGACCCGTCCCGTGGTGCTCACGAATCGCCCGCCGAAGTAGAGACGGCCGCCGTCGAGCAGCATGGCGTTGATCGACGTGTAGTCGCCGTAAGTTCCGGACACCAACTGGAACTGCATGTCAGGCTGCCAGCTCGTGTCGTCGTCGCCGGTGAGGGGATCGATCGCCCATAGAGGCCGCTGGTAGCCGCCGCCGCCCACGTACACGCGCGCCGAGGAAGCCGCCAGCGCGCCGATCGGGTTGGAGTTCTTCGCGAACAGCACGCGGCCACTCGAGGCGTCGAAGCCCCAGAGCCGGCTGCCGTACGGATCGACTCGCAGCCCGGCGACGTAGACGCCGATGGACGACACCGCGAGCGACGTCAGTGCGCGCCCTTGCGGGTCGAACCCCGCGCCCCAGGCGGTGAGACTTCCCGTCGCGGCATCGAGGGCCGCCACGCCCTGGCGCGCGGCGCCGTTCACTGAAGTGAAGTCGCCGATGAGATACACGCGGCCGTGCGCGACCGCGAGGCGGCGGATGCCGCCGTTCAGGACCAGACGGAATCGCTCGTCCACCGACCGGTCAGGCGCCACGCGCGCGAAGCCGGCGATTGGACGCCCGCCCACACTCGTGAACGTGCCGGACAGGAACCAGCCACCCACGCCGTCGGCGGCGATCTGCGACACCTCACCGCCGACCACGGGGAACGCCTGCGGACGCAGCACGCCGAGCGTGTCCACTACGGCGGCGCCGCCGGTGGGCGTGCCGAGATCGGTGAAACGTCCGCCGATGAAGAGCCGGCGGCCGATCTGGGTCGCCGCGCGAATCGGCTCCTCCGAGTTGAACCCGAAGAAACTACGGGCACCGGTCGGGAGCGGCCAGGGAATCTCGGCGTATTGTGCGAAGCCCGGACGGGCCAGCAGGATCACCCCGAGCAGAACGAACGAGAGCCGGCGTGCAGGCGTCATGGCCTACCTCCGGCGGAGCTGAGGGCGGGGCTCCGCGTCGACCGATTGTCGCGCCGGCGCCGGCGCCACGCAAGAGGCGGCCGAGGGCGCGCCCGGCCCTAGAACACGCCGAATCCTGGCGGCGTGACGAACGGCGCGGCCACGACCAGACGC
>CADEFD010000168.1:0-1302 GCA_902826515.1 uncultured Acidobacteriota bacterium
GTGATGTCGCAGAGCAGGCGCACGACGTCGAGCGTGTCCTGCGTGAGCGCCATCGCCATCGACTTGATGTAGAGGAAGTCGCCGGCGAGCACCGTGACGTCGTTGCCCCAGCGCGAATGCACGGCCTTCTGCCCGCGGCGGGTTTCGGCATCGTCGATGATGTCGTCGTGGACGAGGGTGGCGGTGTGGATGAACTCCACCACCGCGGCGTTCAGGATGGCCCGTGGCCCTGTGTAGCCGCACAACCGGGCTGCCATCAGCAGCAGGGCCGGGCGCACGCGCTTGCCGCCGCTCTGCTGGATGTAGGCGCCGATCTGGGGAATGACCCCGACTTTCGATTCGACCTGGCGCAGGTATTCCTGCTCGACCTCGACGAGGTCGGCGCGCACGGGCTCGAACAGTTGAATCAAATCGAGAGTCGTCTTCGACACGGCGGGACTCGAACCGGACAATTCGACCATAGCGCTCGTGCCGGTGTCAACGCGCGGCATCGGAGCTTAGTGCTTGTGCGACGTGCGTTTGCGGGCTGAACAGCCCCTCGTAGTTGCGCCGGACCACCCGGCCCAGATCCTCGACCGTCATGCCCCGCTCCCGTGCCGCCACCTCGAGCGTGGTCTGCACCCACGCCGGTTCGTTGCGTTTGCCGCGATGCGGCACCGGCGCGAGGTACGGCGCGTCGGTTTCGACCAGCAGACGGTCGAGGGGCGCCTCCCGCAGCGCCTCCCTGAGTTCGACGGCGCGCGGGAAGGTCAGGATCCCGGCAAATGACAGATGAAACCCGGTGGCGGCGGCGCGCGCCGCGGTCGCCGCATCCCCCGTGAAGCAGTGGAACACACCGCGAAGGGGCGCCGCGCCCTGTGCGGCGGTGATGGCCGCCAGCGTATCGGCCTCGGCCTCGCGGGTGTGGATGGCCACCGGCAGCCCCCGCTGCTGCGCCAGGGCGAGCTGCGCGGCGAAGACGGCCTGCTGCACATCGCGGGGCGAGAAGTCGTAGTGGTAGTCGAGCCCGATCTCGCCAATCGCCCGCACCGCCGGCCAGGCGTCGAGCCGCCGCGCCACGAGCGCCGCGGCCGCCGCCGGATCGGCGGCGAAGAGGTGCGCGTGGTGCGGATGGATGCCGGTCGCGAGGTCGATGCCGTCCCAGGTTGCCGCAAGCGCCTGGGCCCGCGCCCATTCGGCGTCGTCTTCGGCCGCCACGATGACGAGCAGCTTCTCGAGCCCGGCCGCCCGCGCACGCGCGACGACGGCGTCGAGATCGGCGACGAACTCCTCGCCGGCGAGATGGCAGTGACTATCGATCAT
>CADEFD010000168.1:1402-11235 GCA_902826515.1 uncultured Acidobacteriota bacterium
CTACCGCACGCGGGTGCCGGGCACGGCCGGATCGGGGTTCAGCAGCATGGCCGGGCCGCCGTCGAGGCTCGCGGCGAGCACCATGCCCTGCGACACCAGGCCCATCATCGGCCGCGGCGCCAGGTTCGCCACGATCACGATCGAACGGCCCACGACGGCCTCGGGCTCGTAGCTCTCCGCGATCCCGGCGAGGATCGTGCGCGGCGTGGGTTCGCCGGCGTCCACCGACAGCTTGAGCAGCTTCTTCGACTTCGGCAGGCGCTCGGCGGCGAGAATCTTCGCCACGCGGAGCTCGACCTTCATGAAGTCGTCGATGGTGATGTAGGCCTCGGGCGTGGCCGCTACAGCGGCCGGGGCGGCCGCCGCCGGCGCCTCGGGCGTCACGACATTGGCGAGCGCGGCCGGCGCCGCGGGGGTCGAGGTTTCGGGGGTGGGGGTCTCGCTCACGACAATGGCTCCCTTGTCTTCGATCCGGGGCCACAGGGCCCCGGTGTTCAGAATCTGCTTGTCCGCCGCAGTCCGCCAACGTGCGTCATCCAGACGAAGGTCGGCGGCCGGGCGATGGTCCCCCATTCGATGCAGGATCTCGGCGGCGGATTTCGGCATCACCGGCAACAGCAGCACGGCAGCGATCCGGACGGCTTCAGCCGCGTCGTACAGGACTCCGGTCAGCTGTCCCGCTCTCGCGGGGTCCTTTGCGAGCGCCCATGGCTGCTGGCTGGCCACGAACTCGTTGGTGGCGCTGATCAGCCGGAACGCTGCCGCCGTCGCATCGTGCAGCGCGAGGCGTTCCATCGCGTCCCGGTAGGCCATCAGCGACGCCTCCGCGGTGGTCGCCAGCGGCTCGAACGCCGCATGCGAGCCCGGCAGCTGACCCTGCCGGTAGCGTTCGCTCATCGACGCCACGCGGTTCACGAGGTTGCCGAGGTTGTTGGCGAGGTCGGCGTTGTACTTCTCTTCGAAACGTTCCCACGTGAAGTCGCCGTCGGCGCCATACGGCACTTCCTTCGTGAGGTACAGCCGCAGCGGGTCGGGTCCGAACCGTTTGGCGGCATCGAGCGGATCGACGATGTTGCCGAGCGACTTGCTCATCCGCTCGCCCTTGAAGAAGACCCAGCCGTGGCCGAAGACCTGCCCCGGCAGTGGCAGCTTCGCACTCATGAGCATGGCCGGCCAGATCACGCAGTGGAACCGCGTGATGTCCTTGCCGACGATGTGCAGGTCGGCGGGCCACCGCGACTGGAAACGTGCCTGGTCCCAGCCGAGGCCCACGGCCGCCGCGTAGTTGATGAGCGCGTCGAACCACACGTAGACGACACTCTTCGGATCGAACGGCAGCGGAATGCCCCACGACTGCCCCGCCCGGCTCATCGACAGGTCCTCGAGGCCGCCCTCGACGAAGCGCAGGATCTCGTTGCGGCGCACCTCGGGCTCGATGAACGACGGCTGGCGCGCGTAGAGGTCGAGCAGCGGCTGCTGGTACTTCGAGAGGCGGAAGAACCAGTTCTTCTCGCGAATCCACTCGGGTTTCGTCTTGTGGATCGGGCACAGCCCCTCGACCAGATCCTTCTCCGGCTTGAACTCCTCGCAGCCCACGCAGTAGTGGCCTTCGTAGGTGCCCTCGTAGATGTCGCCGTTGTCGAGACAGGCCTGCGCCATCGCCTGCACGGCCGGGAAGTGGCGGCGGCGGTCGGTAGTGCGGATGAAGTCGTCGAACGAGATGTCGAGGCCGGCCCACGTCTCGCGGAACGCCTGCTCCATCTCGTCGCAGTAGGCCAGCGGGTCCTTGCCCTGCTCCTGCGCGCGCTTGAAGACGTTCTGCGAGTGTTCGTCGTTCCCCATCAGGAACCAGGTGTCGTCACCCTTCAGCCGGTGGTAGCGGGCGATGACGTCGGCCGTGATCTTCTCGTAGGCCGTGCCGAGGTGCGGCCGGCTGTTCACGTAGTCGATGGCGGTGGTCAGAAAATATTTCATGTCGGGGCTCGGGGCCCGGAGCTCGGGGCCCGGGATGGTCGCGGCTGTGGCCGCGCTCAGTCTCGCCTGTCCAGCCAGGCTTTCTGCGCCTGGGCGTGGACATCCTTGATGGGCACGTCGTGGGCGGCGGCGAGCCGCGCGACGTCGTCGAACTCCGGCTGGGCGTTCAGCACGCGGCCGGCCTGGCGCGCCACCTTGATGCGCACCTCGCCCCACGGTGTCGGCACCGGAACGAGTTCGCGATCGAGACACTCGCGCGCCATCTCCTGATGGCGCACGCCGATGGTGGTCGTCTCGGCGAAGACGAGATCGGTGAGCGCGCGCCGGTCATCGGGACGGCACACGATGGTCATGAGCGTGCCGGGGCGGTTCTTCTTCATCTGCACCGGCTGGTAGAAGACCTCGAGCGCGCCGCGCGCGTAGAGCCGGTCCATGAGCGCGCCGAAGATCTGCGGGTTCATGTCGTCGATCTCGCAGGCCAGCACCGCCACGCGCATCGCCGGCGCGGCCTCGTCCATCTCGCCGACGAGCACGCGCAGCACGTTCGGCGTGTCGGGCAGATCGCGATCGCCGGCGCCGTAGCCGATGCCGTGCACGCGCATCGTCGGCAGCGGGCCGAAACTCGTGGCGTAGTCGGTCAGCACGAGCGCGCCGGTGGGCGTGAGGAGCTCGAACGGCAGGCCGCTCGCGTAGACGGGGGCGTCGCCGAGCAGGCGCAGCGTCGCCGGCGCCGGCACGGGGAACAGACCGTGCGCCGTGCGCACCATGCCGCCGCCGGCGTTCATCGGCGAGACGACGATACGATCGGGCGCGAGATATTCGAGCGCGAAGACGGCGCCGACGATATCGATGATCGAATCGAGCGCGCCGACCTCGTGCAGGTGCACCTGCTCGGGGGTCGATCCGTGGATGGCGGCCTCGGCTTCCGCCAGGCGGGTGAACAGGCGGTTCGCCCGCACCTTGCCGGGCACGCTGAGGGCCGACCGTTCGATGGCCGCGCGGATCTCAGACAGGTGGAAGTGCCCGTGTGCCGGCGCCGCCCCTCCGGCGGATCCGGCCGCCACTCCGTCGTGCACGCGGAAGTTCGTGGCGCGGATGCCGTGTTTCACCACGCGGTCGGCCGTGACCTCGCACCCTTCGACCGCGAGTGATCCAAGCGCCTGCTGCAGCGCCTCGATCGGCACGCCGGCATCGACGAGCGCGCCGAGGATCATGTCGCCGGCGGCGCCGGCGAAACAGTCGAAGTAGAGGACCTTCATGGTGGCGTGAACTGAACCACCAAGCGTACTCCATTCCCCGCGGCCGCGGGACCCGCCGGGTCCGGCAGTCAGCGGCGGAAGAGGCCCGGCGTCGATTCACGCAGGCTGTGCCAGCAGGCATCCCCGAGCACCACGTGGTCGAGCACGGCGATGCCCATGAGCTCGCCGGCCTCCACCAGGCGGCGCGTGAGCTGCACGTCGTCCACACTCGGCGCCGGGTCACCCGACGGGTGGTTGTGAAAGAGCACGACGGCGGCGGCCGCGTGATCGGCCGCGGCGCGGAACACATCGCGCGGATGCACCAGGCTCGCATCGAGCGTACCGCGCGAGATCGGCACGGCGCGGATGGCGCGGTGTTTCGTGTCGAGCAGCAGCACGCCGAAGCGCTCCTCCGGATGGCCGGCGTGATCGGGCAGCAGGTAACCGGCCACGGCCGTGGGCGAGGCGAGGCGCGGCCGCGGGAGCCGCGGCCCGGCCAGGGCCCGCCGCCCGAGTTCCACGGCCGCCAGCAGGCGCGCGGCGCGCGTGGGGCCTACGCCCGGGGCGCGCGTGAGCCGTTCGGCGGCATGCCGGCCGAGACCGCTCACGCCGCCGATCGCCGCAAGCAGGTCGGCCGCCACGGCGAGCGCGTCGCGGTCGCGCTGCCCCGTGCCGAGCAACACCGCCACGAGTTCGTTGTCGCCGAGCGTCGCGGCGCCGGCATGCAGCAGCTTCTCGCGCGGCCGGTCGCGCGGCGCGAGCGCCGCCAGGCCCGCCGGAGTGACGCGCGCCCGGGCCTCCGGCGCCGCCGGCTGTTCGTGTGGGTGGTTCCGCATCCCCGCCTCCCGAACGGCGGCGAGGGGTCCGGTATACTTTCGCCCGCATGCCCGTGCCGGTCCGCCCGTCTCTTGCCGTGCTCGTCGCCGTGGTCGTGATGGCGGCGGCCTGCGCCGCCCCGCCCACGAAGGAACTGTCGCTCGCCCAAGGCGGCATCGACGCCGCCAGGGCCGCCGGCGCCGCCGAGTTCGCCCGCGACGAGCTGGCGGCGGCCGAAGCCACACTGGCCCGCGCCCACGCGGATGTGACCGCCGGCGACTACCGCGCCGCGCTCGGCCACGCCCTCGACGCCAACACGAAGGCGCAGGCGGCCGCCAAGGCAGCCGCCGATGGCCGCGTGACGGCGCGCCTGGCCGCCGACGAAACGCTCGACCGGTTCGCCGCGCTCATCGACCGCGTGGAAGCCGCACTCGCCGGCGATGAAGCGAAGCGCGTGCCAGCCGCCACGAGGCGGCGAGTGGACGGCCAGGTGAAGGCGGCGCTCGAGCGGCTCGCGGCTACGCGGGCGGCCGTCGATCGGGGCGAACTCGCGGCGCTCGACACCGTGCGCGGGCAGACCGCCGCGCTCGAGGCGGCGCTCGAGAGCCTCACGCCGCCACCACCGAAGAAGGCGCGCGGCCGCCGGTAAACCCGTCCGATCGCAGGTTCGGCGGCACTCCGCCGCGGCAGGCGTCGCAACTTCCGCGACGGACGCCGCCTAGGGCTTCCAGGTCGCGTCGAAGAGGATCTCGGCCCAGCCGGTGAGATGGACGCCGTCGTCACGCCATGCGACACGCTGCGTGCCGCCCGGCGACACCACTTCCACGTCGCGCGCCGCCCCGCCGAACTGCATCGCCGTGATCGCGGCGGCGCAGGCGCCGGTCCCCGAGGCTTCGGTGGGCCCCACACCGCGTTCCCAGATGAGGATGTTGACGCGCGATGGCGCCTCGACGACCGCGAACTCCACGTTCGTCCCGGCCGGGAACCGCGCATGCGTCGCGAGGCCCGGACCGAGCCGCTCGAACCGCGCCCGGTCCGGCAGCGCCGGCAGCAGCGTCACACACTGCGGGTTGCCAATGCCGAGCGTGGCGACGACGAGCGACTCACCCGCCACCTCCAGCGTCTCCTGCCGGAGGTTCGTGGGCTGCCCCATCGCCGCGGTGAACATGTAGCGATCGCCGGCGCGCGAGGTCAGCACGAGCCGCCGCTCGCCGGCGTCGGTATCGGCCACGACCTCGGTCGAGACGCCATCCGGGGCGCCGCCGCGACGTTCCCGGTCGCGGATGACGAGCGCGGCCAGGCAGCGCAGCCCGTTGCCCGAGAGTTCCGACGGGCTGCCATCGGCGTTGATGAGCCGCATGGTCGCGCCGGCCGGCGTGAACGAGTACAGGATGAGGCCGTCACCGCCGATGCCGGTGTGGCGCGCGCACAGCGTGCGCGACAGCGCCGCCGCGTCGTGACCGTGCACGTCGTCGCGGTGCGCGAACAGGAAGTCGTTGCCGTAGGCGTGGGCCTTGGTGATCTGCATGGTCATGGCATCCGGAACGCGCGGAAGACCCAGGTGAGGCCGGCCGTCGCGCCGAGGTCGAGATCGGTGGAGGTGGCGCCGACGAGCGCCGCGGCGTCGAGCCGCGCGCGGCCGCGCGAGAAGCGAAGGCCGGCGCGGGCCACGCCGCGGTTCTCGGTGCCTGGCACGGGCGAACTGGCCGCGAGATTCATGCGGCCGTTGTATTCCGACACGAGCTCGAACCCGCGGCCGAGCCGCGCGGCGAGTGACATGCCGAACGTCAGCAGGTCCTCCTGCCGCGCCGCCACCACCGGGTCGCCGACGATGGCCACGCCGGCATTCGCGACCCAGCGCACGCGGGCCACCGTCTTGCCGACGAGGAACGAGGCGAAGAAGTCGGTCGTGTCGTGGCCCAGTCCCGATTCGTTCGAGGCGTTGGGCAGCCGGGTCGCAAAACGCAGGCCGATCGCCGGACGTCCGCGGCCCTCGTTCAGGAGGCGCAGTTTCGTCGCGATGATGAAGTCGTCGACCGCCGACGTGGTCGTCCCGTCCACCGACAGGAGCGCGGACAGCGGCGCCTCGCGGCGTTCGGTGATGCGGAGCTGACGGTACGGACTGCCGTCGATCTGAATTTCGGCGATCGGTCCGACCCCGACGCTCAGCCCGATGGTCGGTCCCGACACGAGATCGCCGCGCAGGCCCGAAATCGGAAACGTGATGCCCTGCATCCAGTCGATGCCCGTTTCGAGCAGCACCTGCCCGGCGCCGATGGTCTGCGGGTCCTCGGTGACGAGTGGCCGCTGCTGCGCGCCGGCCGGCGCCGCCGCGAGCAGGCACAGGCCCGCCGCCACCGCCACGCCGCCCCATTGAATCCGTCGTCGTCCGTCCACGTTCACACCCCTTGACCCGCGCGCCGCCGCGCGGCCGCGCCCAGATACTGAAACGCCAGCACGTCGTAACACGCGTGCGCCGTCATCGGCGCGAGCAGGCCGCCCGTGCCGATCGCCAGGCCGCCGAGCACGGCGCCCATCCCCGTGGCCCAGACGCCGAAGGCCAGCATGCGGGCTCCGGCCACGTGGGCCAGCCCGAAGGCGAGCGAGGCCGGGAGCCAGCCCACGACCGCCTGCAGCCAGCCGCGGAAGAAGAGCTCCTCGCCGACGCCTGCGGCGATCGAGACGGCCACGATCTGTGGCGTCGAGAGGCTGGCAAACGTGGGCACGAGCACTTCATCCACGGCCGTGCGGACGCGGGTGAAGACACCGGTTGGCGCGTGGAGCCAGCGGTAATTCGCAGCGGCGAGCAGCCCCGCCACGGCCAACCCCGCGGCCAGGCCCGTGACCGGCCGATCGAGCCCCCAGCGCACGGGCACACCCGCGGTGCGCGCGGCCACCAGCGCCGCCACGCCCAGGCCGCCCTGGGTCGCGAGCGCGAGCACGGTGAGCCGGGCCGAGGGCGTCACGCGCGCCGGCTCTCCAGCACGAAGGTCACCGGTCCGTCGTTCTCGAGGGTGACGCGCATCAACGCCTGGAACTCACCGGTTTCGACCGGCAGCCCGGCGGCGCGCAGCGCCGTCACGACGTCTTCGTAGAGACGGCGCGCCTCATCCGGCGGGGCCGCGTGATCGAAGGACGGACGCCGCCCTTTGCGGCAGTCGGCGGCGAGCGTGAACTGTGACACCACGAGCACGGCGCCGCCGATGTCGCCGACGGCGCGGTTCATGCGCACCTTGCCGTCCTCGCCGCCGTCGTCATCGAAGATGCGCAGGTCGCGGATCTTGCCGGCGATGTGGGCGACGTCGTCCGGGCCGTCGCCGCGCTCGACGCCCACGAGCACCAGCAGCCCGGCACCGATGGCGCCGACCACGCGGTCGTCCACCTCGACCCGCGCATGCCGCACCCGCTGCAGAACGGCGCGCATCTACAGGCGTCCCGTCCGCACTAGCGCGTCCTGAGGGCGAGGAGCTGGGCGAAGGGCACCTCGGGCGCAGCCGGGGCGTCGCCGGCGGCAGCGGCCGCGACGTCGCCGTGCAGCCGGCGATCGAGCAGGTGCCGCGGCTTCACATTGGTGAGCGCCTTGAGCATCGACGCCTTCACCTGCGGATGTTCGCGCTCGAGTTCCATGATGAGGCGCTTGATGCGCTGGCGCTGCAGGCTGAGGTCGCCGCAGGCCGGGCAGCAGCAGCCGATGACCGGCAGCGCGCTCTCCTGCGTGTAGGCGCGCGCATCGGCTTCCGTCACGTAGACGAGCGGCCGGATGACGACGTGTCGGCCGCTGTCGGAGACGAGCCGCGCCGGCATCGCCATGAGCGCGCCGGCGAAGAACACGTTCAGCAGCAGGGTCTCGACGAAGTCGTCGAGGTGATGGCCGAGCGCGATCTTGGTGGCGCCGACCTCGTCGGCCACGCGGTAGAGCACGCCGCGCCGCAGCCGCGCGCAGAGCGAACACGGCGTGTCGCCGGCATCGAGGATGTCGTCCATCTGCTCGCCGATGGTCGTGTGCTCGATGCGCAGTTCCCAGCCGCGCGACTTGCACGCCTCGGTGATCAGACCGTGTTTGTAGTCCTTGTAGCCGGAGTCCACCGTGACGGCGACGATCGAGAAGTCGATCGGCGCGCGCTTCTGCAGCACGTCGAGAATCTGGATGAGGGCCCAGCTGTCCTTGCCGCCCGACAGCCCCACCATGACGCGATCGCCGTCGGCGATCATGCCGTAATCGGTGATGGCGCGCGTGACCTGCTTGGCGACGCGGGATTCGAGCGGCGTGCGGTAGCCCATGGCGACGTCTCAGTCTAGCGCGGTGCCGAGCAGGCGTGCGACCGTCGCCGGCCACGTGAGCCGCGCGCCGCGGGCGCGGGCCGCTGTGCCCATGCGTTCGGCCGCCGCCGGATCGTCCATGAGCCCGGCCAGGGCGCTGGCCACGGCCGATGGCGTGGCCGCGGTGACGCGTCCGGTGACGCCGTCGGTCACGAGTTCGGTCGGGCCGCCGCTGTCGGCACAGGTCACGACCGGCTTGCCCGAAGCGAACGCCTCGACCGTCACGAAGCCATAGTCTTCATCGAAGGGCAGGAACGCCACCGCGCGGCACCGCGCGTAGTGGTCGAGCATCTCCGCGTCCGACAGGCGGCCCACGAACTCGACGCGCGATTCGAGGCCGAGGCGGCGCCGTTGATCGAGCAGCCGGCCGCGCTCTTCCCCGTCGCCGGCGATGACGGCGCGCACACCCTGCGCGTGCGGCTGCGCCAGGGCCTCGAGCAGCAGATCGAACCGTTTGAGCGCGGTGAGCCGCGACACGGCGAAGATGTAGTCGCCGTAGCGATCGCAGCGGTAGGGGCGATCGGGCGCCGGCGGATGCAGCACTTCGGCGTCGATGGCGCCCCAGCGGCCCAGCCGTGCCTGCACGGTGGCCGAGATGGTGAAGCGGCGCGACACGCCGCGGTGCAGGAAGTGGGCGTCCGCCTGGTGCACGGCCACGCGTCGGATCGATTCCTTGATCGTGTTCTTCCACGACAGCGACGCGCTGAAGCGCGGCCAGAGGTCGTAGTACTCGCGCATCGTGTGGTTGAGCCAGCACGTATGTCGCGGATGCCGCACGGCGAAGGCGGGATACCGCAGGCTCACCACCTGATCGACCTTCGCGCCATCGGCCGCCACGCCGACGTCGGTCAGCCACGCCGCAAGGTAGGCCGCGCCCTGGCGGCCGAAGCGGTTCTGCGGCGTCACGATGAGGTCGGCCTGGTGGCCGGCGGCGCGGCAGGCGCCGACGAGATCGCGTGCGATGACCAGGTGGCCGCCTTCGATGAAGGGCGGGCTCGAGGTGACGACGAGGACGCGCATCGCCGCTCGCTACTCGTAGCGCGGCGTCAGCCGCACGAAGATGCCGAGGAAGCGGTTGTCGCGGCCGCCGCCCTCGAAGAGCGGAATGAAGCCGGTCGCACTTTCAATCGAGAGCGCGTAGACGTAGTTGGTCGGATTCTCCGGATACGGCTTGTACGGCAGTCCCTCGCCCATCGGCACGACGATCGTGCGGCGGTCGTTGGCCGGCACGTCCACGACCTGCACGACCGCGGCCGTGCGCACGGTGATGCGGTTCGGCTTCGGCCCGGTCTCGAGCGTGATCTCCATCTGCGGCACGCGCAGCGCCCGGGCCCGATCGCCCTCGGGCGTCGCGGTCATCGGCGCCGGCGCGCGCAGCATGATGTCGGCCCGGCTCTCGCCGCGTACCCAGAAGGCGTCGCCCTCGCGGCTGTAGGCGTTGTCGTCCATGAAGTAGCCGCTGAGCGGCGGCACGCCGCCGAGCGG